>CAJOCS010000025.1:19734-32325 GCA_905233655.1 uncultured Bacteroidales bacterium | reverse complement strand
AGAAAGTGAAGGTTGCGATGACCGTTGCGGTGGAGTTCCGCCTCCAGCGCCGCAGCGACGGCTCCTTCGGCATAAACGGGATGATAATAAACTGACAATATGGATTACAATTTCCTTGAAATCGAGAAAAAATGGCAGGCCTGGTGGGCCCAGAACAAGACTTACGCCGCCAGGACGGACTCTTCGAAGCCGAAGTACTACGTCCTGGACATGTTCCCGTATCCTTCGGGAGCCGGTCTTCACGTGGGCCATCCTCTGGGCTACATCGCCAGCGACATATATGCGCGCTACAAGAGGCTGAAGGGTTTCAACGTGCTTCACCCTATGGGTTACGACGCCTTCGGCCTTCCCGCCGAGCAGTACGCCATCCAGACCGGCCAGCATCCGGAAAAGACCACCACGGAGAACGTAAAGCGTTACCGTGAGCAGCTGGACCGCATCGGCTTCTCCTTTGACTGGGACCGTTCCTTCCGCACCTGCGACCCGGACTACTACAAGTGGACCCAGTGGGATTTCCTCAAGATGTTCGGCTCCTGGTATGACAACGCCGCCGGCAAGGCCCGTCCAATCGAGGAGCTCGAAGCCGCTTTCGAAAAGGGCGGCAGCGCTGCCGTCAACGCCGCCTGCGGCGAGCATGAGCCCTTTACCGCAGAGCAGTGGAAGGGTTTCAGCGACAGGCAGAAATCCGATATCCTGATGCAGTACCGTATCGCATATCAGGGCGAAAGCACCGTGAACTGGTGCCCTGCGCTGGGAACCGTGCTCGCAAACGACGAGGTTAAGGACGGCTTCTCCGAGCGTGGAGGTCACCCCGTCTTCCAGAAGAAGATGACCCAGTGGCAGCTCAGGGTATCGGCCTATGCGGGGCGTCTTCTCGAGGGACTGGACAGGATAGACTGGACCGAGTCGCTCAAGGAGATGCAGCGCAACTGGATTGGCCGTTCCGAAGGCGCCGAGATGGTGTTCAAGGTGGAGTGCGACGGCGCCAAGTACGACATGACCATATTCACCACCCGTGCCGACACCGTATTCGGCGTAACCTTCATGGTTCTTGCTCCGGAGAGCGAGTGGGTGGAGAAACTCACGTCGGCATCGCAGAAAGAGGCCGTGGAGGCCTATCTGGAGCAGGTAAAGAAGAAGACCGAGCGTGAAAGGATAGCCGGAAAAGCCGTCACCGGCGTTTTCTCCGGTTCATATGCCGAGAATCCCCTCAACGGCAAGAAGGTTCCGGTGTGGATTTCAGAATATGTGCTCGCGGGTTACGGCACCGGTGCCATCATGGCCGTCCCGGCCCACGACAGCCGTGACTATGCCTTCGCCCGCAAGTTCGACCTTCCCATCATTCCCCTTATCGAGGGGGCCGATGTCTCCGAGGCATCCTTCGACGCCAAGGAAGGCATCATGTGCAACAGCGGTTTCCTAAACGGGATGACCGTAAAGCAGGCGATTCCCGCCGCAATCGACTATGTGGAGAGCAAGGGTATAGGCCACAGGAAGGTGAATTACCGTCTTCGCGACGCCATTTTCTCGCGTCAGCGCTACTGGGGCGAGCCTTTCCCCATCTGCTACAAGGACGGTGTGGCCACTCCGCTTCCCATGGAGGCGCTTCCTCTGACTCTTCCCGAAGTGGATGAATACAAGCCCACCGAGGACGGACGTCCGCCTCTTGCCCGTGCCGCCGACTGGACCTATGAGGGTTATCCCCTGGAGGTGTCCACCATGCCTGGCTTCGCCGGTTCCAGCGCCTACTATCTGCGTTACATGGACCCCCACAACGACAATGAGCTGGTCTCCCGCGAGGCCGACGAATACTGGCGCAGCGTGGACCTCTATGTGGGTGGAACTGAGCATGCCACCGGCCACCTGATTTACAGCCGCTTCTGGAACAAGTTCCTCTTCGACCTAGGCTATGTCTGTGAGGACGAGCCTTTCCGCAAGCTCATCAACCAGGGCATGATCCAGGGCCGTTCCAATTTCGTATATCTGATTCCCGGCACCAACAAGTTCGTTTCCGCCGGGCTGAAAGACAAGTATGAGACCATCCCGGTGCATGTGGACGTGAATATAGTTCACAACGACCGTCTGGACATAGGCGCTTTCCGCGCCTGGCGGCCGGACTACAGGGACGCCGAGTTTGTGCTCGAGGACGGCGAATACATCTGCGGATGGGCTGTGGAGAAGATGTCGAAGAGTATGTACAACGTGGTGAATCCGGACCGTATCTGCGACACCTACGGCGCCGATACGCTGCGTCTTTACGAAATGTTCCTCGGTCCCATCGAACAGGCAAAGCCCTGGGACACCAAGGGCATCGACGGTGTGAACCGTTTCCTGAAGAAATTCTGGCGCATGTTCTGGGACCGCGACAACTTCCTTGTGAATGACGAAGCCCCTACCCGCGACGAACTCAAGACCCTGCACAAGCTCATCGGCAAGGAGCAGGAGGATATCGAACAGTTCTCCTACAATACCACCATTTCGGCATTCATGATTGCCCTGAACGAGCTGGGTTCATGCTCGAAGAGGGCCATCCTGGAGCCTCTCGTGGTGCTGCTTTCGCCGTTCGCCCCCCATGTCGCGGAGGAGCTCTGGCACCAGCTCGGCCACGAAGATTCGGTGGTCTATGCCAGCTATCCCGCCTACGACGAGTCGCTTGCTGCCGACAGCATGGTCAAGTATCCGGTTTCCTTCAACGGGAAGACGCGTTTCTTCCTGGAGGTGCCTTCATCCATGGCTCCCGCCGAGGTGGAGCAGGCCGTGCGCACTCATGAATCCACTTCCCGCTACCTTGGCGACGGTTCCATTGTAAAGGTAATCGTGGTTCCCGGACGAATCGTAAACGTTGTTGTCAAATAACTGAACATGCCCCTGCTAAACAAAAAAAGCATGATGACGGTAATCAAGGAGTGGCTCATGGTCACCCTTGGTATCCTCATCTACGTCGGAGGATGGTGTATCTTCCTGATGCCCAACAACCTGGTTGGCGGCGGAGTTTCCGGTATAAGCTCCATGATCCAGTACGCCACCCACGGAACCATCCAGATGGGTTACAGCTATCTTGTCCTCAACGCCCTCCTGCTGGTTGCCGCCGTAGTGGTGATAGGCATGGGTTTCGGCGCCAAGACCATCTATGCCATTATCCTGGCATCGGTGGGGTTGAGGGTGCTTCCCGGCCTCATTCCGCCCGATTTCATCAACACCATCGCCCTGCAGAACGGCAAGCTGATGTCTACCCTCTGCGGCGGTCTCGCCGCCGGTATCGGCATCGGCATGTCCATTTCCAACGGAGGTTCCACCGGCGGGACTGATATCATTGCCATAATCTACACCAAGTTCAGGAATGTTTCGCCCGGTAAAGTGATTCTGTATCTGGACTTTGTGATTATCCTTTCCTCCCTCCTGGTGCCTTCCTTCGTGCCCGACACCGACCCTGTCACGGGCGAGGTGCTGCTCGGGGCCGACGGTAAACCGCTCAGCCATCTGATGCCTCTGGGAGAGAAGGTCACCACGGTCGTTTACGGTCTCATCCTTGTCACCGTGAACAGCAAGGTGGTGGATGCCTACCTTATGGGTTCCACAAGGAGCGTGCAGCTGTTCATCATGTCGGCCGAGTATGAAGCCATTGCCGATGCAATTACCAAGGAGATTCACCGCGGCGTTACCGTAATCGACGGTGAAGGCTGGTATACCAAGAACAAAAGCCATATCCTGATGGTCATTACGAGGAAGA
Source organism: uncultured Bacteroidales bacterium (assembly GCA_905233655.1). Classification (GTDB taxonomy): domain Bacteria; phylum Bacteroidota; class Bacteroidia; order Bacteroidales; family UBA932; genus Cryptobacteroides. The sequence goes on along the minus strand of CAJOCS010000025.1, from coordinate 28,595 downwards.
CCGACCTGAACCTGCTCCTCAAGACCATCAAGGGAATAGATCCCAAGGCCTTCCTTTCGGTCTCCCATGTGAGCGGAGTATACGGGAACGGCTTCGAGACCATCAAGAAATAGATCTTTGACAGCTTCTGCGGGCACACCGTTCCGGACCAACTGGAACGAAAGCCTATGAAAAAACTAAACCTGCTATCCTGTCTGTTCAGGAAAAAGCGGAAGAAAAAACCCGTAAAGGCAGCGTCTTCCGCCACTGATTATCCCCTGGACCGGGCGGCGACCGACCAGCTCCTCTACGACAGATGCTGCAGGTACATGGTGGAGAAGAAACCGTTTCTGGTGGAGGGTTTCTCCATTAGGGACCTTTCCTATGCCATCATGGCAAACAAGTCCTACTTATCACGGACTATAAACCGTTATGCGGGCAAGAACTTCAGGCAGTATGTTAACTATTACCGGATAATGTACGCCATGGAAGTTTACAGGCAGAATATGGGGCTGAGAGTGATAGACCTTATGGAACTCTCCGGTTTCCATAACATGAACTCCTTCCAGGAGTCGTTCAGGCGCATAATGGGAATGAGTCCGGGCATGTGGTGCGCCATCACAAGGCGCAAAAGCATGAAAAAGAAGAAATAATCTCCGGCAGGTGGGCCCGCTTTAGATGCCAAGTTCCCCAATCCCTTTCCATGAAGCCGGAACAGGGGCCGTTACATCCACCTGGGTCTTTTTGACCGGGTGGATGAACTGTATGTTGCGGGCCATAAGGGAGATTCCTCCGTCGGGATTAGAGCGGGGCGCTCCGTATTTGAGGTCTCCCTTGATGGGACAGCCCATGTGTGAGAGCTGGCAGCGAATCTGGTGATGACGTCCGCTCAGCAGTTCCACTTCCACCAGATGGTAGCGCTCGGTGCTGCCTAGAAAGCGGTAACGCAGGCGGGCGAGCTTGGCCTCGCCGCCGGGGCGGGAAGTGACGAACGATTTGTTCTGTTTTTCATTCCTCACAAGCCAGTCCTCGAGTTCCCCTTCAGGGTTCGCGGGCTTTTCGCAGCAGAGAGCCCAGTAGGTTTTGTGGACGCTGCCGTCGCGGAACATGGCGTTCATCCTTTCCAGGGCCTTGGAGGTCTTGGCGAATACCACGGTTCCGCTCACCGGGCGGTCCAGGCGGTGGGTTACCCCCATGAAAACCTGTCCGGGCTTTGAATCTCTTTTTGCTATGAAGGCTTTGAGGGTTTCCGAAAGGGGCTCGTCGCCGGTCTTGTCGCCCTGGACAATCTCGCCTGAGCGTTTGTTTAAAATGAGAAGGTGATTGTCTTCGTACAGAATCCTTTCAGAAAGGTCCTGCATCTGAGCGGCCGGAATATCCCTGTAATACATGAGTAGAATGTCTCGTGGAGCATAGGGGATTCGAACCCCTGACCTATAGATTGCGAACCTATCGCTCTACCAACTGAGCTAATACCCCGAAAAGGACTGCAAAAATACGGGATTTCCTGCAAAGTTGCAAGAAATCCCGTAAATAATTGAGATTCGGCCGATGTACGGCTAGTTCACGAACTGGGCTTTCAGGAGCTCTATTTTGGCGGGAGCGTCGTCGCCCTTGGCGCCGAAATAGAACTTGATCTTGGGCTCGGTTCCGGAAGGACGTACGGAGACCACGTCGCCAGCCTCGTTGAAGAACTGCAGGACGTTGCTCTTGGGAAGTCCGGTTTCCTCCGGCTTGTTGTAGTCGATGACCTTTGCAAGGGGGCTGCCGGCAATCTTTGCGGGAGGGCAGGCGCGGTAGTCTGCCATGATCTTCTGGATTTCTTCGGCGCCGGATTTGCCTTTGCGGACAATATAGACCATCTTCTCCACGTAGAGGCCGTATTCCTTGTACACTTTCTGGAGCAGCTGCCAGAGGGTCATGCCCTGCTCGGCGGCCCATGCTGCGCATTCCGCCACCATGCAGCCGGAAATCTGGGCGCACTTGTCACGGACGAAGGAGCCGAGGTTGAAGCCGTAGCTTTCCTCTCCGCCGCAGATGAATTCCGTCTTGCCTTCCTGCTGCTTCTGCACTTCTGCGATGTATTTGAAGCCGGTGAGGACGTTGTAGCACTTCACTCCGAAGCTTTTGCAGATGGCTGCGATGAGTTCGCTGGTGACTATGGTCTTCACGCAGTACTGCTTGCCGTTCAGCTTGCCCAGTTCTTTCCAGCGGGTGAGCACATAGTAGGTGAGGAAGCTCCAGGTCTGGTTGCCGGTGAGCTGCACCATCTTGCCTTCGTCGTTGCGGACGGCGATTCCAAGGCGGTCGGCGTCGGGGTCGGTGGCGAGCACCAGGTCGGCGCCGGTTTCATCGGCCTTGGCGAGGGCCATTGCCATTGCGGCCGGCTCTTCCGGGTTGGGGGAGACCACGGTGGGGAAGTTGCCGTCATTCACATCCTGCTCGGGAACGTGGATTATGTTCTTGAAGCCGATGCGTTTGAGGGCCTCGGGCATAAGGCGTACGCCGCAGCCGTGAAGCGGGGTGTAGACGATTTTGAGGTCGGCATGCTTTTTCACCGCCTCGGGGCTCAGGGTGAGGGTGAGGATGTCGCTGAGATAGTGCTCGTCCATTTCCGCGCCCATCATTTCAATTTCTCCCTTGGGTTCTCCTGCGACGGGTTGGAAGCGTACGTCGGCGGGGTCTTCGATCTTTGCTACTTCGGCCACGATGTCTTTGTCTACGGGGGCGGTAATCTGCCCGCCGTCGCTCCAGAACACTTTGTAGCCGTTGTACTCCTTGGGGTTATGGCTTGCCGTGACCATGATTCCGGCCGTGGCTTTCTTGGCGCGGATGCTGTAGCTCAGCTCCGGGGTGGGACGGAGGCCTTCGAATAGGAAGACCTTGATGCCGTTGTTGGAAAGGACGTCGGCGCTGATTTTTGCGAAGAGTTCGGAATTGTTGCGGGCGTCGTAGCTGATGCACACGCTGGCCTGCCCCTTCACGTTGGCCTTGATGTAGTTTGCAAGGCCCTGGGTGGCCATTCCAACCGTGTATTTGTTCATCCTGTTCGTGCCGACTCCCATGGTTCCGCGGAGGCCGCCGGTACCGAATTCAAGATTGCGGTAGAAGGCGTCTTCAAGTGCAACCTGGTCGGTTTCCATGAGGTGTTTCACCTCGGCTTTGGTCTCGGCGTCAAAATTGCCGTCGAGCCAGCTCTGTGCTACTTCTTTGTAAGTTTTCATATCAGTGGTTTTAGTGTCTGTTTCAGTTTCTTTTAGTTCCCACTTACGTCGAGGGTGGCTATGGGTTTCCAAGCCCAAAACCTCCGGATCCTTTACAATTAACAAATATAGAGAATTATATGTATTTTTGCAATATGGAATGGGAGCAATTTATTCTGGAGCACAGTCTCGACGACGTGGCGGCGCTTGCGCTGGCACGGAAGCGGCATTCGGATTTCCCTGAATTCGAGCTTGCCCTGAGTACGCTCGAGTGCAGGAAAAAGCTTAAGGACAAGGTGCCGGAATGGTATGCCCTGCCTTCGCTCCGTTTCCCACTGCGACTTTCCGCGGAACAGTGCTCTTCCTCCGAGACCGCCCGGTACAAGGCTTCGGTGGCAAAGGCCGATGGCGCATCTTCCGCCATTGCCGACCTCACCGGAGGCCTGGGCGTGGATGCCTGGGCTTTCAGCCGGGTTTTCGGGAAGGTCCTCTACAATGAGATGAAAGCGGAACTCTCCGCCGCTGCGGCACACAATTTCAGGGAGCTCGGAGCCGGAAATATTACGGTACGGAACTGTGAACTGAAAGCGGGAAATCTTCGTGAAGTGCTGGACGGTTTTCAGCCGGATGTTATCTTTCTGGACCCTGCCAGAAGGAATTCCTCCGGGCGGAAGGTGTTCCGTCTGGAAGACTGCACCCCGAATGTTATGGAACTGCTTCCCGAGTTGCTGGAAGCCTGCCCGAAGCTGTTGCTGAAGCTTTCACCCATGGCCGATATTACGCTCGTCTGTCACCAGCTCGGCCATGTGAAGGAGGTGCATGTGGTTGCGGCAGGAGGGGAGTGCAAGGAACTTCTGCTACTTCTGGAAAGGGGCTGGAGCGCTCCGTATTCCCTGCGGCTCTATTCGTCGGGCTCTGTCCTGCCGCTTGGGGAGGCCGACCTGGCGTGGACCGGGATTCCTTGTATCCCTGAGGCCGGATGGTGGCTCTTCGACCCCGGGAAGGCGCTTCTCAAAGCCGGGGCATTTGCCCTGCCATGCTACCGCTTCGGAATGTCGAAAATTGAGCGTCATACCCATATTTACGTTTCCCCGGAGCCTGTTCCGGAGCAGTTGCGCCCCTTCGGAAGGGTTCTTGAAATACTCGAAGTGGCGCCGCTTGACAAGCGCTCATTGAAGGAGATTGGAAAGAGATACGGTAAGGCCGACGTCACCGCCTGCAATATTCCGCTCACATCCGATGAGCTCCGTCGCAAAGCCGGGATGCAGGACGGTGCTCCGCTGCACCTGTACGGTGTGAAGAGCGCGGAGGGGAATCTGCTGCTTATTTGTAAAGCTTACGCTCCGGACACCATGAGCTGAACGGACATTCTCCGCATTTTGGGGCCCTCGCCGTGCAAACGTAGCGGCCGTGCAGAATGAGCCAGTGGTGAGCTACGGGACGGTCTTCCGGCGCGATATGCCTTTCCAGATCGAGTTCCACTTCGTAGGGCGTTATCCCCTTTGACAGGCCGAGGCGGTGAGACACCCTGAAAACGTGTGTGTCGACCGCTATTACCGGCTTGTCGTAAACGATTGAGGCTATTACGTTTGCGGTTTTCCTGCCCACACCCGGAAGCGACATCAGCGAGTCGATGTCGGAAGGCACGTCTCCGTTGAAATCGGCAAGGAGTTTTGCGGCCATGTCAATCAGGTGGCGGGCCTTGGCGTTGGGGTAGGATACGCTTTTCACGAAGTGGATAAGCTCGTCGAAAGATGCCGCCGAAAGGCTGGCCGCGTCGGGGAAGCGCTCAAAGAGCGCCGGGGTTACCATATTCACCCTTTTGTCGGTGCACTGGGCCGAGAGAATCACGGCCACAAGCAGCTGGAACGGGTCTTTGAAATTCAGCTCGGACTGGGCGGAAGGGCGGTTGGAACGGAACCATTCCACCGCAAGGGCATAGCGTTGGACGATTGTCATATCTGGACTTCGATTCCGTCGTCGACAACCTCCTCGCAGTGCTCGTCCTTGCAGCTGAACACGCGTCCGGGATACTTTTCGAAAATAGCCCTGTTGTGGGTTACCATAACCACGGTGGTGCCTTCACGGTTCAGTTTCACTAGCAGCTGGAGAATGCCGTCGGCCGTTTCTCCGTCGAGGTTGCCGGTGGGTTCGTCGGCCAGGATGGCGGAGGGCTTGTTCAGCAGGGCCCGGGCAATTGCAATGCGCTGCTGCTCGCCGCCGGAAAGCTGGTGGGGCATCTTGTGGGCCTTTGTGGACATGCCCACGCTCTTGAGGACTTCGCTGATGCGCTCGTCCATCAGGCGCTGGTCTTTCCACCCAGTGGCTCGAAGGACAAAGCTCAGGTTGTCTTCAACGCTCCGGTCCATCAGGAGCTGGAAATCCTGGAACACCACACCGAGCGAGCGGCGGAGGTAGGGGATATCCCGCGTACGAATTCCGTTGAGGGCGAAACCGCAGACGCTGCCCTCTCCGGTGAGGAGACGGTTTTCTGCAGTCATTGTCCTGATAATGGATGTTTTACCGGAGCCCACCTTGCCCACGATGTAGACGAAATCGCCGGGGAAGATGTCCATGTCCAGGCCGTAAATAACGGTGCTTTCACCATTGAGAATATCGGCCTTGCCGAAGTGAATCAGAGCGTCCATATTTTCTCGAGCTTTCGCACAAAGATAATCAGATTTTTTCGTAAATTTGTAAAATTATTGACATGAGTGTCGGGGGACATAATACGATAGTATGAAAAAACTGATTATATCCGTTCTGGGCGCCCTCCTGTTGGCAGGAGGCAGTCTTTTCGCCCAGGACATCAGCCGTGCAAGGGAGCTTTACGGCTCCGGAATGTATTCACAGGCCGCGGCCCTTCTCCAGAACGTTGAGGGGGCCGATGCCGAAGGCCTCAGGGTGCTCTGCAGCATCGGCATGCAAAGCCCCGGATATGAGGACGAGGCGGCATCTTTCTTGGACCGTTACCCGGAGAGTGTCCTTTCAACCGAGGTGGAATTCGCCTGGGCCCTTGACCTTTTCGACAAGGAACGCTTCGAGGACGCCTATTTCCATTTCTGCCGCATTTCAGAGGACGACGTATACCCCTCCAGGCGTGCCGAGTATGCCTACAAGAAGGCTTACAGCGCATTCGGAGTGGGTGAATGGGAACGCGCGAAACAGCTTCTCATGGCCATGCGCAACCTCCCGAAGAGCGACTACACGGCCCCTGCCTACTATTCGCTCGGATATATCAACTACGCCCAGGGCAACTTCCATGAGGCTGCGGACTGGTTCCTCCGCGCTGCCGACGACCACCGCTTCACCGCCCTTGCGAACTATTACATCCTCGAGTGCCGTTTCAACGAGAAAGACTACCGCTACGTGGTGGAGTTCGGCGAGGACCTTTTCAACAGCATACCTGCAGACCGCCAGCCCCATATGGCCCGCATCATGAGCGAGTCCTATCTCATCCTGGGCGACGTGGACAAGGCCCGCAGCTACTACGAGCAGAACCTCCGCAACAAGGGGGCACTCACACGCTCCGATTATTTCTACTCCGGCGAGGTGCTCTTCCTCGTGGAGGACTGGCAGGGCGCAGTGGACAATTTCTCCCAGATGCCCGCCCGTACCGATTCGCTCGGCCAGATAGCCAATTATCAGATGGGCTACAGCTATGTGCGCCTTCACAATAAAGTTGCGGCTCTGGATGCTTTCAGGGAGGCTTCGGAGCAGTCGTATTCTGCTGAAATCCAGGAGGATGCCTTCTTCAATTTTGCCAAGCTCTCCTTCGATATAAATGGCGACACCGCTCCGTTCACGGAGTATCTGGAGCGTTACGGAACCCGCAGCAAGGGAGACAGGATTTATTCCTATATGGCCATGGCCGCCCTGCAGAACCACGATTACGAAGCGGCCGTGGCGGCATACGACCAGATTGAAACCCTGGAGCCCCGCATGCAGTCCAACTACATGAAGGCCTACTTCCTGAGGGCCGTCGAACTCATGGAAAGCGGTTCATACAGGGATGCGGTGCCGCACCTGAGGGCCGCCGCCTATTACAGCCCCCGGAGGGACCCGTTCAACCAGCTCGCAAGATACTGGCTCGCAGAGGCCCAGTACCGCGACGGCAAGTACGCCGAAGCACGCAGCATCCTCACCGACCTTTACAACCTCTCGGCCCTTAACGGCCGTCCGGAAGGAGACCTCATCAGCTACCAGGTGGCCTATACCTATTTCCGCGAAGGGGATTACGACCACGCCCTGAGGTGGTTCCAGAACTATCTTACCGGCAACGCAGACGCTTTCGGGGCCGACGCCGAAACCAGGATAGGGGACTGCTACTTCTTCAAGGGGGATTACCCCACCGCAATCGTGGCCTACGAGCGCCGTCTGGCCGATTATCCGCTCGAGGGGGACATCTACCCGGCCTTCCGCGCCGGCGTTGCCTGCGGCCTCATCCAGGAATTCGACCGCAAGGTATATTTCCTCGAGAACGTAAAGAGCGCAAGCCCTCAGGTTCCGTACTACAATGAAGCCATGTATGAGCTTGGCCGCGCCTACGTCTCAACCGGTAACGATGACGACGCAATCCGTACTTTCAGAACCCTGCGGGCCACATCCACGGACCCTGCCTATGCAACTCTCTCCCTGCTGGAACTCGGCCTTGTGGAGCGCAACCGAGGCAATGTGAACGTGGCTCTCACCTGCTACAAGCTGGTGGTGGAACAGGGCGGCGATTACGTGGAGGAGGCCCTTCTCGCGATTGAGTCCATCTACCGTACGATGGAAGATCCGGAGGGTTATCTCGACTATGTCGACAGCCTTGGAGACAGAGTTAATCGCACCGACGAGCAGAAGGAAGAAGTTTACTTCTCCACTGCCGAGCAGATATTCATGGGCGGAGACGCCGCAAAGAGCATAAACACCCTGCTGGGCTACCTCGAGCAGTATCCCAATGGCGCCAATGTGGCAAAGGCCCGTTTCTATCTGGGCGAAAGCTACCGCGCCATCGGCGACCGCGAAAGGGCAGCCGATGCCTACGCCCAGGCCCTTGAGGGCGGTCTTGAAGGCTCCTTCGCCGAGACCGCACTCCTGCGTTTCGCCGACATCTCTCTCGAGCTCGGCCATTACGGCAAGGCCTTCGGCTCGTATCTCTCCCTCAAGGAGAGCGCGAGGATGCCGGAGAATGTTGCTGCGGCCGAGATTGGCATGATGAGGGCCGCATTCCGCGCCCGCGAGTGGGAAGACGCCGCCGAGGCTGCCCAGGTGGTGGCAAGGCGCAGCGACGCCACTCCGGAACTCAAACGGGAGGCCATGTATGTGACGGCCAAGTCGTACCTTGCCAGCAGCCGCAGGACCGAGGCCCTCGCCATCCTGGAGGACCTCTCCGATGAACCTTCCACCGCAGAAGGCGCCGAGGCCGCAGTCCTGCTCATCCAGGATCTTCTGGACAACGCCCGTTTCGACGACGTCCAGAGGCGCGTTCAGGCCTTCGCACAGGTCTGTGGCGGGCAGAACTACTGGCTTGCCAAGGCGTTCATCATCCTGGCCGACAGCTACGAGCGTCAGGGCAACATAGCCCAGGCACGCGCTACGCTCGAGAGCATACGCGACGGTTACCGTTCACAGGGCCCCGGAGACGACATCCCGGACCAGGTGGAACTCAGACTTCACAGATTGCAGTAGACTATG
>CAJOCS010000025.1:10363-19581 GCA_905233655.1 uncultured Bacteroidales bacterium | reverse complement strand
TCGACTACGACGTAATCACCACGCCTTACCGTGGTTCCTACGAATTCCGTCCCTATCTGGTTCAGCTCCGTCCGCTCGCCCGTCCATCGGCCGAAAACACCCTTTACGTAAAGGCCGGGGCCGGTTATTCCCTTCATCCGGAGCTCACTGCGGTATGGACTCCGCTGAGGGGCGAGAACTACAGGGTGAACCTCTATGCCAATCACAGCTCATACATCGGCCTTTTCCGCACGATTACCGACCAGGGAGGATGGCTGAAAGACAGCGGCGCCCGCACTTCCGGCTACCGTCTCAACACCGATGCCGGTGTGAACGGCTTCCTCTCCTATGGCTCCGGAAGCGTGTTTGCCGATATCAGCTACCTCAATCTCACCGCCCGTGACGATTGGGATGCCCGCGGCCACAACGGAGTGAATGCCCTTGCGAGGGTGAAGGCTTCCGACGACTTCGCGCCCTTCTATTACGACATCGCGGCGGATTACCGCTTCCTCAGCTGCAATGCCCTAAAGGAGAACCGTATACTGCTTCACGGAGAGCTTGGAACGCCCCTCGGGGAGTCGCTTCTTCGCCTGGGATACAAGCTTGAGACCTTTACTTATTCCGGAGGGGACTATGTCGGCCAGCTTGAAGTGGTTCCGCGCTATGTTTTCTCCATCGGAGACCTCAGCGTGGACGCCGGAGTGAAGTTCGCTTCCATCATCAATTCTCCCACCTCGTTCCACCCGAAAAAGTCCGGCCTCATTTTCCCAGAAGTGAAGTTGAGCTATACCCTTGTGGACGACGTGCTGGTGTTCCAGTCGGCCGTCACAGGAGGGAACAGGCTGAATTCCTACGGCGACATGCTAATGGACAACATCTTCCTCGCCGGCTTCGCAGGCACGGCTGACAATTCGGTAGAGCGGATAACCGCAACGCTGGGAATAAGGGGCAAACTGTTCGGCAGGCTCAGCTACAACCTCAACGGCGGCTATACCCGCTGGGAGAACGGCCTGCTCTGGGGCGTAATTACGGCCCCGGCTCTGGCCCCCATCTTCGATTTCGCCGACTACAACATGTTCTTTGCCGATGCAGAGCTCTCCTTCTCCAACGAATGGCTCGACGCCGGCGGCCGTCTCGTATGGCGCTGGACAGACCTCAAAGAGAACTTTCTCTTTGCTCCGGAGATGATTCACGGCAACTTCCGGGCTCTCTACAACTGGGGTGGAAGAATCAAGGCAGGCGTTGACCTTGAAGGAGTTACGGCCCGGAAAGCGGCCACCGTCTCCATGCCCGGCTATCTGGATCTCGGCCTCTACGGCGAGTACGGACTGGACAGGAATGTCTCGGCCTGGCTCCGGGTTGGCAACATACTGAACCAGACCATTCAGAAATATCCTCTGCACGCAGAACAGGGCATCTATTTTACCGCTGGAATCCTATTGCATTTCTAAAGTATTTTTGCTAAATTTGTACGTTTATGGAAAACGTATAAAAAATGGCAGATATTGAAGAGATGAAACAGGCGGAACAGCAGTATTCCGCTAACAGTATCCAGGTTCTTGAAGGCCTTGAGGCGGTGCGCAAGCGCCCCTCCATGTACATCGGCGACATCGGCGAACGCGGTCTCCATCACCTCGTCTATGAAGTGGTGGACAACTGTATCGACGAGGCCATGGCCGGCTACTGCGATACCGTCGACGTCAAGATACTCGAAGACAACTCCATCCGTGTTCAGGACAATGGCCGAGGCATCCCCACCGGCATGCATGAGAAGGAACACCGCAGCGCCCTCGAAGTGGTGCTCACTGTGCTCCACGCAGGTGGTAAGTTCGACAAGAACAGCTACAAGGTGTCCGGCGGTCTCCACGGCGTGGGCGTGAGCTGCGTGAATGCGCTCAGCGACAGCCTCGTGGCGGAAATCCACCGCGAAGGCAAAATCTTCGTCCAGAAGTATTCCAAAGGCAAGCCCATCACCCCCGTCGAGGTGGTTGGGGAAAGTGACGACCACGGCTCCATCATAACCTTCCACCCGGACCCTACAATCTTCACGCAGACCATAGTCTACCGCTATGAGACTCTGGCGAACCGCCTGAGGGAGCTCGCATACCTGAACAAGGGTATCGAAATCACCCTCACGGACCTGCGCGAGAAGGTGGACGAGTTCATCACCACGGAAGACGGCGAGCGCAAGACCACCGGCCGCCAGGTGTTCCGGAGCGACGTCTTTTACAGCGAGCACGGCCTCCGCGAGTTCATCGATTACCTGGACGCCGGCGCTCCCAAGCTTATCCCCGAGCCCATTACGGTAACTTCCGACAAGGTTATCCCCATCGATATCGCCCTCCAGTACAATACCGGTTTCTCGGAGAGGATCTACTCCTATGTGAACAACATTCACACAATTGAAGGCGGCACCCATCTCCAGGGCTTCAAGATGGGCCTTTCCCGTTCCCTGAAGAATTATGCCGAGAAGAACAACCTCCTTTCCAAATTCAAGGGAGAGCTCAGCCCCGAGGACTTCCGTGAGGGCCTCACCGCCGTCATTTCCGTGAAGGTGGCCGAGCCTCAGTTCGAAGGCCAGACCAAGACCAAGCTGGGCAACCCGGAGGCCATTTCGGCTGTGTCCCAGGCCACCGCGGCCGCAATGGACCAGTATCTCGAGGAGCATCCGAAGGAAGGAAAGACCATCGTCGAGAAGATAGTTCTCGCCGCCACGGCCCGCGCCGCCGCCCGTCATGCGCGTGAAATGGTTCAGCGCAAGACTCCCATGGGAGGCGTCGGAATGCCCGGCAAGCTCGCCGACTGCTCGGACCACGATCCCGAGAAGTGCGAACTCTTCCTCGTCGAGGGAGACTCCGCAGGCGGTACCGCAAAGCAGGGCCGCGACCGCCGCATCCAGGCCATCCTGCCCCTGAGGGGTAAGATCCTGAATGTGGAGAAAGCCGCTCAGGACCGCGCTTTCGAGAGCCAGGAGGTGCGCAACATCTACACTGCCCTCGGCGTCACGGTGGCCCAGGAGGACGAAACCGGCGAGAAGCACATGGACCTTTCCAAGCTACGTTACCACAAGGTTATCATCATGACCGATGCCGACGTGGACGGCGCCCACATCGCCTGCCTCATCCTCACCTTCTTCTTCCGCTACATGTTCGACCTCATCGCCAACGGTTATGTCTACCTTGCAACCCCGCCGCTCTATCTGGTGAAGAAGGGCAAGGAGGAGCGCTACTGCTGGACCGACGCCCAGAGGGACGCCGCCACCGCAGAGCTCGGCCGCGGAACCGACAAGGGCGTTACCGTGCAGCGTTACAAAGGTCTCGGTGAAATGTCCGAGCACCAGCTCTGGGAGACCACCATGGATCCTTCCCGCAGGGTGCTGCGCCAGATTACCATAGAAAACGCCGCAGAGGCGGAGCGTACCTTCTCCATGCTCATGGGCGACGATGTGCCGCCGCGCAGGGCCTTTATCGAAGAAAATGCGCACTATGCAAATATCGATGCCTAAAATACCGCGGAGGTTCTACCCGCTTGCAATTGTTTTCGCAGTCCTTGTGCTTTTCATGCCAAGGACCGCGAAATTCAATTATGACTATAGGAAAGGCAGCCCCTGGCCGTATGAAACCCTAATCTCCCAGTTCGACTTTCCCATCCTCAAGACGGAGGAGCAGCTTCAGGCCGAGCGCGAGAGTTCCGCTTCGGTGGTGGTGCCCTACTACAGGTATTCGGAGGAGAGCACATCGGCAGCGCTCAGAAATGTCCAGAGCCTCGACCTGGGGCGCTGGAACAGTCTGAGGCCGTCGATTGTTACCCGCCTTTCGGAGATTTACTCCAAAGGCGTCATTTCCGACGGCAAGGTGCGCCTGGACCACGGCTTTGCCGACGTGTCTCCGGATGTAATCTACATCCAGAAGGACAAGCGCGCCACCCGTTATCCCAGGAGCGAAGTCTACAAGGTGTCCGAAGCCAGGGACCAGCTCGTTGCGGCGGTTTCGAGGAATCATCCTGCGGTGAACCTGGACTCGCTGTTCAGGCGCAGCGGCGTTTACGACGCCATCGTCCCGAACCTCATCTACGACCGCGCAATGACCGAGCTCAGCCACGAGGAGAGCGCCGACTACCTTTCCCCGACCCTTGGCTACGTGAGCGCCGACCAGAGGATAGTGTCTCAGGGTGAGGTGGTTACGCCGGAAATCGCACAGATTCTGGACAGCTACAAGGCGGAGTACAACAAGGTGTTCGGCTACGACGGTCCGAGGATTCTGCTGTATCTGGGGAACATCCTAATCGGCCTGGCCCTCGTGGTGATTCTGTATCTGTGCATCTTCTTCACCAACCAGTATGTGTTCGAGGACAGGAGCCGCTACCGCTATCTTCTCACAGTCTACCTTCTCTCCGCTGTGTTCTCGTTCCTGATGCAGCGATTCCTCCCGGGCCTGCTTTATATCCTGCCCTATCCTGTATTCGCCCTGTATCTGGTGGCCTTCTTCCGCAAGAAAGTGGTGCTTCCGGTGTATATCGCTTCGCTGCTTCCGCTTCTCATTTTCTGCGGAAACGGCATGGAACTCTTCGTGATGTACCTCACGGCGGGTGTCGTGGCAATGGAATCCTTCGCCCGTTTCGACAAGGGCTGGCTGCAGTTTGTGAACGCCATGATAATCTTCGGCGTCGAACTCCTCATCTTCCTGGGCTTCAGGCTCATAGATGCTGGCAGCTCAAGTGTCTGGTGGCTGAACGTAATCCAGATTTTCGTGGGCTCGATGCTCACAGTGGCGCTGTATCCGCTCATCTATCTGTTCGAACGCATATTCAACCTGGTGTCCCGCACCAGGCTCCAGGAACTTGCCGATACCAGTTCGCCCCTTCTCCAGGAACTTTCTGCAAAGGCCCCCGGAACCTTCCAGCACTGCCTTCAGGTTATGAACATGGCCGAGTATGTGGGGCGCTCCCTGGACGTTAATCTTCCCAGCCTCAGGGTGGGAGCCCTGTATCACGACATCGGCAAGATGAAAAACCCTCTCTGCTTCATCGAGAATCAGAGTGCCAGCGCCGGAGCGGGCAATTACCATAAGGACAAGAGCGTTCAGGAGAGTGCGGCCGACATTATCCGTCACGTGGGCGACGGTGTGGCACTCGCCAGGGAGCACCGCCTTCCGGAACTCGTTCAGGATTATATCCGCACCCATCATGGAGACAGCTATACGGGCTATTTCCTGAACAAGTACCTGAACGACGGGGGAGACCCTTCCGACATCGCAGTGTTCCGTTATCCCGGGCCCCGTCCCAGGACCAAGGAGCAGGTAATCTTGATGATTTGCGACTCCATCGAGGCCGCCTCGCGCACCCTTACGGAATACACTCCGGAGGTGTTCGACAAGTTCGTGGACGGCATTATCGCCGGCAAGGAGAAGGCGGGGCAGATGGAATCGGCCGACATCAGTCTCCATGAGCTGAACCTCATAAAGGCTGAGCTCAAGAGCTACCTTCAGCAGCTCTATCACGAACGAATTGTCTATCCGAAGCGCCGCGAAGCGTAAATAAATTGCTTGTTTAGCCGTTTTTTACTATCTTTGCGCCCCCTTTGAAAATATAAAAAACAAAAATACAGTTTATGAACATTACTAAAACCCAGCCCGATGCCCTGACCTACCAGGTAACCATCGACATCGAAGCGGCTGATTATGCAGAAGCCCTGCGCCATCGTCTGAACGAATACAAGCGCAAGGCCGACATCAAAGGTTTCCGTCGCGGTATGGCTCCCATGAGCCTCATTCAGCGTTTCTATGGCGACGAGGCCCTCTATCAGAGCGTCAATACCGTGCTCAGCGAGCAGCTCGACAAATTCATCAAGGACGAAGGCATCCGCGTAATCGGCGAGCCCATGCCCTCCGAGGACCAGCCCCAGCTCAAGTGGGAGAACGGCGAGTCTTTCTGCTTCAAGTTCGACATCGCCCAGACTTCGGCCCTGAGTTTCGAGGTCGGCAAGGACGACAAGATTCCCTACTACGACATCAACGTCACCCAGGAAGCCAAGAAGAACGCCCGCAACCAGCTCCTGGAGCAGTACGGCCAGCTTGTTGAAGGCAACAAGGCCGGCGAGAAGGACTATGTGATTGTGGACATAGCCAACGACGAGCACAAGGCCGAGGGTGTCTATGTGGCCATCCCCAACGTGGCCGAGGCCGCACGCAGCAATTTCATCGGCCTGAAGGCAGGCGACAAGGTGGTCGTCAATGTGAACGAGGCTTTCGAGAACGAGACCGACCGCGCTGCAATGCTGAAAGTGGACAAGGAGCGCCTTGCCACCCTCAATCCTGTTTTCGATTTCACCGTGGTGAACGTGAAGACTTTCGAGGCTGCCAAGGAAGGCCAGGAGACCTACGACAAGATCTTCGGCGAAGGCGTCGTGACCACTCCCGAGCAGTTCGAGGAAAAGATTGCCGAGCGTGTGAAGAACTCCTACGAGCAGGAGGCCAACTACCGTTTCGGCACTGACGCCCGCAACTATTTCGTCCAGAAATCCGGCATCCAGATTCCCGAGGACTTCCTCAAGCGTTACCTTGTGTACGTCAACGAGGGCAAGATGAGCGCCCAGGAGGTCGAGGCTGAATTCGCCGGCTTCGCAGAGAGCTACAAGTGGCAGCTTGTCCGCGACTACCTCATGGAGAAGTTCCAGATCCGCGTCGCCGAGGCCGACCTGCTTGAGGCCGCATCGGCATACGTGACCTACCAGTACGCCATGTACGGCATGGCCGGAATGCCCAAGGACCTCATCGAAGGCGCTGCCCGCAACATGCTTGCCGACGAGAACCAGGCCCGGCGCATCCGCGAGCAGGTGGAAGACAACAAGACCATCGCCCGAATCCGCGAGGAAGTCACTCTCCAGACCAAGAAAATCTCACTTGACAAGTTCAAGGAACTCAAGTAAATATGACAGATTTTGAGAAATACGCAGTGAAGGGCAGGGGCATCAGTTCGATGACCCTGTCTTCCTATCAGTCCGTGCTCGACGGCTACATCAATCCCACCATCACAGAGGAGCGTAAACTGAACGTTGCCCAGATGGACGTGTTCAGCCGCCTCATGATGGACCGCATCATCTTCCTGGGTGTTCCCATCGACGACGATGTGGCAAACATCATTCAGGCCCAGCTGCTCTTCCTGGCTTCCCAGGACAGCAATGCCGACGTCACCATCTACCTGAACACTCCCGGAGGTCAGGTGTCTTCCGGTCTTGCCATCTACGACACCATGCAGATTGTCCAGCCCGACGTGGCCACCGTCTGCACCGGCATGGCCGCCTCCATGGGCGCCGTTCTGCTCTGCGCAGGTACGAAGGGCAAGCGGAGTGTGCTGCCTCATTCCAGGGTGCTGATTCATCAGCCTCTCGGAGGAGCCCAGGGGCAGGCTACTGAGATTCTCATCGCCGCCAAGGAGATTGAGAAGCTTCGCGCCGAGCTGTTCAACATCATCGCCGAGCACAGCGGCCAGCCCTACGAAAAGGTGGCGGCCGACGGTGAGCGCGACTATTGGATGAACGCTCAGGAAGCCCTGGACTACGGTATGGTGGATGAAATCTTGCACAAGCGCTGATGGCTAAGAAGAAGGACGACGAGAAACGCTGTGTCCTCTGCGGTCGCAGTGACCATGAAGTTCCGTACCTGATTCAGGGTATGGAAGGCTACATCTGCAGTGACTGCGCCACCCTGGCAGCCCAGTATGTGGGTGAAATTCAGCAGGAACGCTCTTCTTCCGGTGCTCCCAAGCCGGTTTCCCAGGCTCCCAAGCCGGCCGAAATCAAGGCTTTCCTGGACCAGTACGTAATTGGTCAGGACAGGGCGAAGAAGGTGCTGTCGGTGGCGGTGTACAACCACTACAAGAGGCTCAGCCACAATCTTGGCTCCGAGAAGTCCAAGGACGGGGTGGAGCTCGAGAAGAGCAACATCCTCCTCGTTGGCCCCACCGGAACCGGCAAGACTCTCCTTGCGAAAACCATCGCCAGGCTGCTTGACGTGCCGTTTACCATCGTGGACGCCACAGTTCTCACCGAGGCCGGTTATGTGGGTGAAGATGTGGAGAGTATCCTCACCCGCCTTCTGCAGGAGGCCGATTTCGACCTCTCCAAGGCTGAGCGAGGAATCGTTTTTATCGACGAAATCGACAAGATTTCCCGCAAGAGCGACAATCCTTCCATTACCCGTGACGTGTCCGGCGAGGGTGTGCAGCAGGCTTTGCTCAAGCTTCTCGAGGGCTCTGTGGTGAATGTTCCTCCGAAAGGCGGCCGCAAGCATCCTGAGCAGGAGTTCATCCATGTGAATACTCAGAATATCCTTTTCATCTGCGGCGGCGCTTTCGAGGGTATCGAAAGGAATATCGCTCTCAGGAAGAACACTCAGGTGATTGGCTTCGGGGCCGAGGAGAAGCAGCGAATCGGCAAGGACAATTTGCTTGAATTCGTGGATGCCATGGACCTCCGTTCCTATGGTCTCATCCCTGAGATTATCGGCCGTCTGCCGGTGGTCACTTACCTCGACGCCCTCGACCGAGACTCTCTGAGGCGTATCCTCACGGAACCGAAAAACGCGGTTATACGGCAGTACGAGACGCTTTTCAAGATGGATGGCATAAAGCTCGTCATTGAGCCTGAGGTTCTGGACTTCATTGTGGATACTTCCATTAAGAACAGGCTCGGTGCTCGTGGGCTCCGTTCCATCTGCGAGAAGCTCATGAACGACGCTATGTTCGAGGCTCCGTCGCTGGGTAAGAAGCAGTTCAAGATTTCTTTGGACTATGCAAAAGAAAAACTTGGAGATTAAGTTTTTTTCTTCTATCTTTGCAGTCCCAAATGAATGAGGGCTTAGCTCAGTTGGTTTAGAGCGCTTGCTTGACAGGCAAGAGGTCGGCAGTTCAAATCTGCCAGTCCTCACTCAAAGAGACAGGTTTCCGCCTGTCTTTTTTTTATGCGCTTCGGGAGGGGATAGACGCTCCGCGGGCAGTTAAAAGGCCGATGCCCGCGTCGCGCCATCCCCATCCCCATCCCGTCACTACTCAACGCCATGGTACGGATATAAAAAGCGCCCCCAGCAAATATTATCCAGACAGCAAGTGCGTGAGCTCGAGGGATGTTAGCCTGTCAAAGTAGCGGGAGACGGGGAGCGTGGAGAGGAGGGCGCTGAGGGCTTCTTCGGTGTAAGGGGTGCCGTCGAGGGCGGCGGTGAGTTCTGAGGCGGGGAGGTCGCCTA
>CAJOCS010000025.1:0-10327 GCA_905233655.1 uncultured Bacteroidales bacterium | reverse complement strand
CCGCCGATAAGGTTGAACGATGCTTCTATGTTGCCGCAGCTGAAGTGTTTACGGTAGGTGACGGTGGTCTTGGGCGAGTGGCCGTAGAGCCAGTCCCAGGAGGCGAACTTCTCCTTCGCGAGGCGTTGGATGCCGTCGAGGACTGGGGCGGGGAGTTTGATTTCTTCGCCGGGATTGAGCTGAGATGCAAGGGCCCCGGTGAATTCTTCAACCGAGGTGAACTGCGGGAGATAGTCTTTCAGGTTGGCTACGCGGGAGCGGACTGAGGCGACACCCTTGGTGATGAGTTTGCTGCTTGGTGTGGAGAGGGCGGCGGTTAGCTTGTCGAGATTCACATCCCACATCAGGGTTCCGTGATACATTACACGATTGTGCCAGAGGCGTTTGGCGTAGCCGGAGCATTTGCGCCCGTCGACGAGGATGTCGTTGCGGCCGCTGAGCGAGGCCGGGACGCCGAGTGAGCGGAGGGCATCGGCAATCATGGAGGGCCCAAGGTCGGCGCCTTCGGAGAGGGGGGAGCAGAAGGTGTAGTTCAGGTTGCCGAGGTCATGGTAGACGGCTCCGCCGCCGGTGACGCGCCGGGCGAGCACTATTCCGTTTTCCTTCAGGTAGGGGAGGTTGACCTCGGCATAGGCGCTCTGGTTCTCGCCGATTATGACCGATGGACCGTTCTGCCACAGCCAGAACAGGGGCTCGTCGAGGGCCTCGTTTTCCAGCACGCCTTCCTCAAATGCGAGATTCCAGTGAGGGTCGTGCGATGTGTTCCGCAGGTAATTCACAGTTGCGAATATAGCATTTTTCAAGGAAAAAATGTACATTTGTGAACTAAACGGAATAGCTATGGCAAAAACTGCAAAAACCATCCTCTGGATTATAATCCTGACTCTCGTGTTGGGAGCGGGTTTTTTCGGATATTTCAAGTTCCTGTGGGTGTTCTCGGACGGGACCAAGACGGGAGAGCTCAATTCTCTCACTTATACCGGTTACATTTTCAAGACCTATGAGGGTGAAATGATCCTTACCGGATACGGCAGCAAGAATTCCGGCGGAACCGTTCAGTCGAAGAATTTCAAGTTCTCGGTCGCGAACAAGGAAGTGGCCGAGGAACTCATGCAGATGACTGGTGAGCGAGTTACCGTCCACTACAAGGAATACAAGGGCACCCTGCCCTGGAGGGGCTACGAAAGGGCTATTGTAGACAGTGTGGAGTTTGCCGGTGTGCAGGCGCCCGACGCCGAGGATCCTTTCTTCTTATAATGGCTGGAAACGCTTATGAAACAGGTATTTAGACTTTTAATCGCATGCGCTACTCTTGTGAGCGGCGCTTTTTTCGCACAGAGCGCACAGGCTCTCGACAGGGTGTTCGCACCCATGAAGGTGATTGACGTGAGAGCTCCCCACGACGGGCGTAATCTCACTATGGAAGAAGCCATTTACCGTGGAGTGGGCTATTCCCGCGCTCCATACTACTTCTTCGATGCCGACGGGAACCAGCTCAGCGCTCCTGCCTCTGAGCCGAGGCTTCGCCCGGTGGGCAGCAACGGCAACCTCAGCATCTTCGATTCGGAGACCGGAGAACTCATCCTGATTGCCGAGAGCGAGGAGGACGGAATAGTCTATGGCGAGACCGTTTCGAGGAACGAGTTCGGCATAGACGGCGGCGTGTTCATCTCTCCGGACAACAGCAAGGTGGCTTTCTACCGCAAGGACGAAAGGGGAGTGACTCTGTTTCCGCTGCTTGACATCGGCTCCAGGACGGGTACTCTGCGTCAGATCCGTTATCCCATGAACGGCATGCAGAGCGAGATAATCAGTCTCGGGGTGTTTGATATGCAAACTCGGAGTACCGTTTATCTCGATGTGCAGGATTTCGGCGAGGACCGCTATATTACCAATGTTACGTGGAGTCCGGACAGCCGTTTCATCTATGCCCAGATTCTGGACCGCAGCCAGCACCACATGAAGCTGAACCAGTACAGCGCCAGCAGCGGTGCCTTTATCAAAACCCTTCTGACTGAGGACAATGACGCCTGGATAGAGCCCCTCGACCCCATCTATTTCCTGAAGGGCCGCTGCGACCTTTTCATCTATCGCACCGACAACCGCGACGGTTTCCGCAATCTGTATCTGGCCGATACCCTCGGCACGCTGCGCCGTCTTACGGCGGTTGACGCCGACGTTGAATACATCGGCAACGACGGCACCAATGTCTTCTATACCTCGGCGGAGGTTTCGCCAGTGGAGAACCATCTTTTCCGCATTTCGCTTAGGATTCCGCGCAAGGCGGCGCTGAAGAAAGTTAAGTTCGGAAAGCCTGTTGCCCTCACTCCGGAAAGGGGATGGCACAGGATTCTGATGAATGATGAGTGCACCTGGTTTGCGGATTATTACAGCAATCTGAACGTTCCCACCCATGTGCTCAAGCGTTCCTGCGACGGACGCACTTCCGAGCTGCTGTTTGCCGGTGAGGACCCTCTGGAGGCCTATTCTTCCTGCAAGGTTGAGATGGGAACCGTTCGCAGCGCCGACGGTCTGTACGAGAACTACTACCGTCTTGTATATCCCAAGGACTTCGACCCTTCTGAGAGCTATCCTGTTATTGTCTATGTCTATGGCGGGCCCCACAGCCAGCTGGTCCAGGATTCCTGGCTCGCGAACATCCGGATGTGGGAAATGCTTATGGCAGAGCGCGGTTACTTTGTCTACATCCAGGACAACCGTGGCACGCAGAACCGCGGCGCGGCCTACGAAAAGGCCATCAACCGCCACTGCGGGCAGGCCGAGATGGAAGACCAGATGGCCGGCCTCAGGGCTCTTATGACCTATCCCTACATCGACCAGGAGCGCATCGGAGTCCATGGCTGGAGCTATGGCGGATTCATGACCATCTCGCTGATGCTGAACTATCCGGAAGTGTTCAAAGTGGGCGTCGCCGGCGGTCCGGTGATTGACTGGAAGTGGTATGAGGTGATGTACGGCGAACGCTATATGGATACTGCCGACAGCAACCCCGAAGGCTTCCGTCAGACGAGCCTTGTGTACAAGGCTTCACGCCTTGAGGGCGACCTCCTTATCTGTCAGGGCGCCGTGGACAACACCGTGGTGTGGGAGCACAGCCTGAGCTTTATCCAGGCCTGCATAGACGAGCTCGTGCAGGTGGACTATTTCCCGTATCCCGTTGCCGAACACAACGTGATGGGAATCAACCGCGTACATCTTATGGAAAAAGTAACGCGCTACTTTGAGGAACACTTGAAGTAGCGCGTTGCGCTCTTATTCGGCCGAGAGCAGGGTCTCCTTTATTATTTCCGTCACCGTAGGGTGGGGGAATACTATGTGGAGAAGGTCTTCGGCGTTCATGCACTGTGCAACCGCGATTGTGGCGCTCTGGATGATTTCCGAGCAGGGGTTTCCCAGCATGTGAACACCCAGAACCCTTTCGGTGGCGGCGTCGAGGATAATCTTGCATAGGCCTTCACCCCTTTCATTTTCGGCCACGAAACGGCCGCTGTAGGCCATGGGGAGTTTCAGACACTTGACATCGAGGCCCTTCGCCGTGGCTTCCTGTTCGGTGATGCCCACTCCGGCAACTTCCGGATTGGTATAGACTATTCCGGGGATGGCGTCGTAGCTCATGGTGTCGGATTTCCCTATCATATTATGAACGGCCACTTCTGCCTCACGGGAGGCGGTGTGGGCGAGCATCGAGAAACCGGTGATGTCGCCTGCGGCATAAACGCCCGGAACTGAGGTTTCCATGCAAGGGTTCACCACAACGCCCCTGTTTACTTCCACGCCGATGTTTTCAAGCCCGAGGCCCTTCACATTCGGGCGGCGTCCCACGCTCAAAAGGATCTTTTCTCCCTGAGCCCTAAGAGTCTCGCCTTCCGGGGTCTCGTATACCACTTCGTCGCCTTCGATGGCAACCACCTTGCAGCTGAGATGGAACTCGACGCCCTTTTTCGTATACTGGGCCTGGAGCATGGCGGACACTTCGTCGTCCATGGGGCCGAGAATCTTCGGAAGCATCTCAATCACAGTGACTTTCGTTCCTATCGAATTGAAGAAGCTGGCGAACTCCATGCCTATCACGCCGCCACCTATTACGACGAGGCTTTCCGGGCGGCTTTCCAGGGCGAGAATCTCCCTGTTGGTAACAACGGTATCTCCCGCTTCCGCAAGACCGGGAATGGGCGGAACGGCGGCTTCGGAGCCTGTGCAGAGCAGCAGTTTCTGGGCGAGATAACGCTCCCCGCCGGCCTCGATTACGAAGTCGTCACCCTCTTTTCCGGCTATGTAGGCATCGGCCTTGATTACTTCTACGGAGGCGTTGCGCATGCGCACCTTGATGCCGCCGACGAGCTTTTTCACCACCTTTTCCTTGCGTTTGAGGAGGGCACCGTAGTCGAGGGTGGCGCCTTCCACATTCACGGCGTATTTGTCCGAGTGCTTGGCATAATCCAGCACTTTGGCGCTGTAGAGCAGGGTTTTGGTGGGGATGCATCCTTCATTGAGGCACACTCCTCCGAGCTCCCGTCTTTCAAACAGGATTACTGAAAGTCCGGCTTTGGCAGCGGTTTCGGCAGCCACATATCCTCCGGGGCCGCCACCGATTATTGCGAGATTACAGGTCATGGTTATTGTATGGTTATCAGTTTGTTTCGAGTGATAGTTCAAGCCAGCGGAGTTCCTTCATGTCAAGGAGTTCCTTCACTTCGGCATATCGCTCCGAAGCCCTGGTGAGTTCTTCGAGGGGAAGGGTGCCGGATGAGAGGCTATTTTCGAGCGAGGCCTTTTCCACCTCAAGCTCAGGTATTTCCGCATTCAGACGGGAGAGCTCCTGCTGCTCCTTGAAGGAGAGTTTGCGCTTTGAAGCGGTACGGGGTTTTTCGGCGGGGGCATCGGCCTTTTCTGTTGCTTTCGCGGCAGCCTGCTCCACTTCATAATCCTTTATGAACGAGCGGTATTCGCTGTATCCGCCGATGAAGTCTTTTACCACTCCGCTGCCGCAGAAAACGAAAAGATGGTCCACAAGGCGGTCGAGGAAGTGGCGGTCGTGCGAGACAATCAGCAGGGAGCCCTTGAAATCCAGAAGGTATTCTTCGAGGATGTCGAGGGTGACGATGTCGAGGTCGTTGGTGGGCTCGTCCAGGATAAGGAAATTGGGCTGCTGCATCAAGACGGTGAGAAGGTAGAGGCGGCGTTTTTCGCCTCCGGAGAGCCTCTCGACCGGGGTGTTGAGCATCTCGTGCGGGAAGAGGAAACGCCCCAGGAGGTGGCTGTCGTTCACCGTTTCCAGCACGGTCTGGCCGGGTTTGAAGCTCATCCCGGCCTGGTGGTAGTAGCCAATCTTGAGGGATTCGCCGCGCTCTATGACGCCTTCCATCTGCCCTCCCAGCGAAGGGTTCCAGCCGCCGGTGAGAAGCTCCAGGAAAGTTGTTTTGCCGCAGGCGTTGCGCCCCACGACACCAATCCTTTCGTAGCGCTGGAAATTGTAGCTGAAGTGGCTAAGATAGCATTTTCCCTCCCACCAGAAGGAGACGTCCCTGCAGTTTATCACTTTGTTGCCGAGGTAGGTGGACGCCATGCGGGTTTCGCTCATGTCCACGCTTTTCGAGATATAGCTGTCCTCGGCCCTGGCCTTGATTTCCAGGAAGGCCTGCTTGCGGTATTTGGCTTTGCCGCTGCGGGCGCAGGGGGAGGCGTGTATCCATTCGAGTTCCCGGCGGAAGATGTTGCGCACCTTGTCGGTTTCGGCATTGTAGAGGTCTATCCTCTCCTGGCGTTTTTCCAGGAAGTTGGTGTAGTCGCCCTTGTAAATATAAACCTGACCGCGGTCCAGTTCCATTACGGTGTTGCACACGCGGTCCAGGAAGTAGCGGTCGTGCGTTACCATGAAAAGGGTGCAGCGGCTGTGACGGAGCTTGCTTTCGAGGAGCTCGATGGCGTCGGTGTCCAGATGGTTCGTGGGCTCGTCCATCAGGTAGAAATCGGCCTCGGAAGCGAGCATCGCGACTATCGCAACGCGCTTGATTTCGCCTCCCGAGAGCTCTCCCATGAGTTTTTCCGGATCCGGCAGGGAGAATTCGGTTAGAAGGCGCAGGACGCGGTGCTCGTAGTCCCAGAGGTGTTCCTGGTCAAGCGACGCCGTCCATTCCGAGGCGCCGTCCATTATCTGGCGGAAGATGGTCTTGTCTTTGTCGAAAGAGTAATCCTGCTCCAGAAAGGCTATTCGGATGTCTTTCAGAAACAGGATTTTACCACCGCTGTCCGAGCTGTCTTTGCCGCTCAGGATACGCAGAAGAGAGGTTTTTCCGCTGCCGTTGGGGGCGATGAGCGCCACTTTGTCCCCCTCGTTGACATTAAAGCCGATGCCTTTGAAGAGGACTTTGGGCCCGTAGGATTTGGAGATATTCTCTATCTGCAGATAACTCGCCATCAGCGCTCTCGGACGCAGGAATAGGAGTGGTCTCCGGTGCGCTGGAATACATAGCGCTGCTGCTCTATGAAGTCACGGCTCACTGCGTCGAAAATGTCCATGGTGAGAAGGCCGGAATAAACGCTGATTCCGCTGGAAAGCTCATTGAAAATGCGCGTTGCATCCGACTCGGAGACATAGCTGCCGCTCACGTTGAATGGGTAGGTCTCGGTGAAGCCGGCAACGCCGCCGTCGGTCTCGTACTGGAGTGACGCCTGAACCAGGAGGGCCTGGTCCACGTCACATGACCATGCGCTCAGCAATATTGCCGCAAAGGCGGCCAGGATGGTGATGAATCTCTTCATTGTTGCTTTTGCTTAGTCCTCGATACGGCCCATTTCCTCGCGGATGCGGGATTCAAGTTCTTCGGCCAGTTCGGGATTGTCTATCATTAATTTCTTGGTTGCCTCGCGGCCCTGGGCGAGTTTGCTGTCGTTGTAGCTGAACCAGGAGCCGGATTTCTGGATGATTCCGAGCTCTACGCCGAGGTCCACGATTTCACCGCTGCGGGAGATGCCCTCGCCGAAGACGATATCGAATTCGGCCTTCTTGAAAGGCGGGGCCATCTTGTTCTTCACCACCTTCACCTTCACGTGGTTGCCGAGGGCGTCGTCGCCGTCCTTGATCTGGGTGGTGCGGCGGATGTCCAGACGCACCGATGCGTAGAATTTGAGGGCGTTGCCGCCGGTGGTGGTTTCGGGATTGCCGAACATTACGCCTATCTTCTCACGTAACTGGTTGATGAAGATGCAGCAAGTGTTTGTCTTCGAGATGTTTGCTGTGAGTTTGCGGAGGGCCTGGCTCATTAGCCTTGCCTGGAGGCCCACCTTGTTGTCTCCCATTTCGCCTTCGATTTCGGCCTTCGGGGTGAGGGCTGCCACTGAGTCTATTACCACGATGTCCACGGCGCCGCTGCGAATGAGGTTGTCGGCGATTTCGAGGGCCTGCTCGCCGTTGTCCGGCTGGGAAATCAGGAGGGTGTCCAGATTCACTCCCAGAGCCTTCGCATAGCTGCGGTCAAAGGCGTGCTCGGCGTCGATGATGGCGGCGATTCCGCCGTTCTTCTGAGCCTGGGCGATGGCGTGGATGGCGAGGGTGGTCTTACCGGACGATTCCGGGCCGTAAATCTCGATTATGCGGCCTTTGGGATATCCGCCGATGCCCAGTGCATGGTCCAGGGAAATGGAGCCGCTGGGGATAACCTGCGACGCATCCCATTCGGGCTGGTCTCCCAGCTTCATGATGGTGCCTTTCCCGTAGTCCTTCTCAATCTTGTCGATGGTAGCCTGGAGTGCCTTCAGTTTTGCGGCGTTCGCTCCGGCTGCGTTCATTTCTTCTGCTGCTTTTGCCATTGTAAATAATTGTTTTAGTGCGGGCATCTTGAACCGCTTTTACAAAGTTATGAAAAAGTCCCGAAAAAGAGCACAAAAATTACTATTTTTGCAAAGGAAAACACGCTGCCATGAAAACCCGTCTGCTGGGGCTCGGCCCCGACCAGTTGAAAGACATAGCCACAGAGTGCGGCCTCCCACGGTTTGCGGGCGGCCAGATGGCCCGCTGGCTGTATTCCAAGCGTGTCCGGAGCATCGACGCCATGACGGATATCTCGCTCGAAGGGCGCGAGCGCCTGAAGGAGAAATACGAGGTGGGGACGATGCTTCCCGTTGAGGTGCAAACCTCCGCCGACGGCACCCGGAAGTATCTCTTCCTCACGGAGAAAGGAGACGCCGTGGAAGCCGTGATGATTCCGGACGGAGAGCGCCGGACCCTTTGCGTCTCATCGCAGGCGGGCTGCAAGATGGGATGCCGGTTCTGCATGACGGGGCGGGGAGGATTCCACGCCCAGCTCGCGTCGTCGGTCTTCGCGGTGGACGAGGCCGCGGAGCTCACCAACGCCGTTTTCATGGGAATGGGCGAGCCTCTGGACAACTGGGAGGAGGTAAAGAAGGCCATGGAGGTGCTCACGGCTCCGTGGGGCCTTGCCTGGAGCCCGAAACGCCTTACGCTTTCCACAATAGGCGTGCTCCCGAACCTTAAGAGATATCTCGACGAGAGCAAGTGCCATCTCGCGGTGAGCCTTCACAATCCTTTCCCGAAGGAGAGGCTGGAGCTCATGCCGGTGGAGAAGGCCTGGCCTGTGAGGGAAGTGGTGAACCTTTTGAAGCACTACGATTTCAGCGGCCAGCGGAGGGTGAGTTTCGAATATACCGTCTTTTCCGGATGGAACGATTCTCCGCGCCATGCCGACGAACTCATCCGTCTCCTCCGGGGCCTTGAGTGCAGGGTGAACCTCATCCGCTTCCACCAGATACCGGATTTCCCCTATAAAACCCTCTCCCAGCGCAGTATGGAGGCGTTCCGGGACCGTCTCACCGAAGGCGGGCTCACCGCCACCATCCGCGCTTCCCGCGGAGAAGACATAATGGCAGCCTGCGGCCTTCTGGCCGGTAAACACAAGGAAGGATGAAACGCTTGATTTTCATACTGGCCCTTCTTCTCGCGGCCTTTTCGGCTGCGGGACAGGACAGGGCGTCGGCCACCTTCGGTCTGGACGAATCCGACGGCGCCGGCCTCCGGGAGATACGCTCGAGGATGGACAGCATCCGCCGGCACAGGCCCACAGTGGCCCTGGTGCTCTCCGGCGGCGGGGCCAAGGGCGGTGCCACCGTGGGCGCCCTCCGCTATATGGAGCAGTTCAATTTCCCGGTGGACGTGGTGGTGGGAACAAGCGTCGGCGGCCTTCTCGGAGCCCTTTATTCCCTCGGTTACGATGTGGATTACCTTGAGGACCTCATCCAGAATATCGACTGGGACATGGCCCTCTCGGACAATGTGGACAGGCAGTTCGTGCCCTATTCCAGAATCCGTTACAGGGACCGTTTCGTGCTGTCTTTCCCTTTCTACTACAGCGCCGAGGACTTTCAGAACCTTATTGCCGGCGACTATTCCACGGCCGATGTCACGAAGTTCGTTAGTTACAATGCCACCATTACGCCTGCCACGGGTACGAATAGCCAGAACCTCCGCTTCTCGGTTTCCCACTCCTACATGTCGGGCAACTATCACGACCGCAACTGGATATTCTATCGCCTGACCGACGTCATGCTCATGCAGGCCGAGGCCCTCATCGAATCGGCAAAGTATGACGACTACGAGGTGACGACCGTCAACGAGGAAGGTGCCCGCGTACCCCTGCTGGACGGGGACGGCAATCAGGTCTATGACCAGGACCTGAAGAAAGCCTTCGAACTGATATGGACGGTGAACCGTCGCAGCATCATGGTGCCCACGACGGAGAACACCTCCGCTGCAGCTAAGTACGAACTGTCGGCCAAAGGCCTGTCGCGCAGTATGTTGCGTGACCTCTGCATAGCCGAGCGCCGTCGCGAGCTGATGTTCGAGGGCAAGCGCTGGTTCGACATGCTCCGTCGCTGCCATCGCGAGGGCAAGGTGGACTACATCAAGAACCACGTACCTGCCAAGAGCGGCGGCATGACCCCCGTCAACTACGAAGCCCTGTTCTGGCCCTATAATAAGAACGAATTGAAGAACAACTCTCTACTTGAGCAGAAGCCCTACTACGGCGACAGCGACGATGAGGGTAATTACTCCAGCACGAAATAAACTTTATCAACTATGAAGACATTAAGAAATATTTATACTGGACTTGTCATCGCTCTGATGGGAGGAGTTGGGCTATCTGTCACTTCCTGTACCGACAATACAGCCGAAGAGAACTACTACACCTTCACCGGCGAGATGATGAGCGACTACCTACAGACACACGAGGACTTCAGCGAGTTTGCTGCCATCGTGAAGCGTGCGACGAACAGTACGCGTGGCGTGAAC
>CAJOCS010000024.1:9773-31248 GCA_905233655.1 uncultured Bacteroidales bacterium | reverse complement strand
ACATTGGAGCAGATGTTCACCTCGGGCACGAAGCGGGTTTCGGCCTTGAGGTCCTGCTCGGCGATGAATTTCTTCACCGCGTCGATGGCGATGGGCTTATCTATGGTGCCGCGGGTACACGCATCCTCGCAGCGGCGGTTGCACACGCGCCCGCACACGGCCGGGAAAGGATTCTCCCTCTTGATGAGCTCCAGGGCCTCGGTGTACTTGCCCTCGGCGGCCTTCTTGAGGTAGCCCTGGACGGCGATGTGCGCCGGGCAGGCGGTCTTGCAGGGCGAAGTTCCGGTCTCGTAGCAGTTGATGCGGTTTTTGTCCCGATAATCCTCCGTCCACTTGTGCTTTTCCCAGGCCGATGCATCCGGAAGCTCGTGCTTCGGATACTTGACGGGGCCGTCCTTGGTGCAGAGCTTCTGACCGAGCTTTACGGCGCCTGCGGGACAGTATTCCACACAGCGGCCGCAGGCCACGCAGTTCTTCGGCTCCACCTCGGCCACATAGGCGCTGCGGCTCAGGTTGGGGGTATTGAAGAGCTGGGAGGTACGCAGGGCGTTGCAAATCTTCACATTGCAGTTGCAGATGGCGAAAATCTTGCCCTCGCCGTCGATATTGGTAATCTGGTGCACGAAACCATGGTCCTCGGCCTTGCGGAGGATGGCCATCGCCTCCTCGTAGGTGATGTCGTGGCCGCGGCCGGTTTCGCGCAGATAGTCCGCCATGTCGCCAACGCCGATGCACCAGTCGCGGTAGTCGTCGGCGCAGCCCTCGTCCAGCTTCTTGCGGCCGTAACGGCAGGAACAGATTCCAACGCCGATATGGCCTTCATATTTCTTCAGCCAGTAGCTTATATGCTCGATGTCCACCGACTGGTTTTCCATGGAAATGGCCTTTTCCACCGGAATCACATGCATGCCGATTCCGCTTCCGCCCATGGGAACCATCGGCGTAACCTTCTCCAGCGGGAGGAAGGTCATACGCTCGAAGAACATCGCGAGCTCAGGATGCTTGTCCATGAGTTCCACGTTCATGTTGGTGTACTCGGCGCTGCCGGGAACGAACATGGGCACCCAGTAGATGCGGTCCTCACGGTTGAAGGTGGTGCCGGCGTCCGGCCCCTGGCCGTTGGTATAATGGTCTCCGTAGTCGTACTCCAGCATGCCGAAATAGGCAAGCTTGTCCAGCAGCTCGTCCAGCGAAGCATCGTCGGGAGTGTAGTGCTTCTTGGCATTCATCTCGTGGAGCTGCGCATAGCTGTGATGCTTTCTCACCTTGAAGAAGTTCCCGGGGAGCATGTCCAGAAGAAGGTCGAGGGAGGCTTCCCTTGTCACAGGATCCATCTCGTCCTCGAAAATGCAGGCGAGACCCCAGTACTCAGGGCCGTCGGTGGTCATTTTCACCTTGCCGGGAATACGGTCCGTAACGTGGCGGACAAACTTCAGGAGCTTGGGATTCGGGTTTTTGTCGCCCTTGTGCTTGGGGACGAACTTGGTTGACATTTCAGGCATAAATATGTGGCTGATTGGTTATCGGTTTCAGTTTTTCCAGGCTTTCACCTCGTCGAGTATCCACTCGGCGAAGGCGTCTATTCCCTCTCCCGTCCTGGCGCATACGGGAATCACCCTGGCCCTGGGATTGCGCATGTGGATGTATTCAGTGCACTTTTCGAGGTCGAAGTCAAAGTACGGCAGCACGTCCATCTTGTTAATCACCACCACGTCGCAGACGGAGAACATCAGAGGGTATTTCAGGGGCTTGTCGTGCCCTTCCGGGACGGAGAGAATCATGGCGTTGCGGGCAGCGCCGGTGTCGAATTCGGCCGGACAAACGAGGTTTCCCACATTTTCCAGCACCACGAGATCTATCCCGTCGAGATTCACATTGTCGAGCCCCTGGCGCGTCATTTCCGCGTCCAGATGGCACATTCCTCCGGTGTGGAGCTGGATGGACTGGATTCCGGTGGCCTCCTTGATTTTAATCGCATCCACGTCGGAGTCGATATCGGCCTCCATGACGGCGATGCCGATTTTGTCCTTCAGGCGCTTTATGGTCTGGATGAGGGTTGTGGTCTTGCCGCTGCCGGGCGACGACATAAGATTCAGGAGGTAAACTCCCCTGCCTTTGAGCTCGGAGCGGAGAGCATCGGCATCCTTCTCGTTTTCTGCGAAAACGCTCTTTTTTATTTCGATTACTTTCACTTCGTCCATAATGTGCACAATATACGGATTTTTTCCTGCACTTTCAAGAATTCACTTGCACTTTTGCGGTAAATGAGCTATTTTTGTAACCCGTATTTAAAACCATTCCTATGAAATACGGGTTCGACAACGAGAAATATCTCAAGATTCAATCGGAGCACATCAAAGAGCGCATCGCCACCTTCGGCGACAAGCTTTACATGGAATTCGGAGGCAAACTCTTCGACGACTATCACGCCAGCCGGGTACTCCCAGGGTTCCAGCCGGACAGTAAGCTCCAGATGCTCATGCAGCTGAAAGACGACGTCGAGATTGTCATAGTCATCAGTGCAGTCGATATCCAGAAGAACAAGATAAGGCAGGACCTCGGAATCACCTACGACATGGACGTCCTACGCCTGCGCGACGAATTCATGGACAGGGACCTGAGCGTCAACAGTGTTGTCATCACCCACTTCAACGGCCAGGCCAGCGCAGAAGCCTACCGCAAGCGTCTGGAAAACATGGGAATCCGCGTCTATTACCACCACACCATCGAAGGATATCCCAACAATGTGGCCCTCATCGACTCGGAAGAAGGATTCGGAAAGAACGACTATGTGGAAACGACCCGGCCGCTCGTGGTGGTGACGGCCCCGGGACCGGGCAGCGGAAAGATGGCCGTCTGCCTCAGCCAGCTCTACCAGGAAAACAAGCGCGGAATCAAGGCCGGATATGCCAAATTCGAGACTTTCCCGGTGTGGAGCCTTCCCCTCAACCACCCCGTGAACATAGCCTACGAGGCGGCCACTGCCGACCTTGAGGACGTGAATATGATAGACCCGTTCCACCTGGAGGCATACGGAAAGATGGCGGTGAACTACAACCGCGACATCGAAATATTCCCCGTGATGAACGTCCTCTTCGACGACATCTACGGAGACACGCCCTACAAGTCACCCACCGACATGGGCGTAAACATGATAGGCCCCTGCATCTGCGACGACGACGTCTGCTGCGAAGCCGCCCTTCAGGAAATAATCCGGCGCTACTACACCGCCCTCTGCAGTTTTGCCGAGGGCAAAGCCAGCGAGAGCGAAGTGAACAAACTGGCGCTGCTGATGAAAAAGGCCAGGATTACCACCGCCGACCGCAAGTGCACCGTCGCGGCGAAGGAGCGCCTCGAAAAATCCGGACTCGCAACAACCGCCATCGAGCTCCCCGACGGAACCATCCTCACCGGTGAAACCAGCTCCCTGCTGGGCCCCAGCGCCGCCCTTCTGCTGAACGCCCTCAAGCACCTTGCAGGAATAGCCCATAACGTGAAACTCATTCCCCAGACCATGATAGAGCCCATCCAGAAGACCAAGGTCACCTATCTGCACGGGCACAATCCGCGTCTGCACACAGACGAAGTGCTGGTGGCCATCTCGATGATGAGCCTAATCGACGAGAACTGCAAACTGGCCCTCGACCAGCTGCCGAACCTCGCAGGAGCACAAGTCCACTCCACCGTAATGCTCAGTGAAGTGGACCGTAAGACTTTCAAAAAACTGGGAATCGACCTTACCTGCGACCCGGTGAGGAAGATCAAGAAACGTCCTCTTTAGCAGCCTCGGCCTTCTCCTTCAGGCTGAGGATAATGTTGCGGATGGAGAACACCACCGCGAACTGGCCTATCACCAGCACCCAGTCGAGACGGATAAGCCCGTAGACAATAATCATAACAGAGCCTATTACAGCAAGGATCCAGTGCCCCAGGGGCAGTATGGATTCCTTGTGCCGCACACTGTATACAAGCTGGTACACGGAACGAATTTCGTAGGTAAACTGCCCCAGAACGCCGAACAAAAGCAGCCACAGGGGCACATTCTCGTTGTGGAGGAAACCTGAGACGAAAGCGGGGAAATCCCACAGCAGCAGCGACAGTATGAACACCGGGAACAGAGCCTGCACCACAATCACCCATTTGGGGACCTTCCTGTACAGGCCCATTATACTTATGTTCCACATGTAGATGTAATAGCCCACGCTCTCTCCGAAAATAATGGAGAAATCCTTGCGGAGCCAGCCGTAGATATAAAGCACCACGGCGCCTATACTGCTCATAACCCAGTAAATGCCGGGAGAGACCACCTTGTGGGCCTTTTCCGACATATACCACTGGACGACAATCCGGACCCCGTAAAGGGCCATACCTATGAGTCCCAATATGTAAACCCACAGCGGACTGTCCATAGTTTAACTCTTGGCCGCTTCTCCGTAAAAATGAGTCAGGACAGCCTCCTGTTTCTCCTCCGGCATACCCCTGAGGAGAGAGCGCATCGTGTTCTCGGGGAACTGGTGGATGGGCAGGAAGATAAGGCCGTCGAGGCTGTTCGAGAACAGCGGGTCCACATTGAAGCAGGCCAGCCTTGCGCCGCAGCTGAAATACTTTCTCACAAGCACGGGAATCCTGTACTTGCCGTCTGAAAGGGCTCCTATCATACGGTCGAAGGCGTCGATGTCTCCCGGAGCTATGCCGCACATCAGGTCGTCCGGATTCACCCTGAGGTAATTCGGCACGAACGGATGGGTGGGGCTGGCAGGTCTTTCGGCCGCGGGAATGGAGTAGTTGTTCGTTATAAACTTAACAATAAGACTCTTGTAGAAGTCCGGGATGTCGTTGCTTATGCTCACGGGGCCAATCGCATAGTCGGCAGAAGGACACATCATTGAAGAGAAGGCAAGGCCCGCCAGCAGCAGGCGCAGAGGATGCACTTCCCTCTGGTACTTCTGCACTACGAACGAACGCCCGAGCTCGAAGCACTTGTTCATAAGGGGTTCCACATCCTTCCTGTACTGGAAAAGACTCACCGTATAGATACCCTCCAGACCGCCATGGTTCTCGATGATATCCTTGCAGATGCCAATCCTGTATGCGCCCACTATTTCCCTGTTGGGAACATTCCAGAGGATTAGCTGCTTGTAATAGGTGTCATAGACGTCGTTGTCCTGCGGAGTGCCGGTACCCTCGCCTATCGCACGGAACGTAACTTCACGAAGCCTGTATAGTTCCTGCATTACAATGGGAGAATCCGTCACGTTCAGAAGGAAAACCTTGTAGTCGCCGCTCTGGAACTGGACCTTTCCCTCGGCCTCAAGACGGGCCATCTCCTCGCGGATGCTGTCTTCCGGAACGGCCGGGGCAACGTCCACCTTCCACTCATGCTCCTTCACCTCGGTCTCGGGAAGGCACTGGGCTTCAAGGGCATAGCAACGGCTCCTGAGATACTTTCCAAGAGCTTCCGTGCTCTCGAACCTGGCAATTTCGGCAGGCATTATGGGCTGGCCGAAACGAACCTTCACCACCATCCCGTCCTTGTTTATCATCTCGTGAGGGAGACGCACGGTGCGCAGCCTCTTGTGGATGAGTCCCAGACGGTGGAACGACTTGGAATTGCAGCCGTCGAAATAGACGGGAATCACCGGGAAGCCGGACTTTTTGATGAGCTTTATCACATTCTCGGCCCAGGGCTTGTCTTCAATGACGCGTTTTCCCATTACGGCGGTTCTGTCTTTTTTCTTCTGCCAGGTGGCCACCTCGCCCGCAGGGAACAGGCCCAGAGGGCCTCCGCCGGCGATATGGTTCAGCGCGGTCCTGATACCGGTGATGCTGCGGCTGCCGCCCTTGGACAGATTGTCGACCGGGATAAAACTCTCGCGGAGATTGTGGATATAGTTGAGCATGAAGGTGGTGAGAATCTTGAAGTCCGGCCGGCGGGAACCGACCAGGGCGTCCAGGATCATACCGTCGATGGTGCCGAAATGATGGTTCGACACCGTAATGAAACCGCCTTCAGCGGGAATCCTTTCAAGTTGTTCGGGGATATAGTCGTACTTGACACCAACGCCTTCCAGGACTTTGTCGGCATACTCCGGACCGGAGTACATATAAAGCTTGCCCTGCAGAGCGTTGATCTTGTCGAGTTCGAACATCTTGAAGATCCGCTTCGTAATCCACTTGCCCATGAAGCCTTTCAGCCCAAGGGCCTCCTGAAGTTCAGGTACCTCTATAATAGTCTTTCTGAATTCTGTCATGTCTAGGTTTAGGTTCAGGTTCAGTTAACTTAGTAAACTACAAAGTTAACAATTTTTCCTTAAATCCGTTTCTATGGCTGCGTGATATCCACCGCCACCTCCTCCAGGAGGGCCGATGCGGCCATATCCTGAGGATTCGTACCGGGCACATCCTGAGGAACTTCCATTCCCAGGAGAGCAAAAAGCTGCGTCCAGTAAACGGGCATTTCACCGTCGGGCCCGAGGAAGTTCATTGGGCTCTCCTCAAACAGGTACTCCCCTTCCTCTCCGAGATACGATTCCCTTACCAGCTCCGAGCAGTAAAGGGCGCCGTTGTCTGGGAGGAAAGCGGTGTCGTACGGCTGTCCGCAGAGGGCCTTTGCATTCTCTATCCAACTGGGGGCCAGGGCGTTGTCCTGCAGCCTCATGACCTTGAACACCGGATAGGAGCCGTCCTTAAGCGTGAAATCGGTGAGGAAAGTGTCCAGCGGGTGACGGTCCACGCCGTGGGCGATGGTGGCGTCGATAATCCACAGCTTCCCTTCGGAATCCCTCTCGGCGATGGCCACATGGATGAGATTCAGGACGCCGTCACCGGTGGCGTCGGCTATAGCTGCGTCCATGGAATCGGCGTCAAGGCTGTAATCCATGGGAATGCCCACGAAGACGAGGTCGCCCGTGCGCACGCACTCCTTCTCGGGAGCGCATGCACACAGGAGAGCCGTCATAATAAGCGGTAATAACGCCTTCTTCACTATTCCCTTACGATTTCGCCCATGGAGAAGGAACCGGAAATCTCCTGAACCTCCACCTGGCCGTTGAGAACCTTGAAGAAGAAGTCGCGGATGTTCTCCACCGACAGCGGGACCGTCTTGCCGTCTGCGCCGGGGCCGAGGTCATAAACTCTGAGGAGCTGAGGGCCGAGAGCGGCGGCGGTGAGCAGGAAGTGGTTCTGGAACTTGTCGGTATCGATCATGTCGGCGGCGAGCACCTTGCCCACCACGGTGTAGGTGTGGAGCGACTTGGAGACATTCTCGTCGCTGAGCGTGGTCTTCACGTCGTCGGCATCGATGTTCATGCGAATCTTTCCGGAATCCTGCGCCTGGGGGTTGCCCTTGAACAGGCCGCCGAGGTCGGCGAGGCTCAGGTTGTAGAACACGGTTCC
Organism: uncultured Bacteroidales bacterium; assembly: GCA_905233655.1. Classification (GTDB taxonomy): domain Bacteria; phylum Bacteroidota; class Bacteroidia; order Bacteroidales; family UBA932; genus Cryptobacteroides. The sequence continues at coordinate 23,853 of CAJOCS010000024.1, read as the reverse complement.
GGGAGCCACGTTCATCTTCTCCTGGGAGAATGCGGTGGGCAGGAGCAGCTGCATATTGCCGGCTGCGCTAACGCTGGGGGCGTTGAACGTGCCCACGATGCAGTTCTTCATGTCGATGGAGTTGGTGGCGAAGACACCGCCTATCACCACGCAGTTCTCGAGAATCACGTCGTCGGCATAAATGCTGCCCGCGACGAAGGAATTCACAAGGGTGATGTCCTTGGCATTGATGTCGGAATAGAAATTGACGCTGGCCTTCAGGGCGCGGGTAACGATGCCCTTGGCCGATGCAACCGCCTTGCGGAAGGTTATCACGCCTTCGGCCGAAGAGTTGACGAAGATTTCATTCTGGGCGAAGGTTGCACCCTTGACGTCCACGTCACCGTTTTCGACGGTGAGTTTCGCTGCATACAGAGGGCCGTCCACCACAGTGTCTTTCTGGATGGTTACTGTCCTTGCAAGCTCGGCTATTTTTTCCGGAAGGATTCCGCCGGTTACGAGGTTGGTATTGAGGCTCAGATTATTGCCGATTACCCGTATTTCTTTTAATTCTGTTTTCATGTTTTATTATACCGCAAAAAGTTTGTTGATTGTGTTCATGACGCGAATATCATGTTCGCTGGTAGAGTCCTGGTAAACGCTCTGGACATTTGCCTTGAAATAGCGTTCGACGTTCTCCCTGTCGGACTCGCTCATCTCGGTCTGCGCCTCTTTGTTGAAGAAGACACGGTCGTCGATCTGCTTCTCCACCGAAGCGGGAAGGTGAGCTTTGTCGTAGGTGCAGTCGCGCTGTACGCCGTCCTTGTCGTTTGCCTCGAAGAAGCATACGGGAAGGTAGTACGACGCGTCCGAACCCTTTACAGAGGAGATGGTACTCTTCCGGATTGCAAGATCGGTCTGTTTCTGAATCTGAAGGAAATCCACGGCCTGGCGGATGGCTTCGTTCGCGCGCTTCTTGGCGAGCGCTACGCCTATCCGGTTGTTCAGGACCGTGTTCTCGGCGGCGGCCACCGACGCTGTCTCGGTAAAGTCCGAGGTGAGCATACGGTGGGTTTCGCCTGTGATATGCTCCACAGTGGCGAATACCGGTTCGTCAAGAGCCTTAACGCGGTTTTCGAGCTCCTTGTTCAGGTCTTCGAAAATCTTGGTGTAGCGGGTCTTGGTCCTGAAGTAATCGTTCTGCATCTGCTTTTCCTTGTCCATCAGAGTCTGAGCCTGTTCCTGAAGGTGAATCAGACGGGCCTCCACCTTCTGCTTCAGCTCGAGCATCTGGCTGCTTATGTCGGCCTGGATGTTCTTGAAGAAGCCGGTGATGATGGTCTTGGCCACCTTTCTGGAACTCTCATGAATAGAAGCTACCTGGGCCGTGGAAACGGCGCCTACGGCAGTCGTGAGCAGGTCCACATTGTTGTTGGCGCTGTGAATACTGCTGTCAAAGGGATTGGTATCCACCTCGATATTCACATCGATGGTCTCGCTGTGGCTTATGCTGTCGGAATGGCCGCCGCCGTTTGAGCCGATGCTGTATCTCCTCGAGGTTCCGTTCACATTTATGCTCACGGAGCCGCCGGAACGGGAAACATTCTCACCGCTGGCGCTCGGGTCGCTGATGGAAATGCTTACCGGGATACTTATCGTTTTTGAAAACTGTCTTCTGTAACTCATGATTCAGGAATTTAGAGTGTCTGAAGAGGGTTCTTCTCAAACAGGCTGTTGGCAAGTTTCTTCACGCGGTCAGACGCGCCGCTCTGGTTCACGAGCTTGACAAACTCCTGACGGACGATGTCGTTGACCTCGGAGTCCTTCCAGTCCAGCGAATCGGCGCTCTCGTAAACCTTTCCGAGAATGTCGCTCTTGTTGGCTTTCTTCAGACCGTCGGGAACCGTCACATCGTAGGCCTTGTTGCCGTTGGAATCGATTTCCGACTCCAGGATGGCCACCGGATAGTGCTCGGTGCCGTGATCTGCGGGAATGCTCTTAAGGAGAATCTTGTCGGTGAGAATCTTCTGCTCGTTCATCTGACGGAGGAACTTCTCCGTGGAATCAATCACAGCCAGGGAATCGTGCTTCATGTTGGAAGCGGTAATCTGCTGGCTTGCGGTTACATTTTCAAGCTGCACCACAGGCACTACGGCCGAGAGCAGGTTGTTGCGGTTCATGTTGCACACTACATCGCGGGTGGCAAAGTCGAAGACGGGGCGGTCGAGTTCCACGACACGCTGCTTCAGAGCCTTGTTGATACCCGTGAAAATGCGGGAATAACGTGAAACGATGCGCTCATAATCGCGTCCCATGGTGGCTTTGATGCCAAGCAGACGCTTTTTCTGAGCCTCGAGTTGCATTTCCAGGGAGTTCGCACGGCTCTGGTGAGCGGCGATCTTCTGGCTTATCTGCGAGTGCATCAGGGTAAAGAAGCCCTTGTTCACGTTCTTGCAGACGTGGTTGGAACCTTCCCTCTCGGCAATAAGCACGGCCGACTGGAAGGCGCCCACGGCCACCGTAGTGGCGTTTACGTGTCTCGATACCGAATCGATGCTCTGGGCCATCGGGTTGGTATCGACCACACAATCTATATTATGGTGTGACATAAGCTATACCTCCCATTAAAGTTTGAAACCTTTGAATGCCTTGCCGAAGCCCTTGCCGATGTCCTTGAACTGGTTGCCGATATCCTTGAACTGGTTCTTGACATCGTTCACGGAATCCTTCAGGGTATCCTTGATGTCGGACATCACGTCTGAGCCGCCGTCGTCATCATCATCATCATCATCGTCCTCGTCATCCTCGTCATCGTCCTCCTCTTCCTCCTCTTCCTCCTCTTCTTCCTCTTCCTCATCATCCTCGTCCTCTTCTTCCTCTTCTTCCTCTTCCTCCTCTACTTCTTCCTCTTCCTCCTCTACTTCTTCCTCTTCTTCCTCTTCTTCCTCCTCAGGCTCCTCAGGCTCCTCGGCGGGTTCTTCTTCAACTACGGGTTCCTCCGCTGCAGGTTCTTCCGCTACGGGTTCCTCTGCCACGGGCTCTTCAACTGCAGGTTCCTCTGCCACAGGTTCTTCCTCTGCGGGCTCCTCCACGGGTTCCTCCACGGGCTTGGCGGCCTTCGGGGCGGGAACATTGCCAGTGAGCATCATGTTGTCCAGATCCTGCAGCGCAGTGGATGCGATGTTGTTCAGGTTCATGGAGAGTTCCTTGAAAGTAACCGACTCCACGCTGGGGGTAGGAGGAAGCTCGGATGCCTTTGCAAGGAGAGGGTTGGCCTGGGCAAGGGGTTTGCGGCGGTCGTCCAGCGCACCAACTTCGCCGGCGGCGATTGCCATCTCGTTGGAGTAACCGTCACGCAGGCGTGCGTCGTAATACTCCACGTGGCCGAATTCCTCGGCGCGGGCGGCGATATCGTCCTGGAGTTTGTCCATATAATCGGAGAACTCTTCCTGGACGGCCTTGAACTGTTTCGCCTGATTCTCGAACGCCTCGATTGCATCCGTGGCGGAACCGCTGTCCTTCACCACGGCGGCGTCGAGGTCGCCCTCGCGGCGCATCGCCTCTTCGGTCTTCTTGAGCTGGGCCAGGGTGTTGTAAGCCTCGATATACTCGCTCAGGGTCTTCTGCATATTATTTATAATGTCGGCGCCTTCCGCGTGGTTTGCACGGTAGAAAGCGTCCACATCCTGATGCCACTTGTTCACGTAGCTCACCTTCTGGTCGTGGATATGGGCGTAAATCTTGAGCCTTTCCACGCGGTTCTCCTGCATGAGGTTCTGAACCACGGGGCCCACGATCTCTTCATAAATCTGGTGTACGCCGAAGGGAACCGGAGTATTGCTGCCGTCCTCTGCGGTCCAGGTTCCTGAGAGCAGATTGAAACGTACCTGGGAGCTCTTTCTCAGGGAGAAGGGCTCATAACCCTGCACGGCGTCGCTGTAGTCGAATTTCTCCTCGCGGATACGCTGGATTTCCTCGGCCTCGAGTTCGGGCGAATAATGATTGTAGGGAGCCTTCAGAATCTTGAAGAGCACGGAGTTGGCGCCCGCGAGCATCTTGTCGGTGGCGGCGAGTTTCATTGCCGATATGCTCTGCACCGAGCCGGCCACGGTGTTGATAAGGCTCTGGAGCACCTCCTCGAAGTCCTCGGTCTCGGAAGAGAGGGAATCCTTGAGGCGGTTGAGTTCCTGGAACTTGTTCACGCTGGGAGCGTAGCGCTCGCGGTCGAACACATTGATGACGGTGGCGTTATCCGGAAGGTCGTTGGTGGCGTGCTCCTGGAGGTAGTTCAGATACTCACTGTTGTCCTGCACCAGAGGAAGGCGTACCGAGTTCACTTCCAGGTCGTTCATGCAGTAGGAAATAGTCCTCATGGAACGGTCCATCTTGCCCACGTAGTCATTCTGGGTAACTTCGGGGATAGACTTGGAATACTGCTTGGTCTGGATGGTTTCGGCCTCGTCGGAAGTTTCCACCAGAGGAACGTTCTCGGAGAGTTCGTTCAGTTTTGCGATGGTGGAGGCCAGCAGGTCGTTCTGGCGGGACATCTGGAGCGTCACTTCGCTCTGCGGGACATTGCCCGCATAGTCCACGATGAAGCTCTTGTCCTCGTACTTGATCTGGTCGGCAACAGGAACGTATGCAACGCCGAGTTTTGTTACCTTGTAGTCGCGGAAGACGTTGTCGTGTGCGCGCTTCTGGTCGGCAATCTGCTGATCCAGTTCAGCAAGACGCTGGTTCCACGCCTTCATCTTGATGAAATAGACGAAGAACAGTATCACTGTAAAGAACCACAGGAAATACCATTTGTTCTTGCCGAGATGCTCGGCCTTCTCCGCTTCGAGCTCGCTGATTTTCTTTTCGATTCTCTCCTCCTCGGCCGTTATTCTCTCAGCGGCCTTGCGGTAGTAATCGAAGAGGATTCGGGCTTCATCCTGATAGATGTTGTTCGAATCATTGAAAATTTTACCTGTTGCTGACATTTGTGTTTTGTGTTTAGTGTTTAGTTAGTATATGTTGTAAATAATTGATTCCTAAGTGGTCAAACAAGCGGGAGGTAGTGGTAATCGGGCTTACGGTAAGGGCCCTGCCTTATGTTTCTCATATCCCGGACTACATTTCGGGCGAGCGCCTCCCAGCGGTTGCGGCCGTTCTCATTCATCATGCTCAGCGCAAGGGCCTGGATGCCGGAGGAAAAACGGCCCTGCGAGGCATAGAGACGGAAAACCTTCAACCCGTCGTTGTCCTTGACGGCGAGGGCAAGGGCAAGGAAAATCTCCTCCCTGCGGTCCGGCTCGTTGCGCCTCAGGTACTCGGCCATAAGGGCCCAGTCCTCATGCTGCATTGGAGCGCCCTTCAGATACTGGAGCCATGCGCTGTAGTAAGGGTCGAATTCCCCGCTCAGGATTGCCTTCCGAACCGCCATCCACTCCAGAGCCTCGGTATTTCGCTGCATCGCCGCGGCATCCATCAGCGTCATCGCAGGAAGGCCGAGCTCAATTGCGGCACGGGCAAGCTCAAGGGCGTCGTTCCCGCTGAGAGTGTAGGGGTCTGTGGCGGGAATCAGCCGGCGGAGATTAGCCTCCGGGTCTGAGGGGGCGAGCTCCGGGAATGCGGCGCTGTTCCGGTATACATACAGGGCCGACATTGCATCCGTCCCTAGCAGGGCTTCACGGAACAGCACCTCCGGATTGCGGAAAGGAGCCACCCATGAGAGTATGGCCTCGGCGGCCTGCGCCATGTCGTATTCCTGATACAGCTGGGCGGCTGCAATAGAATGGGCCGAATCGGCCTCCCTGGCGGGCCGGCCGCTGCGGAAAGCCATCATGGAAGTCATTGCGGGAACATCCGGATGCTCCGGATACAGGTGGATGAAACGGTCGAATGAACGGGCCGTGTTCTCGGTAACCGCAAGAGCCCTTTCATGCATTAGCACTTCCCTCTCCAGCTGGTCCGTGACAATCCTGTAACGGCCAATCGCAAGCTGGTCTTCGGGATTCAGGGAAAGCAGCCGTGAATAACGGTCCAGGGCGTCCTGAAGATAGCCGCCCTGGTAGAGGCGCTCCGCATCGTCGCGGAGCCGCCCGCAGTCCTGACACATGGTGAGGAAGGTCTCCAGGAGACGCACTTCACCCTGGTCGGTAGACTGACTTATGTAGAGTTCACACAGCGACGCGGCCTGGCCGTATTCCCCCTCGGCAAAGGCCTCCCGGACGTCGTCCAGAGGCGTTTGCGCGAAAGTGAAAAAACTGCTCACCGCAAAGGCGAGCAGCAGTGTGGCAGCGCGCCGCATGAGTTTTTATCTCAGAATGAGACCAACGGTCCAGTAGCTGAAGTAGGGACCGTCCACAAACTGGGAAGCGGGATTGTACTTCACATACACGGCGTAGTCGTCGGTGCCGAGAATTGCCTGGTAGTTATAGGTGAAGATTTCGGTCTTGATATTCTTGCAGCGGAGAGCTCCTTCGCGGGTGTTCTTGACAGCGGTACCGTCGGCAAGGGTGCCCTTGAACTTGGTGCGGCCGTTGAAATTGATTTCCGCGGCTGCGCCCACGCTGAGCGAAACAGGGCCTATCTTCTGGGTGAACATGAGGGGGAAGTCGAAACTCACCACGCGGAGAGTGGACTTCTTGACCTCGCTGAACAAGGGAGCCGCAGCCGCAGGGGCGACGGTCCTGTTGTTGGGAAGCCAGTAATAATCGCTGTTCAGGCGATATGCATCCCAGTCCAGAAGGCAGGACAGCGAGATATAGGTGCTCGGGGTGAAGGAATATGAGAACGAAGTAATCTCGAAGAAAATCTCACGGTTTCCAAACAGGGTGGTGTTGTCCACGAAGGCATTGGCGCCCTCGGCCTGGGGAAGATGCACGCCCACACCGAAAAGCATGGGATTCCTGTGGCCGAAACCGACTTTATTGTCGTCGTTGGTGCCGGGGGAAATGATACCGTCCGAAATCGAGAAACTCTGAGCCTGCAGAGTAAACACTGAGATAGCGATTAACGCAAGAGTTGTAAAGATTCTTTTCATACTTTATGAGTTAATTTAGACAAATATAATCACTATCAAGCGTTAATCAAAGTATTTATTGCAATATTTGAAAACAGATTCTATATTTGCGTTCAGTGACGAGAATAGCCATCATAGGCGGCGGTGCGGCCGGATGTTTCTGTGCGGTAAATCTGCGCAGGATGCTTCCCGAGGCCCATATCACCATTTTCGAAGCCGGAGCGCGGCTTCTGAGGAAAGTCGCCGTCACCGGCGGAGGGCGCTGCAACGCTGACATCATCATATATAACGATAACATCCTTCTCGGTACATTTATAAAATGAAACGAGCCCTGAAACAGTTCTCCCAGAACGACACCTGCGAGTGGTTCCGCTCCGCCGGCGTGCCGCTGGTGGTACAGGAAGACCACTGTGTATTCCCCGCCTCACAGGATGCCATGACAATAGTCCGCTGCCTGGAAAACGGGCTTCGCGGAGTGGAAATAAGGCTTTCCTCCCCGGTCCTTTCGACAGAGCCGGGCTTCAGGATCACCACCCCCTCCGGAGTCTTCGGGGCCGACATTGCCGTAGTCACCACCGGAGGCTCGCCGAAAAGCAGCGGAATCTGCTTTCTGGAGCCCCTGGGGCTTGAAACCGTGCCGCCGGTCCCCTCCCTTTTCGCCTTTACCGTGGAAGATGCCTCCCTCCGCAGCCTGATGGGGCTGGTGGTTCCGGTCCGAATCGGCCTTGAAGGCAGCGCCTTCCACTCCTCGGCCGACATGCTCATCACCGACTGGGGGCTCAGCGGCCCCGCCGTCCTGAGGCTCTCATCCTACGGAGCCCGTTACCTGGCGGAGCGGAATTACAAGTGCGGCCTTTTGGTGAACTGGAGCGGCATGAGCGAGAATGAGCTCCGGGAAAAACTCCGCCTCACAGGCGAAGACTCTCCTCAGAAACAAATCTCCAACACTCCCCTTCTGCCGTCCCGCCTCTGGGCCCATATCATGGAACGGGCGCAGCTGAGGGCCGATATCCGCTGGGCGGAGCTCGGCTCAAAGGGGCTCAACCGCCTCCTGAGCCGCCTGACGGCCGACCGATATGAAATTACCGGGCGCAATCCCTTCCGCGAAGAATTCGTAACCTGCGGCGGAGTGGCCCTTTCAAACATAGACTTGAGCAGCCTTGAATGCAAGCGGCATCCAGGCCTTTATTTCTGTGGAGAAGTTCTTGATATAGACGCGATTACCGGAGGCTTCAACCTCCAGGCGGCATGGAGTACGGGCTATGTCGCAGCCCGTTCGATAGCGGCTAAACTAGGATAAAACGCATTCCGCAGCGGGAAGCGAATTCCGCGTCGGAGGCGGAATCCCCTATCATCACGCTGTCCCGGGCCTCAATGTCCGGAAACAGGGCTGCGGCGCTCTCGAACATCCCGGTATTGGGCTTCCGGGAAGGGTCGTCTTCACTTAGGGATGTACAGGCAAAAATAGCGTCCAGACGGCCTCCGGCGGCCTCTATTTCCTTCTGCATACGGGAATGGATGTCCGCGAGGTCCTCGTCGCTCATCAGGCCCTTGCCAACTCCCCTCTGGTTCGTAACCATCACAATGCGATTGAAGCTCCGGGCCCATTTGGGGAATTCTTCCAGAACACCCGGGAGGAAGGCGAACATGCTCCAGCTGCGCACATAATCCCCGGGAAGATGCCGGTTTACCACACCGTCGCGGTCCAGGAACAGAGTCGAGGCTCCGCTGAGAAGGGCCTCTTCCGAGGCTCTTTTCACTGAAAAATACTCGGGCAGCTCATACTGCGCCCTCTCAAAGTCTTCCGGTATGCCGATATCGATAAAATACCTGTCCTGCACCGATGCATCTATGATTCCCTCCCCGGAGAGAGGCTCCAGGACATCCTTCTCGAAAGAGAATTTAGCGCCGAGGGAGGCCATATCCAGCTTCTTCCTGTCCACCACATAGACGCCTCCGTTGATGAGACCTTCCTCGCAGAAAGCCTTCTCCGAAAAGGCGACCACCTTGCCCGAACGCGTCCTGACGGCGCCGTAGCGGGAGAAATGACGCATCGGCTTAAGTGCAATTCCCACAGGGCCCTCCAGAGACATAGCCCCGAAATCCACCGGGAAGAAACTGTCTCCGTTAAGTATAAACACCTTGTCTTCAATGCATTCAGACAGTGCAAGACGAATGGCACCGCCGGTTCCCAAAGGCTCTTCCTCAACGGCCCAGGCCACCTCGAAAGGCCATTCCCGGCCGTTCACGAAATCCATTACGGCTTCCTTGAGATAACCCACCGAGAGCACCACCCGGGTAAATCCGGAACCTGCAAGATATGCGAGGAGATACTCCAGAAAAGGCCTTCCGCCCACAGGGGCGAGGCATTTCGGAAGCTCCGACACCACGGAGCGCAGCCTCGTTCCCAGACCGCCCGCAAGAATTACAGCTTCCATGCCCTGGCTCCCTTATCCGTGAACTGGAAAGGCATCACCCTGCCGGGAAGAGCGGAGAGGACGTCAATAACCTTCATCCTCCCCGCCGGGGGTACCATTAGCATTATGAAACCGCCGCCGCCGGCACCGGACACCTTTCCGGAAATGGCCCCGGCCGACATCGCCGTGTCGAAAGCCTCCTGGATGAGGGGGTTCGTGATGGCATCGGCCATCTTCTTCTTGTCTTCCCATGCCGAGCCCATAATGGAGGCGAACGAAGCCATGTCGCCGCTCAGCAGAGCGAGTTTCATGTCCACGGCACTCTGCTTGATGCGGTGCATCGCGTCCACGGCGCGGGCATTGCCCTGCTTCGCGGCCTTCTGCTGCTCCGAAATGATTGCCGCGCCGTCGCGGCTTCGGCCCGTAAAATACAGTAGCATAGACGCTTCCAGCTCCTCCACTATCCAGTCCTTAACCCTGAGCGGGTTCACTATTACCATGTCTGAGGGCAGGAATTCCATGAAGTTGAAGCCACCGAATGCGGCCGCGTACTGGTCCTGTTTTCCGCCTGCGAGCAGGAGATCCTTACGCTCTATCTCGTAGGCCAGCCTTGCAAGCTCATAGTCTCCGAGCGGAATGTTCATCCACTCCGCGAAGCATTTCAGTATACATACCACCATGGTGGAAGACGTCCCCAGCCCGCTTCCGGCAGGGGCGTCGTTGTATGTGGTAATAGCAAATCCCGAAGGCAGAGGGCCGAAATCGCGCATTACTCTGTTGCAAACGCCGTCGATCAGAAGGGCGCCGCTCGAAACGGGACCGGTGCCGAGAGGAACCTCACAGCGCACCCCGGCGTCGGCCGCATTTACCCTCATTACGGGCAAATGCAGTTCTTCGATTGTACAATACGCGCTCAGATTTATGGTGGCATTCAGGACGAGGCCGCCGTAAAGGTCGCTGTACGGCGACACGTCCGTTCCGCCGCCGGCAAGGCCAAGACGCAGCGGAGCCTTGCTTCTAACTATCATAGTCTGTCCATTTTTTCCCTCACCCTGTCCATGCGGTACGACGCTTCCGGGTAGCCGCTCTCAAGGGCCTTGGAATAATAGAAAGTAGCCTTCATATACATCTCGCGGGCATATTCCTTCACCTTGTTCCTGTCCCTTCGGCCCGAGACATCGGGAGCGTTGTCGCCCAGGGTTTCGAAATCTTCGCCGGCACGGAAAAGCATCTGCGCCTGCTCCTGGAAAGCGGCCCTCAGATTATCCTGCTGCCGGGTTATGGTTTCGTTCTGCATGACAATCGTTCCCCTGTGCGCCGAAATTGTATCGCTCTGGGCCGATATCATGCTGTCACGGCTCTGAATCTCCGCCTTAAGCGTCTCAATCTCCGCTTCCTTCGCCGATATCACCTCCCGGAGCGAACTCACCAGGCGGCGGAGGCTTTCGCTCTCACGGCTAAGGCTTTCGAGCCGTGCGATACGGCTCTTTATCTGAGTGATACTGCTCTCGATCTGTTCCACCTGGGTGAGCCTCGCCGTGCCGTGCTCAACGTCGGTCCTGAGGCTTATCGTCTGCCCGGTAATCAGGGAAAGTTCCCGGAGGATATTGTCAATCGCCTGAGCCTGGGCCACGGATTCTTCGCGGGCGGCTTCGGCCCCGGCCTTCACCTCCGCATATTCCTGCAGAAGAAGGTCGTAATCGGCCTTCGGAACGGTCTCAGAATTGTTTTCGCATGCGCAGAGCGCAAGGGCGGAAGCCAGGCAGGCCACCGCGGCTATTTGCTTAATTCGCATATGAATTCTTCCTTTTCAAAACGGATGCTGATCTTGTCCAGGACAGGATTATAGCTCACGCTTCCCTGCCCCAGCTCCCTTGAATTTACAAGAACCGTTCCATCCTCTTCCGTAAGGGTGAAGCCATAATAGACGGGACCATATACAGTTACACGCGCAATGCTGTACTGTCCCCTGGCCGTCTCGCTCACCACGGCTGTAGAATAATTGGTTCGCGTGGCATCTTCCATCTTCATGGAGTAGTTGCCTTCGAGCCGCTCCAGGAAAGCATTGTCCTCTCCCGTCTCGCCGTTACGGGCGCGGGAGCCGCAGCCGGCAAGTAGCAGCACCGCAAATGCCGCAATAAAAACCCTGATTTGCAAGCCTGGATTCATGACTGTACCTTTTCCCTACAAATTTAAGAAAAAAAGTAAGAAATGAAGAAAACATTCCATTGTCATAAACAAAAAAATAAGTAACTTGCAGGATATAATCACTGTCCGATGATATTACAGATACTTATTCTGCTTGGCTCTCTTGCGATGTTCCTCTACGGTATGTCGCTGATGAGCGGCGGTCTGCAGAAGATGGCCGGAGACCGGATGCGTTCCGTCATGGCCAAAATGACATCCAATTATTTCACCTGCATACTCACCGGTATCGTGGTAACCGCCATGGTACAGAGCTCGACTGCGACGACTCTCCTTGTCGTGAGCTTTGTCAACGCCGGCCTTCTGGCCCTCGGCAGCGCCATCGCCGTTATCATGGGCGCCAACATCGGCACCACCGTCACCGCCTGGATATTCGCCCTCACTCTGGGCGGCGGCTGGAGCGTCAGCTCAATAGCCATACCGCTGATGTTCTTCGCCTTCCTGCTTACTAACGTAAAGAAATACGCCAACCTGGGCGAATTCCTGATGGGCTTCGGTTTCCTCTTCCTGGGCCTGTCCATCCTGAAGGACACCTCTTCGAGCCTGCTGCTGGACAATCCGGGCGTGCGGGTGTTCCTGTCGTCCCTGTCCGGGCACGGCGTCTGGAGTATAATCCTCTTCCTCATTGCGGGCGGCGTCATTACCATCATGCTCCAGAGCTCCGCAACGGCCACAGTCATCACTATGATGCTGGTAGCGGAAGGCCTTATCCCCTTTGACATGGCCACGGCCATGGTCCTCGGCAGTAACCTCGGTACCACCGTAACCTCCAACATAGCCGCATCGGTAGCTAACATCAGCGCGAAACGCACAGCCCGGGCGCACTTCCTCTTCAACCTCTTCGGCGTAATCCTCGCACTGGCGCTCTTCCGCCCGTTCCTTGCCCTCATCGGCATCACCGTCGAGGCGATGAGCTTCCCCAACCCTGTCACTCAGGCTTTCTTCCTCGGGGATCCGGATACCCTCACGGCCGCCCAGAGTGCCCATAATGCAGCCCTGTCGGCCTCGCTCCCCTACAGCGTTGCCGTCCTTCATACCGTATTCAATATAATCACCACCCTCATCCTGGTATGGCTCATCCCGCAGCTCGTCAAGATGGTCTCCTGGATGGTTCCGGCCAAGGGCGACGAGCGCGAGACACACCGCCTGAAATACATCGGAGTAGGCAACTTCGCAACCGGCGACCTGGCACTTACAAGCGCCAAGCTGGAAGTGGTCGAATTCGGCAAACTGTGCCGCAGGGATCTCGAACACGTGCGTGCCGCCATCAACGCCACAACCCTCGCCGAGTTCGAAGAGGCCGACAAGAAACTGGTCCACTACGAAGACGTCACCGACAATGTCGAGCGTGAAATCGCCACCTATCTCCGCGAAGTTTCCAAGAAGGAATTCAGTAGCAGCGGTATGGCCCGCGTTAGGGAACTTTACCGCATCATCGGCGAGATGGAGTCACTGGGCGACAGCGGCGAAACCATCGGCAAGATACTCGCCCGCGTGTGGGAGCACAAATGCAGCTTTACCGAAGAAATGCTGCATCATCTGAACAAGATGATAGATCTGATTGATGCCGCATACTCTGCAATGGACTACAATCTCGCGACCCCGCTAATCGAACTCGAAGATATCAGCAACGCAGAGGGGGCCGAAAAGGCGATTAATTCCTACCGCGACGAGCTTCGCGGCGAGCATCTGTCCAACATCGAAAAAGCGTCCTATCCCTACGAGACGGGCTCCTTCTACATGGACCTGATCAACTGCATGGAAAAGATGGGAGACTTCATCATCAACATCTCCCAGAGCGTTATCGAAGCCAAGAACGTCTAAAGTTTCGTGGCCACGATGGTGCCTTCTTCCTCCCAAGGATAGTACTGCCAGAAATATCGCATCGAGCCGGAAGCCGTATAATCAATGACAAGGGTACCGTTGCTGTAGGTAGCCGGGGCGAAAGAAAGGTTTCAATGGCATTGTCAAACTGCACGGTGTTACCGTAAACGCTGCCATAGGCCTCCCATGCGCCGGCCATCATAACGGTGTTTTCACCTGTCTTTTCAATCCACAGGGAACCCTCGTCATGGAAAGAGCCGCTCTCATACCGGCTTGTAGCCACATAATCCAGGACATAGTGATACTCCCCAACCAGAAGGTCGGCCGGCTCATAACCCGACGCCCGCCCACCCCGCGGCTCGTCGTCACTGAAATGTATGGGAGCGAAATTGCTGTCCGACGTGCACGAAACGGCCAGCGCAAAGACAGCTGCAAAAACAAAACCCGGAATACTTCTCATATCAGAACAGGCAATTAACAGAGTTACAATACCTTTTGCAACAAATAATATGCCTAAAGGCGCTGTAATGCGACAGGAGGCAGGAGGGTGCGACGAGGGCATCCCGGTTTGTTGGGGGCGCTGCCCCCATAAATACCCCCTGCGGCTCCCGGGCTAGTATGTCCTCGGGACGAGCCCTCGGACACGCCC
>CAJOCS010000024.1:0-9759 GCA_905233655.1 uncultured Bacteroidales bacterium | reverse complement strand
GGCGCCTTATTCGACGGGATGGGGATGGTGCGACGAGGGCATCGGCCTTTTAACTGCCCGCGGAGCGCCATCCCCTCCCGGAGTTAAAAACTAGAGAAGAATATCGTCCAGAGTGAGTTTCGGGACGAAATGTACGCCGTCGCGACGGAAATACTTGAGACTCTGCCCCTTGTCGGCCGGAATAAGGAAAATGGACTCGGCACCCTTGCCGATGGCGATAAGCGCAATGGGCGTAAGGGACAGCCCGAGGGCCTCCCTGACAGCAGCCACATCGAAATTCAGAATGAAAATGCCGCCGAGGCCCATTTCCGTCGCCTTGAGAAGCATGCTCTGAGCGGCAATACCGAGGTCCATGTCCACCACACGGTCCTCCGGAACCGCCGAACACACGACGATGAACGCCCCCGGTTCCGTTCCGGGCTTCGGCAAATGCTCCTCGGGCAGGGCCGCACCGAGTTTATAAAGGGGATGAAGCTTCGAAGCCTCAGAGGAAAGGACAAGACGGAAACGAAGCGGCTGACGGTTCATCCCGGAAGGGACGAAAGAGGCCACGGAGACAATCTCCCTGAGCTCGGCCTCGGTAACCACCCTGGACGGGTCGTATCCACGGAAACTGCGGTTTTTCTTCAGCAGGGAGTCAAGCGGTTTCACGACGCGGGTGGACGCCTTGCGGGAGCCCCGGTGAAGGTTTTCCTCCACTTCCTGGGCCCGTTTTTCCAAGTAATTGTCTGCCATTGGTTCCTGAAAACAAATAAACCCCAGACTACGCAATCTGAGGTTCAATCCGGAGGTGCGAAGCGGAATCGAACCGCTGTAGCAGGTTTTGCAGACCTGTGCCTAACCACTCGGCCATCGCACCGAAAGGACTGCAAAGATATGTAGTTTTTTTTGATTCTGCAAATATTTGTATCTTTGCAAAGTTATGGCAGAATCCAATTTTATCGATTATGTGAGGATATTCTGCGCCAGCGGACACGGCGGCGCAGGAAGTACCCATTTACACAGAGCCAAATACGTACCCAAAGGCGGTCCCGACGGCGGAGACGGCGGCCGGGGCGGGCATATCATCCTGAAAGTAAACCCCCAGCTGTGGACTTTGATTCACCTTCGCTACCGCAAAGTGGTCAGGGCCGACAACGGAGGCGCCGGCGCCGAGGCCCTCAAAAAAGGCAAGAACGGAGCCGATATAGTGCTGGAAGTGCCCCAGGGCGTGGTAGTGAAGGATGCCGAGACCGAAGAAGTGATTACCGAACTGGTTGAACCGGAGCAGGAATACATACTCTGCCAGGGCGGCCGCGGAGGCCTTGGAAACAACAACTTCAAAAGCGCCACCAACCAGACACCCCGCTATGCCCAGCCGGGCGAAGAAGGCCAGGAAGGCTGGTTCATCCTGGAACTGAAAGTACTTGCCGACGTGGGCCTCGTGGGCTTCCCTAATGCCGGAAAGAGCACCCTTCTCGCTGCCATAACATCGGCAAAGCCGAAAATCGCGAATTACGCATTTACAACCCTGGAACCCAATCTGGGAATAGTCCGCTACCACGACAGCCGCTCTTTCGTAATGGCCGACATCCCCGGAATCATCGAAGGCGCGCACGAAGGCAAGGGAATCGGGATGAGGTTCCTGAGGCACATCGAGCGCAACTCAGTGCTGCTGTTCATGGTTTCGGCGGAAGAAAAGGATGTCACCAAGGGATACAAGGTGCTGCTGAACGAACTGCAGGAATACAACCCGGAACTGCTTGTGAAAGACAGGGTTCTGGCAGTCACGAAATGCGACATCATCGATGAGAAGCAGCGCCTCAAGATAGAGAGGAAACTCCCTGCCGACATACCTCACGTATTCATATCGTCGGTGGCCGGAACCGGCCTCAACGAACTCAAGGAAGAGCTCTGGAAAGCCCTCACCAAATGAGCCTGGAGCCCATAATACATGCCGACCAGCAGCTGAGCCTCTGGGTGAACAGCCTTCACAGCCCCTGGAGCGACCAGTTCTGGATGTTCCTCTCGGACAGCAAAGTCTGGTTCCCCGCCTATGCAGCCCTCGCAGTGTTTACGGTGTGGAAACTGGGCTGGAAAAAGGGCCTGGCGGTTATTGCTTCGCTTGCGCTCACGGTTTTTCTCGCCGACCAGCTTTCCGTTATGGTAAAGAACAGCGTAATGCGCCTGAGGCCCTGCTACTGCACCTGGATGCTGGAAAACGAGCTTCACTATCCCCTGCCCAGGACAGGCTTCTACGGCTTTTTCTCGAGCCATTCCAGCAACGTTTTCGCCGTGGCCATGTGCGCGAACATAGCATTCCGCACGGAAGACAGGGAAAGCTTCAGGCCACTCACAATAGGGCTGTTCGTATGGGCGGCACTGGTTGCACTGAGCCGCGTAATGCTGGCGATGCATTACGTGGGAGACGTATTCGTAGGGATGCTCTTCGGCCTGGCGCTTGGCGCGGCAATCGGCTACGCCACCCGCTTCATAGTACTCAAAGCGCGTCTATAACCTTTTCCATCCGGATCCCGCGGGAACCCTTCACAAGCACCACACAGCCTTCCAGAGGGTTTTCCTTCAGGAAAGCGGCAAGCTCGTCGGAAGTGGCGAAACAGCGGTACGGAGCTCCGCAGGCCGCTACGGCCTTGGTGAATTCCCCACCGACCAGATAACAGAGGTCATAAGCCCCGAGACGGCGCACGACGGCTTCGTGCTCCGCGGCGGAATCGGCCCCGAGCTCACGCATGTCCCCGAGAAGGGCAACCCTTCGGCCCTCGGTGAGAGAGAGATTGTCCAGAGCCACCGCCATTGACGACGGATTGGCGTTGTAGGCGTCCACGATAAGGGTGTTGTGAGCGCTGGAGACAAGCTGGGAACGCTTGTTCGAAGGTTCGTAACGGCCAATCGCAGCGGCGGCCTCGGCGTCGGGAATGCCGAAATAATGGCCGATGCACATCGCAGCCAGCACATTGGAAGCGTTGTATGCACCCACAAGCTGAGTGGAAATAATGAAGGAAGGCGTTTCGATGCGAACGAAAGGATGCTCCGCCGAAGCGGGGAGAACGGTGAAGCCCTGATGCTTCACACCGTATTTATAGCTTCCGAGGCACCTTTCGGCAAGCATGGCGCCGAGTACGGGATCGTCGGCATTGGAGAAAATGACGCCGGCATGGGCCTTCAGCCAGTCGTAGAGCAGCCCCTTCGCATGCTTCACACCCTCGAAACTGCCGAAGCCCTCGAGATGGGCCTTGCCCACATTGGTGATAAGCCCGAGCGTAGGACGGGCCACGTCCAGAAGCGGCACAAGGTCGTCGGGATGGCTGGCGCCCATTTCTATGAGGCCAATCTCGGTGTCTTTTGTGAAGCGCAGCACGCTCAGCGGAACGCCAATCTCGTTATTGAGGTTACCCTCCGTAGCAACCACCTTGAAATGGGTGGAAAGCACGGTGCGGATGAGTTCCTTAGTGGTGGTCTTGCCATTTGTGCCGGTGAGGCCGATTACGGGCACCCCGCACCACTCCCTGTGGAAACGGGCAAGGGCCTTGAGAGCCTCCAGAGTGTCCGGAACCTTTACAAGACGGGGGTCGTCCACCCCGATGTCGTCCCTTACCACAGCATGGGATGCGCCCTTTTCAAGGGCCTGTATGGCAAAGGCGTTACCGTCGAAATTTTCCCCGGAAAGAGCAAAGAAAAGCTCGCCGCCGCTGAGCGTACGGGTGTCGGTCGACACTCCCTTGCAACTCAGGAACAGCTCGTGTAAAGCGCTGATTTTCATAATTATTACCTCCCTGTACTTCCAAAGCCGCCCTCACCGCGGACGGTGCTGTCAAGACTCTCGCACTCTTCCCATTCAACCTTCTCGAAACGGGCCACCACCATCTGGGCGATTCTCTCCCCGGGGACAATCTCGAACGGCTCGTTCGAAAGGTTCACCAGGATGACCTTCACCTCGCCGCGATAATCGGCATCGATGGTTCCCGGGCTGTTCAGCACGCTGATTCCGTGTTTTGCGGCAAGACCGCTGCGGGGACGTATCTGAGCCTCGTATCCGGGTTCCAGGGCGATGAAAAGCCCCGTGGGCACCACAGCCCTCTCAAGTGGAGCGAGGGTAATGCCCGAAGGAATGTCGGCCTTCAGGTCCAGACCGGCGGAAAGCGCGGTGGCATACTCCGGAAGCGGATAGTGCGAATGGTTTACAATCTTGACTTTCATTATTTGGGTGCTAGGATATACAGTACCACTGCCGCTACGGTATAGAGGTAGTTCGGCATCCAGATGGCGATGCTCGCCGGCAGGGTGTCGGTTATGACGAACATCTCGCTGAACTGCATGAACAGTATATAGGAGAAGCCGAGGGCAATGCCAATAGCTATGTTCCAACCTATTCCGCCGCGCCGCTTCTTAGTGGACAGAGCCACGCCGATGATGGTGAGAATAAAGGCCGAGAAAGGCATGGAATAGCGGTTGTTCTTCTCGATCAGGGCCTGGTTCACCGAGGCGTCGCCCCTCATAATCTGGGTTTCGATAAGGGCGTCCAAGTCCTTCTGGTTCAGACGCTGGATGGTGAATTTGTTGCGGTAGAAGTCATCCCTCGTAAGGCTAATCACCGTATCCAGCTGCTGGCCGGAACGCACCTGGTCCTGAAGGCCCCAGCCGTAGTCGCGGATGAACCAGTTGCGAAGGTGCCAGGCGCCGGAAACCGTGTCGTAACGGGCGCTCTCGGCCGAGAGTTTGGACACCAGGCGCCCTTCCGAGAAGTCCTCGAGGGTGAAATTGTAGGCCGTATTGTTGTAGGTACTGAAGGATTCGATGTAGACGAACTTGTTGTCCTCCAGTTTGTAATGCATGTCGTGCCCGGTACGGACCTTCATGCGCTTGATGTACTTCTGCTCGAACTGCACGCGCGTGTCGTTTGCCTTTGGAATCACCCAGAGGCCGAGTCCCAGGGACAGAAGGGCGATGAGGGCGGCCGACACAATGTACGGGACCATCATCCTGTGATAGCTTATACCGTTCGAAAGAATTGCAATCACCTCCGAGTTGGAAGTCATCTTGGAGGTGAAGAAAATGACGGTGAGGAACACGAACATGGGGCTGTACATATTCATGAAGTACGGCACGAAGTTCATGTAGTAGTCGAAGACGATTTCATTCAGCGGAGCGTCCGTACGCACGAAATCGTCTATTTTTTCGCTCACGTCGAAGATGATGACGATGCCCACGATAAGGAGCAGCGACATGAAGAACGTGGACATGAACTTCCCTATGATGTACCAGTCGAGTCTTTTGAGTCCCATCATAGGCGTTCGCTGAGTTTAGGGAGCACGGCGGCCTTCCAGGCGGCGAAATCGCCGTCCAGGATATGCTGGCGTGCGGTTTTTACAAGGTCGAGGTAGAAAGCGAGGTTGTGCTCCGTGGCTATCATCGCGGCGAACATCTCCTTTGCTACGAAAAGATGATGCAGGTAGGCCCTCGTGTAGAAGGAATCCACCATGGAAGTGCCGGCGGGATCGAGCGGGGTGAAATCGTCGGTCCACTTGGCGTTTCGCATGTTCATTATTCCGTTCCAGGTGAAGAGCATGCCGTTGCGGCCGTTGCGGGTGGGCATTACGCAGTCGAACATGTCTATCCCGCGGGATATGCCTTCGAGGATGTTCACCGGAGTGCCAACCCCCATCAGGTAGCGGGGCTTGTTTTCCGGGAGCAGCGGGCAGGTGAGCTCCAGCATCTCGTACATCTTCTCCGCAGGCTCCCCCACCGCCAGGCCGCCCACGGCATAGCCGCCGCGGTTGGCGTTATCGAGGCCGAGGGCATGCTCCACGGCCCTTTTGCGAAGCTCCGGATACACGCAGCCCTGGATAATGGGGAACATGGTCTGGGGATAGTCGTAGAGGGGCTCTGTTTCGTCAAAATGCTTTGCAAAGCGTTCCAGCCAGCCCTGGGTGAGCTTAAGTGACTTTGCCGCATAGCGCTCCGTAGCGTCTCCCGGGCAGCACTCGTCCAGAGCCATGATGATATCTGCGCCTATGCAGCGCTGGGTATCAACATTGTTCTCCGGAGTGAACATGTGACGGGAACCGTCGATATGGGAGGCGAACCTGCATCCTTCCTCCGTTAGCTTGCGTATGGGCGCAAGGGAGAAAATCTGGAAGCCGCCGCTGTCGGTGAGAATGGGGCCGTCCCAGTGCTCGAAGCGGTGCAGGCCGCCGGCCTTTCGGAGCGTGTCCAGACCGGGCCTCAGATACAGGTGATAGGTGTTGCCGAGAATGATTTTTGCGCCGATGTCCTCCTTCAAGTCCCTGTGATACACACCCTTTACCGAGCCTACGGTTCCCACGGGCATGAAAATGGGCGTGGGAATGTCTCCGTGCGGAGTGCTGAACACCCCCGCGCGGGCCATTGTGGATGTATCCTTTCCCTGAAGAATAAAATTGAACATCTTCTATGCTTTCTGAGCACAAAAATACGGAAAATTTCCTATTTTTGTATGTTTCAACAACAATTACTGAGCCAATATGCAAATCAAAGTCAAAGCAGTTTCCGTGAAGCTCGCGGTACTGAACTTCCTGGAATTCGCCGTTTGGGGCGCTTACCTCACATCTCTGGGCCGCTATCTCGGCAACATCGGCCTCGGACCGCAGATCAAGTGGTTCTTCGCCATGCAGGGAATAGTGTCCATCTTCATGCCCACGCTCATGGGTATAGTTGCCGACCGCAAAATACAGGCGCAGAAGGTCCTGGCCCTCTGCCACGCCTTCGCAGGCCTGTTCATGGCCGGAGCCGGAATCTATTGCATGAATGCAGGAGACTCCCCCGCCTTCGCCCCCCTGTTCATACTCTACAGCATAAGCGTCGCGTTCTTCATGCCCACCATCGCCCTTGTGAACTCGGTGGCATACAACGCACTCGGCAAGGAGGGAATGGACCCTGTGAAGGACTACCCGCCCATCCGAGTGTTCGGCACCATCGGCTTCATCTGCTCGATGCTGCTCACGAACTTCCTCAAAATCGACGGCGTGAGGATGCAGGAGGCCTACACCCAGCTCATCTCATCCGGAATCCTCTCCGTCATCATGTGCGCCTACTCGTTCACCATGCCGGAGTGCCCGGTGAACAAGGGTGGTGAGAAACAGAGCCTTTCCGACGCCCTGGGCCTCAAGGCCTTCACCCTGTTCAAGGACGGCCAGTTCGCCATTTTCTTCATCTTCTCGATGCTGCTTGGCGCCTCACTCCAGATTACCAACGGCTACGCAAACACCTTCCTGGGCTCGTTCTCGGCCAATCCGGCCTTTGCCGAGTCCTTCGCGGTGAAGAACTCCAACGCCCTGATTGCAATCTCGCAGGCTTCGGAAACCCTCTGCATCCTGCTCATTCCGTTCTGCATGAAAAAGTTCGGCATCAAGAACGTGATGCTCATCGCCATGTTCGCATGGGTAGGACGCTTTGCTTTCTTCGGCCTCGGCAACCCGGCCTTCCCGGGAGTGCTGCTGTTCGTTCTCAGCTGCATCGTATACGGTTTCGCCTTTGACTTTTTCAATATTTCAGGTTCCCTCTATGTGGAGCAGAATGCCGCTCCGGACATCCGCTCCAGCGCCCAGGGCCTGTTCATGATGATGACCAACGGACTCGGCGCCACCATCGGCACCCTTGCCGCCGGCGCAGTGGTTGAGGCCTGCGACGTGTTCAACACTCCCGCCAACTGGCCCAACGCCTGGTACATCTTCGCCGCCTACGCCTTTGTGGTTGGCATCCTCTTCATGATCCTCTTCAAGGATCCCCGCAAGAAAGCCAAAGCATAGAAAGCCAAATCACAGAAACTGCTGGACCGATACTCCTCAACTGCGGGTACCGGTCCATTTTTTTGCAGGGCACCTGCAGCTGATGGTCCAGAAAATGGGACATCAACCGCAAAAAAGGCCGTTTTTGCAGCTGATGGTCCAGAAAATGGGACATCAGCCGCACTTTTACTCCAATTGGTTCTCCAGGATGTTTTCTATGTTGATGGCGCGGGTGGGGGTGATGTCATAGTGGATTTCGAAGCAGGTGTAGTGGTGGCGGTGGCCGATTTTGCTGTATGAGGTGGTGTATTCCTGGTTGAAGTGCAGTTCCCGCAGGGTGCGGCGGTCGATGGACGTGATTCCCATGGCCAGGAGGTGCTTCAGGATGTAATAGTTATTCTCCAGAATGCGGACTACGCGGTCGTGATAATGGTTGGTGCTTACCTTGCGGTGGGAATTGTGGAATGCGTTTTTGCATTCCAGACTGCAGAATTTGCGGTCCGGGCGCCCAAGCGGTATGGGCTCACCGCAGAAAAGGCATCGCGGCACTCTGTCTTCCATCTGATACTTCTGGCTCATCCTCCGACTGTTTTGCCGCAAATATGCCAAAGCCTTCCGTGAATTGCAAGAATCGTAAAAAAGATTTCGAAGTTTTTATACGAATCCCTGTTACCGCAAAAAACACAATTCGGTGGATTCTTTTTTAAGGTCCTAAAAAAATCTTACGATTCACATTAAAAAACAGTCAAAAGCATTAAAAAACGTATAAATCTGCGCCCCGGAGCCCTCCGGAGGCGCTTTTTCTTTTGGCCATACATTTACTTTGCACCAGGCATCCCGCTCCGGAAGCGCGCCCGGCGGGAGCCCCAAAGTGAAACCTTAAAAGTAAATGTAAAATGGAATTCGTGAACACAATACAGCTGCGTGGAGTTGTTGGACGCGCCGACATAGGCTCCTACAACGGCAACCGCGTATGCAATTTCTCCGTAGTGACGGAATACGCCACAAGGGACCGTGAGGGTAACTCCGTAGTGGAGCCCACATGGTTCAACGCATCGTTCTGGGAGACAGGCGGAGTAGTAAAGCCGGAGATGGACAAGATCCAGAAAGGGTCGTGGGTAGAAGTCACCGGCCGCTTGCGCATACGCAAATACACATCCATAGACAGCGTTGAACGCGTAGCCCTGGACGTATTTGCAAGGACTGTCACCGTAATCGAGAGAGACGACGCCAGCATGCAGCCGCAAAGAGACTTCTAAGATGAAAAAGGCCTTTCTTCTGATAACGCTCCTTATGAGCCTGAGCGCCGGTGCGCAGCGTTTTTCCGTAGGGACAAACGCCGTGGACTGGATGACTCTTGGAACCATGAATATGGAGGCGTCGGCAGCCCTGTCAAGGTCCTTTTCACTTCATCTGGGCGCAGGACTCAATCCGTGGTCCTACCGTGCCGGAGACCCGAATACGCAGTTTCAGATGCGTCAGGGCACCCTCAGGGCGGGAGCACGATGGTGGCCGTGGCACATATACTCCGGATGGTGGATGGGTGCCGATGCCAGATACTCGGTATATAACGAAGGAGGTATCCGCAGCCGTGAGACTGAAGAGGGAGATGCGTGGGGAGGAGGTCTTTACGGCGGGTATGCCCTGATGCTTTCCGACCGTTGGAACCTGGACCTGGGAGCAGGACTCTGGGGCGGCGGAAAGATATACACCGTCTATGCCTGTCCCGTTTGCGGGGCAAAGACGGAAAGCGGCAGCAAGGCCTTCCTTCTCCCGGATGCACGTGTTGCAATTCAGTTCATTTTTTGAGAACCAATGAACAGGAGAGTACTTTACGCAATTGCAACGGCATCCGTTCTTGCCGGCTGCGGGGCCCAGACCAAAATAGACAGGCTCCGCAGCGGCGAGATTGCCGCCACACTCGCCCTCTCTCGCGGTGAGATTGAAGAAGAACGCAAGGTTATCGCCTCAAAGAGGGATACACTTTCCGTCAAGG
>CAJOCS010000023.1 GCA_905233655.1 uncultured Bacteroidales bacterium | reverse complement strand
TAACAAGGGCACTATTACCATCAATCCGGCGATGTCTGACTTCAGCAATGTCACCTATAAGCTTGTGAAGCTGACTTCAAAGGAGATGGAATGGCAGAAAGAGGGTACGACCTATTCTGTCGGGACGTGGGGCTCTGATTACCGGCACTTTGTGAGGGGAAAATAGATCCTTCGGCTTCGCCTAAGGAGGACAATGAGAACTGCCGTCATCTCGGAGAGAGGGCGGCGGTTTTTTGAGGAAAGTTTCGAAGGATTAAATATATTTTGTATCTTTGCAGTTAGAAATATACTAACAGAGTGGATACAAAATCTAATAAAACAATTTCTCCTGCAGAGAGCGCATTCCTCAGTTATCTAACCGGGGAGGGAAAGCAGTGGTTCAGCATCGAGGATGCGTATTCGGCTTTTCCGGACAAGTCGGAGGGAGCGGTGCGCTTTATGTTGATGCGGATGCTGGACAAGGGATTGCTGATCAAAGTTTCCAAGAAGGTTTACTGGGTGGTGCCTTTCGATCAAAATGCCGGGGAGTTCCTGCCGGACTGGCATCTGCTGGCGGAGCCGCTTTCCGGAGGCGTCCGGTATTATATCGGTTATTATTCGGCCCTGCAGATCCACGGGCTCATTACGCAGCCGTCGCTGAAGGAACAGGTGGTGAGGGAGAAGCGCAAGACGGAAACGGTGGTCCTGAAAGGCGTGGAGTTCCAGTTCATCTACCATAATGAGAAGCATTTCTTCGGGGTGAAGAAGGTGTGGATTGACTCGTACAACAAGGTGCCGTGCTCGGACCTTGAGAAGACGATAATTGACTGCCTGTATATGCCGGCTTATGCCGGGGGAATCATTGAGGTGGCGAAGGCACTCTGGACGGCCCGGGAGAAACTGGACTACGGGAAGCTGCTCTCCTATGCCAGGCAGTTTGACAGCCAGGTAGTGATTAAGCGCCTGGGCTACCTGCTGGATAAACTGGGAATTGGGACGGAGATTGTGGAGGAGTTGCGGGCCTTGCGGACTGCTGCGGTGTCTCCGCTGGACACGGAGGTCCCGAACGAGGGGAAGATTTGCACAAAGTGGAGCATCCGCCAGAATGTTGACATTGAAACGATCATTAACGCAATAAACAATTGATTTTATGATACGGCCTGCTGAGATTCAGAAGAAAGCGAACAAGGAACGTGTGAGGGACACTCAGATAGAGAAGGATTATATCCTGACGTGGATTCTCTCCGGTGTTGCGAACAATGAGGTGCTGTCAAAGGCTCTGGCCTTCAAAGGCGGAACAGTGCTGAAGAAGTTCTACTTCAAGGATTACCGCTATTCCGAGGACCTGGACTTTACTCTCGTTGATGACGGCATCTCCAACGAAACCATCCAGGATGCGTTAAAGGAGGTGTTCCGGTATGTCCGGGAGGAAGCCAACATCCCGCTGGCGATGGAGGATTTCGGCATCCACGAGACGGGGAACGTCAATTTCTACATCACATACGTGGGGCCGCTGGGCGGCGTTGGTGCAAACAAATGGGTGAAGGTGGACATTTCCAGGACGGAGAAACTTTGCTTTCCGCTGGAGAGCCGGCCGATGTTCGAGTCGTATACCGACCAGGAGGATTGCACGGTGCAGTGCTATTCGCTGGATGAGGTGATGGCGGAGAAGATGAGATCACTCCTATCCAGGACCCAGCCGCGTGACTATTATGACCTTTGGTACCTTTCAGAAATGGAAGGGATGGAAATGGCCGACCACCGCTATGAGTTCGAGGTAAAGGCCAGACACAAAGGCCTTGATCCGGATTCCCTGCAAGAGAAACTGGAGGGGAAGGTGGGTATCTTCAAGTCCAGGTGGGAGTCTTCCATGAAGGACCAGATTGCAGAGCTTCCGCCGTTTGAGCAGGTACAGCGCGAGTTGGGGAAGCATTTCCGGGCGCTTTTCAAATAACCTTCAGTTGGTGAATTCTAATTAGAAGTGCAACACACTTCAAAAGTCAAAGTTAAACGCTAAAACAAATAAAAAATGATTTGCCAATGTCGAGGGAAATCGATATCTTCGCGAAAGAATATAAACTAAACACCACATTGATATGAAAAGACTTTTAACTACCGTTGCCCTTGCCTGCGTTACTTTATTTGCAGTAGCCCAGAATTCAATTCTCCGTCCCAGGGTAGACATCGCTCAGGTTGAATCCGATGATGTAATCGAGATGGAAGTGTTCTATATGAACGACGAAAGCCCTCGTATGTACTATCTTTCGGTAGGTAACCTCGGAGTCGGCAGCGATATAGTCCAGGTGCATTTCGATCCCGTTTACGAGCTTTTCATTCCGCTGGGCACAAGCCTCGACGAGGCCGTTGCCAGAATGGAGCAGCTAAAGGCATATTTCAAAATGCCCAGGCGCACCACCACGGGGGTTATGGGATATTTCTCCATTGCAAATCCTTCCGGTGAAATGGTTCCCGTGACCATTACCACAAGGCGCTTCCTCTTCACCAGAATACTGGAATTCAGCCTCCCCACCGATGCCGACGGCGTTGTGCGCGCAACACACATTTCCAGGGCCGAGTTCCGCAGCCTGCTTTCCGGGGTGAAGATTTACAGGAAGATTCATCCAAACGAGTAAGATGAAATAGGCCTTGTTGCAGACAGTAATAGTTGAAAGCGGCGCCACGAAGAGCGACTGGCGCGTCCTGGACGCAGAAGGCGGAGAGCTGAAACGCTTCCAAAGGGCAGGAATGAACGTCTCCACAATGCAGATTGAGGAGATTAAGCGCATTCTTGCCGAGGCCATCGCCTCCGAAGGAATTGCCGGCTCCAGCGGCCTTTATCTCTACACCGCCGGAGTGGTGACTCCGGAGATTTCAAGCGAGCTTTCAAGCCACATCCGGAGCGTCTCCGACATTGCCGAAATCGACATCCAGAACGACCTTATGGGAGCGGCGAGGGGCGCCTGCGGCCACGAGGCCGGAATCGCCGCCATCATCGGCACTGGTTCGAATACCTGTTTTTACGACGGTGAGAACCTGAGCCAGAAGGTCTATTCCGGAGGTTACGTGATAGGGGATGACGGCGGTGGCGCCGCTTTGGGCAAACTGTTCCTGAGCGACTTCATAAAGGGGCTGGTCCCCGAGAGCATAGCTGAGGATTTCGCAGCGGAATTCGACGCATCCTATGCCGGAATCGTGGAGGGAGTATACCGCAGCGCATCGCCCTCCGGCTACCTCGGAAGCATCGCACCCTTCGTGCTGAAGCACTATGAGCATCCTTATGCCAAAGCCCTTGTAGACAAGAATTTCCAGGCTTTCATCGACCGTTCACTCCTGCGCTATGACGTTGCGTCATACCCGGTGGGAATAGTCGGAGGTTTCGGCTGGGCTTGCCAAGAGATTATCCGTCCTCTGTGCGAAAAGGCCGGAATCCGTATTTCCCGCTTCATAAAGGCCCCAATCGACGGCCTCTGCGCTTATCATACTAGCCGTTTATAGTGTCGGCAATCTTCTGAATGTTGAGGCTGCGGGCCGAAGCGTCCACGATTTCCTTGTAGATGCCGCCCTTGCGGTAGATTTCGTCGGGGTTTCCGGACTGCTCCACACGCCCTTTCTGCAGGGCATAGACCATCTCGCTGTCGATAATCTGCGAAATGCTGTGGGAGATGATAATCACGGTGCGGTCCTTCTTGATTGCGTCTATGCTGTTTTTGATCTGCTCGGTGGCAATGGCGTCGAGCGAGGCGGTGGGCTCGTCGAGGAAGATGATGGGAGGATTCTTCAGGAACATACGCGCAATCGCTATCCTCTGCTGCTGCCCGCCTGAAAGGTCGGACGCCTTGTTCTGGAACTGCAGGGGGAGAGCCATAATCTGGTCGTAGATATAGGACTGTTTGGCCGCCTCCACAACCTGCTCGTGCGTGGCGTTCGGGTTTCCATAAAGGATGTTTTCCTCAATGGTCCCGTCGAAAATATGGTTCTTCTGAAGCACCAGGCCTATGTTGTCCCTGAGGTAGTGGGTGTCGTATTCCTTCAGGTCCACGCCGTCGAGGGTGATGCTGCCGCTCCCGGGCTCGTAGAACTTGTCCAGAAGGTTCACCACGGTGCTCTTTCCCGCGCCTGACAGGCCTACGAGGGCCGTTATCTTCCCGGGCTCGATTACCATGTTCACTCCGAAAAGGGCCTGGTTGCCGTTGGGATAGGTGAAATCCACATCCTTCAGCTCGAAGCGGCCGTGAATCTTTTCGGGCCGATAGTTCCCGCACGACTCCACTTCCTCGTCGCCCTGGAGGATGTCGAAGAAACCCTCGGCATAGATGAGAGCGTCGTTAACATCGTCGAAAATGCGCTGGAGCTGGGTTATGGGGGCAATCACATTCGAAAAGAGCATTACATGGTACATGATCTTTCCGATTGTCATTCCCGGATATCCGGTGAGTACCAGATAGGCCGTGAGGATAATTACCAGCACGGTTCCGACCTGCCTTACGAAGCTCTTAATTCCGTCGAAATAGAAGCTCACCCGGCGGGTTTTCATCTGGTTCTCCGTCACTTTGTTCTGAAGGTCCAGCTGCTTGTCGGCCTCGATGCCCTCGCGGTTGAACGACTTGATAACGTTAATGGAGTCTATTATGTTCTTGATGCCCTGGCTTTTGGATTCACGGTATGTGCGCATCTCCTTGCGCCAGCCCTTGAGCCGTTTAGCCTGACGCATGGTTATCCAGAAATACACCGGAACTATTCCAAGCGCCACCAGCCCCACGTAGACATTGGCGGCGAACATCAGGATGAGGGCGAGGAATGCGCTGGTGAAAAGGGGCAGAAGGTCGATGAAGAAGTTCTGGACCGTTCTGGAGAGGCTGCTCACACCCTGGTCAATCCTTGCCTGGACCTTTCCCGTGGCGTTTTCGTCCCTGGAGAAGTAGGCCATCCGGAAGGTGAGCACCTTTTCGATAACGCTCTGCGACATGTCCTTCGACACGAAGATGCGCATCCTCTCGCCGAAGTAGTGCTGGGCGAAGGTGATAAGGGCCGAAAGCAGTTCCTTACCTAGCAGGATGGCAGATATTATGGTAAGTATCCGCACGGCCGCCTGCCAGAGGAAATCGGTGCCGATGAGACCGTTGATGCTGTCTACGGTCCAGTCCAGCACTATGGCGTTGACCTGCTGCATCACTGAGCCCACGAGCGTGAGCGTGAGGGTTATGAACATAAGCCCCCTGTACGGTTTTACAAAGGGCCAGACGTTTTTAAACAGCTGAAAAAGGCTCATTCTGCTTCGGGGAGGGGCTTTTTGGGATTCCTGGGGACTCCGAGTTTGATTAGCTGGTTGGCGCTCACGAGGATTGACTGGCCGCTTTCGCCTATCTTGGCCGAGCAGGCGTCGTACTCATCCATCGCCTCACGGAGTTTCTTTCCCATTGCGGCGTGGGCTTTGGAGAAGTCGGCCACGCGGTCTATCATGGTCTGTGCGGCCTTCATTATCTTTTCCTGGTTGCGGGCGTGGTCGTAGTTCGTCCATGCTACGCGGATAATCCTGAGGAAAGGCATGAGGGTCTCTTCCGTTGTGAGGAGAACGCCCTGGCGGTAGGCCTCCTCGAAGATGCCACTCTCAAGTGACTTCGCAAGCTGCAGGGCTCCGTAGTTGGGGATGAACATAATCACAAAGTCCAGAGTCTTGTAGCCTTCGCGGATATAACTCTGGTAGCGCTTGCCGCTGAGGTCCTTTATCTGGGCGCGGATTGCGGCGAGATTCCGCCTGGCGGCATCTTCCTTAACGGCCGCATCTTCGCTCGAATACCAGTCCGAGAGGGCTTCCATCGAGGTTTTTGCGTCCACAATCACCTCGGTTTTGTCCGGATAATGGAGAATATAGTCCGGCCTCATCCGCTTGCCGCTGTCTTCATTGAGCACAACGGAGCCGATGGCATTGCGAAGGGTCTCTTCCTTGTCGAAATCGCGCCCTTCCACCATTCCCTCCGAAACCAGCATGTTGTAGAGTATGGTTTCTCCCCAGATGCCAGCCATCTTGTTCTGGCCTTTCAGGGCCTGGGCCAGATTGTCGGCCTTAGTACCTATGCTGGTGGTCTGTTCCTGAAGGTGCTTGACGGCCTGTTCAACGGCGGTCTTGAGGGAGGCCGAACCTTCGGTCTGGCTGCGTTTCTGCGCGTCGAAACTCTCCTGCATGGCCTTGAGGTCCCTGCCCAGGGGGCCTGCCAGGTTCTTGAAGGTCTCCTCGGCCTGTTTCTGCAGGCTCTCTTCCCTCTGCTTGAGGAGGAGCTCCGTCTCGGCCGTCATCTCGCTGCGGATGGAGGAAAGCTGCCGGTCGAACTGCTCCTTGAGCATCCCGAGGGTACGCTCATGGGCCCGGGCTTCTCCCTCGCGCAGCGCCTCGGCCGCCTTTAGGGCTTCCCTGGAGGCGACGAGCCGGCCGTGCATTATCAGATAGAGTATTACAAGGGCGGCCACGGCCACCACGATAACTATATACAGCGCAATTTCCATAAGCGAATCTCCTTTTGCAAATATAGCATAAATTATGTAAATTCGCGAAAACGGAAAACCCCTTCTTATGAAAAGAATCCTGTCTCTCGTAATGGCCGTAACACTCCTTGTTACAGGCAGTGTTCGTTCCAATGCATGTACCAACCTGATTGTTGGTAAAGACGCCTCGGCCGACGGCAGCGTCATCTGCACCTACAACTGCGACGGCTTCGGTTTCGCCGGTTCGCTCAGCTACTCCCTGCCCGGAAGCCACGCCCCCGGAGAAATGATAGCCCTGCGCGGCTGGGGGCCGGACGCCGAGGTGCACTACATCCCCCAGGTGCCCTACACCTACGCGGTTGTGGGCCTCATGAATGAGAAGCAGGTGAGCATAGTGGAGACCACGTGGGATGGCCGCCGCGAACTGCGGAATCCCGAGGGCTGGCTGGACTATTTCACCCTTATGAACATAACCCTCCAGAGGGCGGCGTCGGCCCGGGAGGCCATTGAAATCATGCACAATCTGGTGCAGGAGTACGGTTACAACTCCACCGGAGAGTCCTTCGCGATGTGCGACAAGGAGGAGGCCTGGATAATGGAGCTCATAGGCAAGGGACCCGGCCGCAAGGGCGGCGTATGGGTTGCGATGAGGGTGCCGGACGACTGCGTTACGGCCTATGCCAATTCCAGCCGGATCCGCCAGTTTCCCCAGGCCCGCAGGGCCGACCGCAAGAAGGGCTTCTGCATAGTCCCCGGCGAGTGCATGTATTCGGCCGACGTCATCTCCTTCGCCCGCGAAATGGGCTTCTACGAAGGTGCAGACCAGGATTTCAGTTTCCGTGAAGCCTACGGCCCTCTCTCCTGGAGCGCCGTCCGCTATTGCGAAGCCCGCGTATGGAGCTTCTTCCGCCACCATACCGACGCCGCTGCGATGGACGCTTATCTGCCCTTCCTGAATGGGGATTATTCCGAGCACGACGCCCTTCCGCTCTGGATAAAACCGGACCGCAAACTCACATACCGCGACATCCAGAACGACATGCGCGACCATTACGAAGGCACCGCCCTGGATATGACTGCCGATGTGAGCGCCGGCCCCTGGGCCTCGCCCTACCGCAACCAGCCCGTGAATTTCCAGGCATCGGACGGCACTCCCATGTTCCGCGAAAGGCCCATCGGCTGCCAGCAGAGCGCCATGACCATGGTCTGCAGGATGCGCTCGTGGCTCCCCGACGCCGTGGGCGGAGTTACCTACTTCAACCTTGACGACGCCTCAATGGTGGCCTACGTCCCCGTTTACTGCGGAATCAACCGTATCCCTGACCCTTTCCGCAGGGAGAACAACAATGCCCGTGAATTCAGCACCGAAAGCGCATTCTGGATGTGCAACTTCGTCTCCAACATGGTTTACCCGCGCTACAGCGCCATGATAGGGGACCTTCGCGAGGCCCAGTCCGAGCTCGAAGACTTCTATGAGGCCGACCAGGCCGACGTCGAGGCTCGCGCCGCCACGCTCACGGCTCTGGAACTCCAGGAATTCCTGACTGCGAAAACTATTGAATACACCGGGAAGATGATGGCCCGCTGGGACACTCTTGCCCGCCTTCTCATAGTGAAGCACAACGACCAGAGAGCCCCTTATTCGCCGGTATTCATCGACGCCGTGCACTCTCAGACCGGAACCCGTTACGAAAGACAATAATGAAAAGACTACTTCTCCCCATCATCATGCTTGCCGCGTTTTCCTGCGGCAATCCCACCCGCGTGGCTTCACCCGACGGCAGCGTTGCCATCGAATTCAGTCTCGGCGAAAACGGCGAACCCCGCTATGCCGTCAGTTTCGACGGAAAAGCGGTGATTGAGCCATCCTCTCTTGGCTTCCAGGCCGCGGACAGCAGCCTTAATCTCAGCAGCGGTTTTCACCTCGTCAGGTCCCGCACTTCGCGTTTCAGCGAAGACTGGACTCAGCCCTGGGGCGAGAACAAACAAATCCGGGACAGGCACAACGAGCTGGAAGTGCGCCTTGCCAACGAGTGCGCCTCCCTGGTGCTGCGTTTCCGCGCCTTCGACGACGGAATCGGCCTACGCTACGAGTACAGCGTTCCCGGAGCCGACACTCTGGTAATCTGTGACGAGCTCACCCGGTTCCGCATGGCCTCCGACGCCGACACCTGGTCTATCCCGGCCAATTTCGACTCCTATGAGCAGGAGTACCGAACCCTGCGCCTGAGCGCACTGGACAATGCCAACACCCCCATGACTTTCCGAACCGACGACGGCATTTACGGAAGCATTCATGAGGCTGCCCTGGTGGATTTCCCGGAGATGACACTGCGCGTTTCAGACAGCCTCACCATGCTCGCCGCACTCGCTCCCGACGGGCCTCAGAACCTGGAGCTGAAAGCCGTGGTTCCGGGCACGTTCAAAACGCCCTGGCGCACCCTGCAGCTTGGGCGCAAGGCGGTGGACCTCATAAATTCCAGCCTCATCCTGAACCTGAACGAGCCCTGCGCCATCGCCGACGTAAGCTGGATCAAACCCGCCAAGTACGTGGGCGTATGGTGGGGCATGCATCTCGGTCTTAATTCCTGGGGAAAGGACCACCGGCACGGAGCCACCACGGAAAGCGCCAGGCGCTACATCGATTTCGCCGCTGCGAACAATGTTGACGCCGTGCTTTTCGAAGGCTGGAACGACGGTTGGACCCTCGGCTGGGCCCATCACGACTTCGATTTTACCCGTCCCGCCCCCGACTTCGACCTGGATGCGGTGCTCGCCTATGCGCGCGAGAAGGGCGTAGACTACATTATCCATCACGAGACCGCCGGTGAGGTGGCCTGGTATGAGGCCCAGCTTGAGCGGGACCTCGACTTCGCCGCCGAACGCGGTATCCATGCCCTCAAGACCGGCTATGCCGGCTGGCTCCTGGACGGGCACTACCACCACAGCCAGTATGGAGTGCGCCATTATGCGAAAGTGGCCGCGGAGGCCGCTGCAAGGCAGATGATGGTGGATGCCCACGAGCCCATCAAGGAAACCGGGCTCAGGCGCACCTATCCTAATTTCATGACGCGCGAGGGCGCACGCGGGATGGAATGGAATGCCTGGAGCAGGGGAAACCAGCCCTCTCACCATGAGATTCTGCCCTTTACCCGCCTGCTTAGCGGCCCCATGGACTACACCCCGGGCATCTTCGACATCGAGTACCGCAGCATCGCCGGAAACCCCGACGTCCAGGTGTGGAACAATGTCCATTCCTCCCAGTGCCGGGTGAACACCACCCTTGCCAAACAGATCGCCCTCTGGGTGGTGCTCTATTCTCCCTTGCAGATGGCCGCAGACCTCATAGAGAATTACGACGGCCACCTGGCCTTCCAGTTCTTCCGGGACTTCAATCCCGACTGCGACGCCTCCGAGGCCCTTCAGGGCGAGATAGGGGAGTACGTGGCCATCGTGCGCCGCGCCGGGGATGAATTCTTCTACGGCGCCGTCACGAATGAAGACGCCCGCAGCCTCGAGCAGCCCCTCGCTTTCCTCCGTCCCGGAGTGAACTACACCGCCACCATCTATGCCGACGGCCCCGGGGCCGACTGGGTTTCCAACCCCTATTCCTATGAAATCCGGCAACTTACGCTCACATCGGCCGATACCCTCAGCCTCTCCCTTGCAGCGGGAGGCGGGGTGGCAATCAGCTTTATTCC
The DNA here is from genome assembly GCA_905233655.1 of uncultured Bacteroidales bacterium. Taxonomy (GTDB): domain Bacteria; phylum Bacteroidota; class Bacteroidia; order Bacteroidales; family UBA932; genus Cryptobacteroides. Next base: position 4,049 of record CAJOCS010000023.1, on the reverse strand, counting down.
TGAATGAAATTAACAGGGGACGGTTGAAAAAAGTTTCTTCCGTCCCTATTTTTATTCCCACTTTTATTCTTATCTTTGCACGGTCTTTCGGAGAGATCATACAAAACAGAACGAACAACCCAATATTATAGTATGACTCAGAAACAGCAAGCCATTTATGATGCCCGTACCCTCGGAACCGGGCGAATGCTTACTCTCGGCCTCCAGCACATGTTCGCTATGTTCGGAGCCACAGTTCTGGTACCGGTCATCACCGGTCTCTCGATGTCCGCCACTCTGCTCTTCGCAGGTTTCGGCACCCTCGTTTTCCATTTGCTCACTAAGATGAAGGTCCCGGCATTCCTGGGTTCGTCCTTCGCTTTTCTCGGTGGCTACGCAGCCGTAGTCTCAATGGGAGAAGCCCAGGGACTCACTACCACCCAGTCATTGCCTTATGCCTGCATCGGAGTTTTCTCGGCAGGCATTATTTATTTCATCCTGGCGGGACTCTTCGCTGCATTCGGAGCAAAGAAGGTGATGCGTTTCTTCCCTCCCGTGGTAACCGGTCCCATCATCATCGCCATCGGCCTCTGCCTCTCCGGCACTGCCATCCAGAGCTGCTCCGCCAACTGGTGGATTGCCCTGCTTGCAATACTCATTATCGTGGTTTGCAACATCTGGGGCAAGGGAATGATCAAGATTATCCCCATCCTGCTGGGCGTTCTGGGCTCATACATCGTGGCCGCATGCTTCGGCCTCTGTGACTTCAGCAAAGTCCAGGATGCCGCCTGGCTGGGTCTGCCCTTCCAATGGGAGAATACGGCCTTCAGCGTGTTCGAGAACCCCAACTGGGGGCTCATAGTCAGCGCCATCATTACAATCGTGCCCATTTCGCTCGCAACCATGATGGAGCATATCGGCGACATGTGCGCCATCTCGTCCACCACCGGCATCAACTATCTGGAAGACCCGGGCCTGCACCGTACCCTTATGGGCGACGGCCTTGCAACCATGCTGGCCTCCCTGTTCGGCGCTCCTGCAAACACCACTTACGGTGAGAATACCGGTGTGCTGAACCTCACCCGCGTCTACGACCCCCGCGTGATTCGCATCGCAGCCCTGTTCGCCATCCTCCTGAGCTTCTGCCCGAAGTTCAGCGCCCTCATCGCCTGCATGCCTGCAGCTACCATCGGCGGTGTTTCCCTGGTGCTCTACGGTATGATTTCCGCCGTGGGTGTGCGTAACGTGGTTGAGAATCACGTAGACTTCACCAAGAGCCGCAACGTGATTGTGATGGCTCTCATCCTGGTGCTCGCCATCGGCATCAAATATGGTGCGGGCGACGCCATCTCCCTCGGCTTCACCAGCCTCAGCGGCCTTGCCGTAGCGGCTCTGGTGGGTGTAATCCTCAACGCCATACTCCCCGGAAAGGACTACGAGTTCGGCTCCAACCCCGAGGGTGACAAGGCTGTTGACTTTGAAATCAACCCTTCGCTCAGAAAGTAAAACAATGCACCCGGTTATTCGCCGGGTGCTACTTTTATAAACTAAACCATAAACTACGCTTTATGTCCAAAAAATTCTTCTTTGCCACTGCAGTTGCAATGCTTGCACTGGCGCAGGCAGCATCTGCCCAGACCAACCTCCAGACCTTCTACGATTTTGGTAAAAATCGCGGTCACTTCACCACTACCCTCGAGGGTTTCTACGGAGACAACTGGGGTAACACCTTCTTCTTCATCGACTACGACTACAACGCAAAGGATGCCAACGGCGTGAACCAGGCCCCCAGCGGAAGCTACATGGAAATCGCCCGCTGCCTCAACTTCTGGGGTGATTCCGCACTTGCACCCTTCAGCCTTCAGGTGGAGTACAACGGTCTGGTTGGCGTAAACCAGAACTTCCTCTTCGGTGTGGACTACTTCCTCCACAACGAGGACTTCTCCAATACTTTCAACTTCAAACTCCTCTACAAGACCTTCAGCAACGGCGCCACCAGCAGCCTTCCCCTCCAGTTCACCTTCGTGTGGGGCATGCAGGACATCTTCGGGGTGCAGGGTCTGCGCTTCAGCGGCTTTGCCGATATCTGGGGTGAAGACGTGGTCAACTTCAACGAGGCCAACTTCATCACCGGCGACAATGTGCACAACCGCAAGTTCGTTTTCATTTCCGAGCCTCAGATCTGGTACAACGTAGGCCAGCTCTTCGGCTGCCCCAACTTCCATGTGGGCTCCGAGGTTGAACTCTCCATCAACTTTGCCGGTTACGACGGCTTCTATGCCCGTCCTTGCATCGGCACTAAATGGGTCTTCTAAAGGAGGAATAAACTATGAAACCGGCATTTGAGAAACTCTTCGGCTTTGACAGTGCGAAGAACTCGATTCGTACCGAAATCCTTGCAGGTCTTACCACTTTCCTCACCATGGCCTACATCCTGGCCGTGAACCCCGGAATCTTCAGCGCCCTTCCCGGAATGGACGGCGGAGCCGTTTTCACCGCCACCGCACTGGCCGCCATCGTGGGTACTCTGGTCATGGCCGTGTATGCAAAGAAGCCTTTCGCCCTCGCCCCCGGCATGGGCCTGAACGCCTTCTTCGTGTTCACTGTGTGCCTCGGCATGGGTCACAGCTGGCAGTTTGCGCTCACCGCTGTCTTCCTTGAGGGTATCATCTTCCTTATCCTCACGGTGACCAAGGTTCGCAACTGGCTCATAAACGCCATTCCCGGTACGCTCAAGAAGGCCATCGGCGCGGGCATAGGCCTGTTCATTGCCTTCATCGGCATGCAGAACGCCGGCATCATCGTCGACAATGGCGCCACCCTCGTGGGCCTCGGTTCCATTACCGAAGGCAAGGCGCTGGTGGGCGTAATCGGCCTGTTCATCACCGCCGGTCTTGTGATGGCGAAGGTGCGCGGCGGAATGCTCTGGGGCATTCTCATTACCTCGGTAATCGGCCTCTTCATCAAGGATCCCGCAACCGGCCTCTCAATTACCACCCTTCCGGAAAAGGTGGTTTCCCTTCCGGACAGCGTCGCGCCCATTTTCGTAAAGTTTGAATGGGGCAGCATCCTGAGCTGGGATATGCTGGCCGTGGTGTTCACCTTCCTGTTCATCGACATGTTCGACACCATGGGAACCATCATCGGCGTACATCAGGGCGCCGGAATCATCAACAAGGGCAATGAAGAAATCCCCGGAGTGGAGAAGATGTTCCTTGCCGATTCCATCGCCACCATCGCAGGTGCCTGCTTCGGAACTTCCACCACCACCACTTACGTTGAAAGCGCTTCCGGTGTGGGTGAAGGCGGCCGTACCGGCCTCACAGCCTTCTCCGTGGCCGTTTTCTTCGCTCTGGCACTGTTCCTGAGCCCCATCTTCCTGGCCATCCCCGGCGCAGCTACCGCCCCCGCCCTCATCATCGTTGGTGTGATGATGATGCCTTCCGTGAAGAGCATCCACTGGGACGACTACTGCAAGGCCATTCCCGCCTTTGTTACCATAATAATGATGCCTCTTACCTACAGCATTTCCGACGGTATCCTCCTCGGTGTAATCTCCTATGTACTCTGCCACGCCATCGCCGGCAAGTTCAAGGACATCTCCGTCACCATGTGGGTACTCGCCGCCCTGTTCATCTGCAAGTACATCTTTATCTAGCTGGATATCTGGCTTTCAATCGGATTTGCCGCCTCAGATTTTCATTCCTGGGGCGGCATTCCTTTGCACCATAACCACCGCGTCCGGGAAATCGCCCCTCTTTCCGGACGAATCTGGTATGAAGGGGCGGGAGAGTATTCCGTGAGGGGTGTGCCACCCCGGGGAACTCCGTTTGCTTCGCTCACTCCGGCCCTTCCCACTGTATCCATCGTCATTGCTCCGCAATAACTCGTCTCCGGCGGGCCCCTTCCCCTTCCCGTGTCCGGGGATGGACACGTCCCAGGGGGTGGCACACGCCCTCCCTTTACTCCCGCCCAGTACGAAAGAAGGCTCCGTTTCGGAGGCACGAAGTGCCGACACAGGGGGTCTGGGGGGTTAGCCCCCCAGATATTAGACATAGGTCTCCTACCCA
>CAJOCS010000022.1 GCA_905233655.1 uncultured Bacteroidales bacterium | reverse complement strand
GCCCGCCTGCGGCGGGGCCCTGCAAAGCATAGAATGCAGCTGTCGGCCCTGCGGGCCAACCGGCTGTTTTCGGCTTCCAACGTCATCCAAGCAAGCTTGGCTGCCGCCGGAAACCAAAAACAGCCGGTCGCTCACGCGACCAGCTGCATTCCTTTTTGCGGTGGGGAAGGGATTCGAACCCCCGATACGGTCTCCCGTACACCTGTTTTCGAGGCAGGCTCCTTCAACCACTCGGACACCCCACCGGGTTTGGGGACTGCAAAGATACAAATTATTTGGAATAATTGCTATCTTTGCAACTTACAAAAACCTGAACCGATGACAGAAACCTGGCGTTTTATAAAGTTTGTGCTGTTCAGCGCAAGCGCGGGGATTATAGAGATGGGGAGCTTTGCCCTTCTGAACGAGCTCCTTGACTGGCCGTACTGGCCTTCTTATCTTATTGCCCTGGTACTGAGCGTTCTCTGGAACTTTACCCTTAACCGTAAATTTACCTTCCGCAGCGCAGCAAACGTACCGCGCGCAATGCTGCTGGTGTTTGCGTACTACTGCGTGTTCACGCCTGTAACCACCATCGGAGGCAATTACCTGGTTGAGAACCTTGGCTGGAACGAGTACCTTGTAACGGCCATTAACATGATCCTGAACCTTGTCACGGAGTTCCTGTGGCAGAAGTACGTTGTGTACAAGGACCAGATAGACAACGCCGTCAAAGCGGAATAACTCCAATTCCGGGGCGGTCCGGAAGGGATAATCGGCCTTCAACAACCTTTACGCCGTCAAAGCGGTCGTTGGAGATGAGGAGGTTGCCGTCCAGGTCGGCGAAATCCACGTAAGGTGAGAACTGTGCGGCGGCGGAAATGCCGCAGGAGGTCTCTGTCATGCATCCCACCATCACCTTCATTCCAAGGGCGCGGGCAAGCTGTGCCATACGCCAGCCTTCCCTCATGCCGGCGCACTTCATCAGCTTTATGTTGATGCCGCTGAAGATGCCCGAAAGGGACTGGACGTCACTGAGTCTCTGGATGCTTTCATCGGCAAAAATGGGGAGGGGACTGCGCTCTGTGAGCCAGGCGATGTCACTGAGGCGGTCAACCGGTAACGGCTGCTCCACCATTACGACGCCCTGCTCCTTGAGCCAGCAAATCTCGTCCAGGGCCTTGCTGCGGTCTTTCCAGCCCTGATTGGCGTCTACGGCAAGGGGAATGTCCGTGACGGAACGGATAGCGCGGATCATGGCTTCGTCGGTGTCCAGGCCCACCTTAACCTTCAATATATTGAATTTCCCGACTGCTTCCAGCGTCTTCTCGCGTACAACCTCCTCAGTATCAATGCCAATGGTAAATGTGGTGGACGGCGTCTTTGAAGGATTCAGCCCCCATATCCTGTACCAAGGCTGGCCGATAAGCTTCCCCACAAGGTCATGCAGGGCAATGTCCACGGCAGCCTTTGCGGCGGAATCTCCGGGTGAGAGGCTGTCTACATACGCCAGGATGTCCTCCAGGCAGAAAGGATCCGGGAAGCGGGAAAGGTCTACCTTGGATAGGAAGTTGCACACGGATTCCACGCTCTGTCCCAGATACGGAGGCATGGAGGCTTCTCCATATCCCGTAACGCCGTCATAGGTAATCTCCACCTGGACATCGGGCGTCACAGTGCGGCTGTAGGAGGCCACCGTGAAAGTGTGCCTCAGCTGGAGCTCGTAGGGGAAGAAGCGAAGGGTCATCGGCCCGGAAGAATGGGAGGCCGAAAAGCCCTTGCAGCCCACCAGGGCCACTCCTGCTGCCGCCAGGGCCGATGTCTTCAGGAAGTCCCGTCTATTCTGCATAGAACGGTGTGGTGAGGGTGGTTGTTATATCCTCCATCTTGTTAAGGTAGGGGAGTATCCTGCCGCCAAAGAGATAGCGGTCTGTGTTGTAGGAATCAAACTCCGGATCCTTCGGATGGAAACTGCCGATTTTCACATACCCGAGAGAATGGATGAACTTTCCTTCACCAAGGTAAAAACCCACGTGCGAGACACGGGGCGTACCGTCGGAGCGACGGCTGCCAAAAAACACCAGGTCTCCCGGCTGCAGGGAGTCCCTGTCGTCTATCCTTTCTCCCACGCGGCTCTGTGGGCCGGCGTCACGTGGAATGATAATGTCGTGCATAAAGAGGACAGCACGCACGAAGCCGCTGCAATCCATACCCTTCGGGGACATTCCGGCCCAGATATAGGGGAAGCCCAGCATACTTCGGGCCGATTCCAGCACGGCCGCCGGGCTCTGGTCCAGTTTCATTCTCCACTCCCTTTCCACCATTGCGGTTTTGCGCTGGACCCATCCCTGTCTGCCGTCCGGGAATTCAACCTTGAGCCAGGAGCCGCGTTTCTTGATGAGCTTGAGACGGTCTCCGGCAACAACATCCGAGATGGTTGCGCTGCGTGTGGAAGACTTTGCATAAACTACCCCTTGGAGGGCGGTGACAACAGCCTTGGGCGCTTCATTCCAGGCGTGGTATTCACTGAATGACATTGGAGTGACAACAGCGTAGTGAACCCAGCCGGTGTATCCGTCGGGAGTCTCTATATTCGGCCAGGGGGACGGCTTGGAATTGCTGTGCCCGACAATGTGCACAGGCGTTCCCAGTAGGGCCTGGGACACCATTTCCGCGTCAAAATCGGCCGTACGCCTCATATTGCATACGGAAATGTTTACCACCCCGTATTCCTGAGCCCCGAGGCTTAAGAAACAAAGGGTGGCAATGCTTAAGAGTATCAGTCTTTTCATACTTCTTTGAAATAAAGGGGCCAGCGTTCCTTGTCAATATCAGGCAGATGAACCTTGATGGCTATCTCTCTCACCCCACCGAACTCCTCAAAAATTGCGGCTCCGTAATAGCGCATGGTTGTGGTGAGGTTCATGTAAGACTTCAGGATGGGAGGGAGGTAAAGCTTATTCTTGATGAAGAAGGATGTGAGCGCACGGAAATTTGCGCGGAACTCCTTGGCAGAGAACAGTTTGTGGGCATCCCTTGAGGCGGGGGTCACGTATGGCTTGATGGGATATATCTCGTCATCTATGTGGCAGTGCTTCTTCATGAATGAAATGACCAGCGAGAAAGCTTTCTTTGGATAATCCTGATAGAATGTAACCTTCCCGAACACATCAGTCATCTTGCCGTCCCTGGCAATCACGCTTATACCCTTGAACAGGCAGTCCAGGATAAAAATACTTTTTCTGGCCGAGTTTGTCCTCTGGTGCTCCTCTACAATATATGAACGGCTGAGTTCCATAGTGTGTGGCATCTCCTCCTTCATGAATTTTTCAGAGAAATGGTACATGTGTGCCGATGGAATCATGGGCTGGCCTTCATCGTCCACTTTCATGTCATAGCCGTATACAAAACGGTATCCGCCGGCAATGCACTCGTCTTCCGCATCCCATATTACCAGTTGCTTCACCTTGAACGAAGGGTCTGTGTCAAAGGGCTCCAGGTCGCAGGCCTTTCCGGTGCCGGCTCCGCCCTTGCGGAAGGCAATTTCCCTTAATCGGCCTATTTCCCTGAGAATCACAGGGAAGGAGTAATCCACACAGTAGACCTTGATATCTCCGCGGGAAGCTTCGGTAAGTTCCGTGGCGCGGCTGAATTCCTCTTTCAGGAGTTCCTTGTCTACAGGTTCAATGATAGGTTCCATGGCGGTTTAGTCTTGTTTTAGTGCGTACACGTGTTCTCTAACGTACTGCGCCCACTGGGTGTCGGTTTTTTCTGAGGTAAAGGTTGTATAGGGGATGGGCTTTCCGATAACCATCTTGAAGTGCTGACCGCGGTAGCGGAATAGTTCATCCGGTAGGGTGAACATCTCAAGGTTCAGCTTGATCTTGAAGAATTTACGGAACGCTGCAATACGGTAAAAGCGTTTTGAGTTGTGTCCGGAGAACCAGATGGGAATGATGTCCCTCTTGGTTTCACGGCTTTTGGTTATGAAGGTTTTCTTCCACTCCAGGTCTGTAATGACTCCGTTTATCTTGCGGGAGCAGGCTCCGGCGGGGAAGAACAGCACCTGGCGGTCACTGTGGAATGCCTCGTTGAGGAGGGCGGCCAGTTCCCTGGACTGACCCCCCATCTTGTTCACGGGGATAAGATACTGGCCCAGCTGCTTCAGGTGAAGGAGGAAACTGTTGGCCGGAGTGATGACCTTGTCGTTGTACTTGCGTGCCAGCCAGCCAATTTCAAGACCGGCATCGGCACCTCCAAGAGGATGGTTTGAAGCAAATGTGAAAAGCCCCTCTGCAGGAATATTCTCTTCCCCGATAATCTCCAGCGTAACGTTGATATCTTCAAAAAAGCAGTCCACAAAGTCCGGTCCCACCTTTCCCTTGGAGAAATTGCGGTTGAAATCTTCCTCATGGATGAGCTTTTTAATGAAGTTCATGACAGGCCGCGGCAGCAGTTTACCGTGGTTCACTTTCCTCACTACAGCTTCAGTGTCAATAAGGATGCTTTGGTTTAGGGGCATGTCCATATTCCACAAAGATAGTGAAAACTTAGTAAATATAAAAGAGACTCCTCTTCTCAAACCCATTGCCACCCTCGGCATTGTAAGAGGGAGGGGCCCACGAAGTGGGAGGGGTCGGCGAAGCCGACGGTTTGAGAAGAGGAGTCTCTTTTTATTTGTGATTACTAGAACACGTCAGGCTCTGACTGAGCGGGTTCATCGGCCTCAAAACGAGGCTTGCGGGGGCCGTCGTTGCGTCTTTCTCGGCGATTGTTGTTGCGGTTGCCATCCTTGCGGTTGCCGTCCTTGCGGTCGCCGTCGCGCCTGGGGCCTCGGCCTTCACGCTTGGGCTCCACATAGCCTTCGGGCTTCTCGGTAAGGGCGCGCATGGAGAGGCGCATCTTGCCGGTCTTGGCATCGATTTCGAGGAGTTTTACATCCACCTCGTCACCTACCTTCAGGACATCTTCCACCTTCTCGGTCTTGTTCCAGGCAATCTCGCTCACGTGGAGGAGGCCTTCCTTACCGGGCAGAATCTCGATGAAAGCGCCGAAATCCAGGATGCTCACCACCTTTCCGTGGTACACCTGACCGGCCTCGGGAACGGCGCAGATACCCTTGATGCGCTCCAGTGTGGCATCCATGGCAGCCTTGTCGATGCCGAAGATATCCACGACACCCTTGGTGGTGCCGTCTCCGTTGTCCACCTCGTCGATGGTGATGGTGGTACCGAATTCCTTCTGCATGCCCTGGATGGTCTCTCCGCCCTTGCCGATGACGGCGCCGATGAATTCGGCCGGGATCTCGATCTGGACCATGCGGGGCACGAAGGGCTTGTAGTCCTCACGGGGCTCGGGGATGGTCTTGAGCATCTCGCCCATGATGTGGAGGCGTCCCTGACGGGCCTGCTCCAGGGCTTTCTCCAGCACTTCGTAGCTGAGGCCGTCCACCTTGATGTCCATCTGGGTGGCGGTGATACCGTCCTTGGTACCGGTTACCTTGAAGTCCATGTCGCCGAGGTGATCCTCGTCGCCGAGGATGTCGGTGAGGATGGCGTAACGGTCGTTGGGACGTTCGGCGTCGGTGATAAGACCCATTGCAACACCTGCCACGGGCTTCTTGATCTTAACGCCGGCATCCATCAGGGCCAGGCAGCCGCCGCAGACGGAAGCCATGGAAGAGGAACCGTTGGATTCGAGGATATCGGAAACCACGCGCACTGCGTAGGGGAATTCGGGAGCGGTGGGGATGACGGGTTTGAGAGCACGCATCGCAAGGTTACCGTGGCCGATTTCGCGGCGTCCGGTGCTGCGCTGGGGCTTTGCTTCGCCTGTGGCGAAGGGAGGGAAGTTGTAGTGCAGGACAAACTGCTGGTCGTCCTGGATGAGAACTTCGTCCATTTCCTTCATGTCCATCTTGGTGCCCAGGGTCACAGTCGCGAGGGACTGGGTTTCACCGCGGGTGAAGATGGCGCTGCCGTGTGCGCAGGGCAGATAATCCACCTCGCACCAGATGGGACGGACCTCGGCTGTGGAACGGCCGTCTAGGCGCTTGCCCTCGTCGAGGACCAGATTGCGCATGGCCTCTTTCTCAACGTCGTGATAGTAACGGTCAATCATCGCGCCCTTGAGCTCGAGGTCTTCCTCGGAGAACTGGGCCTTGAATTCGTCGCGGATGGCGTTGAAGCCGTCTTCGCGCTCATGCTTGGGCTTTGCGCTCTTTGCAAGCTCGTAGCACTTGGCGTAGCAGGCTTCGTGAACGGCGGTGCGCAGGGCCTCGTCTTCCTCGTCGTGAGGATAGTCGCGCTTCTGGGCGTCGGTGCCGAGCTCGTGCATGAGTTCCTTCTGGACGCGGCAGTGCTTCTTGATTTCTTCGTGGGCGAACTTGATGGCCTCGAGCATGTCGTGCTCGGAAACCTCGTTCATTTCGCCTTCCACCATCATGATATTCTCCTCGGTGGCGGCAACCATAAGGTCGAGATCGGCCCTCTTGTTGTCCTCGAAACCGGGGTTGATTACAAACTGACCATCGATGCGGGATACGCGGACCTCGCTCACGGGGCCTCCGAAGGGAAGGTCGCTGGATGCGAGCGCTGCCGATGCAGCAAGGCCTGCAAGTGCATCGGGCTGAATATCCTTTTCGGCCGAGATAAGCATCACGTTAACGAATACCTCCAGGTGGAAGTCATCCGGCCACAGAGGACGGATGGGACGGTCCACCAGGCGTGCGATGAGCACCTCGTAGTCCGAAGGACGGCTTTCCCTCTTGAGGAAACCGCCCGGGAAACGGCCGGCGGCATAGTATTTCTCACGGTAATCCACGGTGAGGGGCATGAAGTCGGTGCCCTCTTTCACTTCCGTGGCGCAGGTGACGGTGGCGAGCAGCATGGTGCCACCCATTTTCACAACGGCAGAACCGGCGGCCTGTTTGGCCAGTTTTCCGGTCTCAATCTCGATTACCCTTCCGTCGGGTAATTCGATGGTCTTTTTGATAATGTTCATTTGTTCTATTGTTACGTCTTTATCGTCTGTCCCCCAATGGGACCATTTCATCTTTCGAAAAAAGGGGTAGGATGCCTTGCATCCGTACCCCCGTTGTTTCCTATTGTTTGCTTATCGGCGGAGACCCAGCTCCTTGACGATAGCCCTGTATCTCTCGATGTCCACTTTCTGAAGATAGTTCAGAAGCTGGCGGCGCTTGCTGACCAGGCGAAGAAGAGAGCGGCGGGTGGCCACGTCTTTCTTGTTCTTCTTCACGTGCTCAGTAAGGTGAGCTGACTCTCAGGTGAGCCGGTGTCCTTATTGGACTTCCCGTACTTCGCGAAAATCTCTTGCTTTTTCTCAGGCTGTAAATATTCTGCCATGATGCAATGATTTTTTTAATTGGTTAAATGCCTGCGGGACCCTCCCGCAAAAAAGCCTGCAAATGTACGAAAATATTTTTGAACTGCCAAATCTTTCAGACAGAGGCTAGAGATGAGAGTGCTTCGGAGAGGGAAATCGCCCCGGAAAGGGAGTATGAACCAGTCCTTGTGCGGATAAGAGTGCTTAGATGTGCGCCGCTTCCGAGGGCTTCACCCATGTCGCGTGCGAGTGCCCGGATGTATGTACCCTTGGAACACACTATGCGTATCGTAGCTTCCGGGAGCCCGAGATGCGAGGTGTCGGCCAGATTGATACGGCCGGAGGGAGTCCCTGCAACGGATTCTTCAACCGGAGAGAGGGCAGGGGAACCGGCGGGGCGGAACGAAAGCAGTTCCATCTCGGAAATCACAATACGGCTCCGGTGGAGATTCTCAAGGGCTGCGGAATCGAGCTCTGAGAGGCGTCCGGAACGGTACAGCTTCCGGGCCAGTTCGTAGGCCCTTACGCCATCTACCGATTTGGCGCTGAACAGCGGAGCTACCTGCTCCTGTTCACCCAGGAATGAAGGGAGAACGGCCCTGACCTTTTCTTCCGTTATGTGCTCATAAGGGAAAAACCTGTCTGCGTCCTTCTCCAAGTCATAGGATGGGGTTGTAGCGCCAAACCGGAGTGTGGCGAGGTATTCTTTTTCGTGGTCCTGAAGTTCCTGTGCCCTTTTGCATGCGGCCCCGATGCACACCAGCAGGACTCCGCTTGCGAGCGGGTCCAGGGTGCCGGCGTGGCCCACCTTCAGGTTCTTTTTGCCGAAATGCTTTATTGCAGCGTACTTGACCTTGCGGATGACATCGGCCGATGTCCAGCGGAACGGCTTGTCGATGGGGAGGACTATTCCTTCGGGATAGTCGGCGATGTCGCGTGAAAAGGTCATTTCACGCTCATTTTCTCTATCCTGCGCTGGTGACGGCCGCCTTCGAACGGTGTGTCAAGCCAGGTGCGTACTATAACGGATGCGAGACGGTAGGGAATGAAACGGGCGGGGAGAACCAGTACATTGGCGTTGTTGTGAGCTTTCACCAGACGTCCAACTTCGGTGCTCCAGGCCAGTCCGGCACGGATTCCCTGATGCTTGTTGAGGGTTATGGCCATGCCGTTACCGGTGCCGCAGAGGGCGATTCCGAGTTCAACCTCGCCTTTTTCCACGGCTGTGGCAAGGGCGTGGGCAAAGTCGGGATAATCTACGCTGGCTTCGGTGTCGGTTCCGTAGTTCACAACTTCACAGCCCCTTTCGCGTAGCATTTTGATGAGCTTGAATTTGTACTCGACGCCTGCATGGTCGTTGCAAATGCCTATTTTCATATTCTGATGGGGTTAAAGACTTTCAAGCGCTTCACGGCACACTTCCACCGCCTCGCGGTCGGCCCTACAGCCAAGGCGGAAGCAGGGGATGAGCGTTGCGGCTTTTTCTATCGAGGGTATCAGCATGTCCATTACGGCCGGATTCCAGCGGATGGTGGATACGGCTGCGATTACACTGGCGTAGGCCTGAATACCCTGAAGCCGCTCAATGTGATTCTGTGGTTCCTGCTCCAGGCGCACGAGGGCGCGGACAGGAGCCTGGGTGTTCCTGTAGCAGATTGTCTTTCCGCTCCATGGAGTGCCGTACACGGTGGCCTCCCCGTCCGAAAAACGGATTACGGGATTGTCGTCGTTCATAAGGTCGGATTCCGGAACGTACTGGTGCCAAAGGAGGCTGTGGGTGCTCTTTCCGGTTCCGCTCACTCCGAAGAACAGATTCGCCTTCCCTCTGTAACGGGTTACCGAAGCGTGAAGCAGCAGGGTCTGGAGGGGCGCCGTGGCGAAGGTGTACTGTATCATGAGGCTGGTATTGAGCTGCATGAGAGTGGTCTTCACTCCGGCGCGCTCGGCCGGGTAATAGTCTCCTTCGGAGTAGTCGGAATTCAACACGAAAGTGCCTGCCAGGCAGTCTTTTCGGGTATAGAATTCATAAATGGTCTTTCCTTCACAGGTGTAGCCGTAGTAGAAAGGTGGCAGGTCGTCGACGGCGGTCTGAAGCTCCCACCCTTCTCGGGGAGGAAGCTTGGGGCTGGCCCCGCGACGGTGCATGCTGAGGGTGAAAAGCGGAGAATCACTGCAGCCGGCCACTTCGAAAGGTGCATACTGCAGCATGTCCAGGTTATTCCGGAACTCTTCCCGGCTCTCGCTGTCAAGGTTTTCCCATTTTTCACGCGTCATCACGTCCTTTTCCATGATGGCGTCATTCACCTCAAGCTGTTCTTCTCGGCCGGCGGGGACGGATTCCACACCCACGTCTTCTCCGCGGCGGAGCCTTTCAACAAGCTCTTTCTGCCCTTCGGAAAGAGGACGGAAAGCCCACGGCGCTTCCATTCGGACGCAAATGTCGTGGCCGGCTATCCTGTATCTTTTCTCGCTGTTATCCATTCAGAGTCAGATTCTTCCAAGTTTTTCTGCGGCGTAGCCCATTCTGCGGGCGAATTCCTTCCTGCCGATGAATGAAATGATTGCTGCGATTCCGAGTCCGCTGGCAGCTCCGCTCAGTGCGAGGCGGAGACTGTTCATGACCTTGCCCATGGGATACTCTCTCATCTTGATATAGTTCACCATGGCCTCCTCCAGAGGGGCGGGCTCCATGCTTCCGCGGTACACATCCAAATCGTCAAAACCGAATTCGGCGCCGGAAACATACTGGCACAGCTCAAAGCAGTTCTCATAATGCTCGGCCTTCCAGAATTTGTCCACGTCTTTCTGTATAAATTCCACGGGGGCTATGAAGAGGTAGGACGCGATATCCCAGAAATCGGCCACGAAGGTAGCCCTTTCCTGAATGAGTTCCACAACGCCCTTGACATAGTCGAGGGTGAAGATGTGATTCTCGAAATCTGCGCCCAGCCCTTCAAAGTGCGCTCCTGCGGTGAGTGCGTTGCATGGACAGTCCACTACCTTTATTCCATGGCTTTCCAGAATGGGGACGAAGAGGGCGGAGAGTTCATCGGCCGATTTTGCCCTAAGGTATTCCTTGTTGTACCATTTCGCCTTCTCTACATTGAAACGGGCTCCGGATTTGATTACCCTTTCCAGTGAGAATTCGGGGATGAGCTCGTCAATGGTGTAGAGTTCCCTCTCTCCGCGGGGGTTCCATCCGAGGAAGGCAAGCATGTTCACGAAAGCTTCCGGGAAATAGCCGTCCTCACGGTAGCCGCGGGAAACTTCGCCGGTTTCGGGATTCTCCCATCTGAGAGGGAATACCGGGAAGCCGAGGCGGTCGCCGTCGCGCTTTGAAAGCTTGCCTTTACCGTCGGGCTTGAGCAGAAGCGAGAGATGGGCGAAACGGGGCATGGTGTCAGTCCAGCCGAAAGCTTCATAAAGCAGATAGTGAAGCGGGAGGGACGGGAGCCATTCTTCACCGCGGATTACCTCGGTGATTTCCATGAGATGGTCGTCCACTATGTTGGCAAGATGGTAGGTCGGAAGTTCGTCGGCCCTCTTCCAGAGCACTTTGTCGTCGAGGGTGTCGGTGTTCACCTCCACATGGCCGCGGATGAGGTCGTCCATCTTCACCACGCGGTTTTCCGGCATCCTGAAGCGTACGGTCCAGTCGGTCGTTTCTTCAAGGAGGCGTTTCACCTCATCCTCCGGGAGGGTGAGGGAATTGCGCAGGCTGCCGCGGCTCTTGGCGTTGTACATGAAGGTCTGTCCGGCTCCTTCTGCCTCGCTGCGGCGAGCGGCGAGTTCCTCTGCGCTGTCGAAAGCGTAGTAGGCCCAGCCCTTTTCCACGAGCTCTTCGGCATACTTTCGGTAGATAGGGCGCCTCTGGCTCTGTCTGTAAGGAGCATGGGGATGCTTTTCCGAAGCGGTCTCAACTACTTTTCCGTCCTGGACGCCTTCGTCCGGGATAATTCCGCACCACTGTAGCGCTTCCAGGATATACTGTTCCGCGCCGGGGACAAAGCGGTGCGAGTCGGTATCCTCTATTCGGATAATGAAGTCGCCGCCTTTCTGTTTGGCATACAGGTAATTGTACAATGCTGTGCGCACGCCGCCCATGTGGAGCGGTCCGGTGGGAGAGGGCGCAAATCTTACGCGAGTTCTTCTTTCCATATTATTTTTCGCTGTGTATGCGGCGCAGGGCCGGTACAAGTTCCAGATCCACGGTTTTTTCTCCGGGCTTCACGCACAGGACGGGCTTGTGGTCAGAGCTGAAATTGAACCTGCGCGCATTGTCCGAATTGTTATAGCCGATTTTGATTGTGTCGGCCCCTCCGGGAAGGCGAACTTCTTCGCCCTGACGCTCCTGATCCCATACGAAATCTTCGTCGATGATTACCAGATTGCCGAGATCCTTGTTGAGGCCGAGTCCGCCGAGGTCCATGTCGAAACCGGTGACGATGGCGGTGATGCGAACCTTGTCGCCGAACTCCGGGTCATCGCTCCAGATGATACCTTTCTTGAAGCGGTTGGCGTCGCCGGTATACTCGGAAATCATGTCGTCGATGCGCTCCAGGTCGCTCATCTTGGCACCCTGCTCGTTGTTTCCGGTGGTAATGTTGATAAGGACGTTCTTGGCTGTCTGAAGGTCGAAATCGTTCAGAAGCGGACTCTCGAATGCGCCCTTTACCGCATCCTGAAGACGGTTGGGACCGCTGCCTTCGCCGCTGCCCATCAGGGCCATTCCGCTGTTGCGCATCATTTTGCACACATCCTGGAAGTCCACGTTTATATAGCCGGGGCAGTTGATTACCTCGATTATGCCCTTCACTGCGGTGGCGAGTACTTCATCGGCCTTGGGGAAGGCTTCCTGGATGAGAGTGTCGCCGAAGAACTGGTAAAGCTTTTCGTTGTTGATAATCAGCAGGCTGTCCACGTTCTTCTCGAGTTCGTGAATGCCGTCCACGGCTTTGGACTGGCTCTCGTTGCCTTCGTTTTTGAAGGGAATGGTCACCACCGCGACGGTGAGTATGCCGCGGTCTTTCGCCATCTTGGCAATCACCGGAGATGCACCGGTGCCGGTGCCGCCGCCCATGCCTGCCGTAATGAACAGCATCTTGGTGTTGTTGTCAAGCACTTTCGCCGCAATCTCGTCCTGCGACTCCAGTGCTGCATTGCGTCCTGCGGTGGGGTCGGTTCCGGCTCCCAGGCCGTTTCCGCCCATCTGGATCTTAACGGGGACTTCACTGGTCTGCAGGGCCTGGGCGTCGGTATTGCATACAATGAAACTGCAGCCCTGGATGTTCTGCCTGTACATGTAGTTCACGGCATTGCAGCCACCGCCGCCAACGCCTATGACTTTGATAATCTGATTGTCGTCCCTCCAGTCAGAAGGAGTGATATTGCTGTTGACATCTATAATCATATGGCTATTCCTCGTTTGCTTTATCGTAAATTCTCAGGGCTGTCTCCTTGGTGGAAGTCCAAAGGACGGAGAAGAAACCGTGCTTGTCGGCGTCCTTGGTCTTGGTGACCTTCACTTTCTTGGTGCGGGGTTCCTTCTTCTTTTCTTCCTTCTCGACGGGTTTGCCGAAGTCGTCGGGGTTGAAGAGCATGTCTACAGGGGGCTCCGTCTGGTCGGTGACCTCGATTTCCACCTTCTCCGGTTCAGGCTGGGGCTCCGGCATGTTCACGCAGTCCGGAAGCTTGTCTTCCTTAGCCGCCAGCACCATGCCGATGGCAGCCGTGGCCGCGGTGCTGTAGACACCGCTGCCCGCCGTAGCGGAGAATATGAAACGGGGATATCCCTTTCGGACCTCATAGCCCGACATCTCCTTTATGAGTGGAATGAAGTTGGCGAGTTCGGCACCGCCGCCGGTTACAACGACTCCTCCGCGGATATTGTTCTGAAGGCCGCTTTCCTGAATGTAGTAAAGCACGGCCTCCACGATTTCGCGGCAGCGGCAGTCGATGATTTCGGAAATGTAGCGCACCGGAACCTCCTTGTAGGGCTCGGTGAGGCGTATCTGGAGCACTTTTTCGCTCAGGGAAGCCAGTTTGCCGGGCAGGCAGGCGCCGAAACGCTTCTTGATTTTCTCGGCCAGGTCTTCGCTGATGGAGCATTCAGTGCGAATGTCTTCTGTGACCGAACGTCCGCCGAAGGGGATGGAAGCGTAGTAACGCATGATTCCGCCCTGATAGATGGAGACGGAAGTGACGCCTGCACCGAAGTCGATGAGGGCCACGCCGCTGTTCTTCTCTTCCTCCGTGAGCACTGTGCGGGCGACCACGTCGGGAAGGAAGTACTTCTTTGCAACGGCTATATTGAGGCTGTTGAATATCTTGTCCAGGGCGGTGGTGGCGCGTCTGTTGCCGATAAATACCTTGAAATTGCCTTCGATGGTGCTGCTCAGCGTGCCCACGACGTCGCTTTCCACAAGCTGGATTTCGTCGTCGATGGAGAAGGACTGGGCCACCGCTCCGAACATGATCTGACGCTCGGGGTCCTGAAGGGGATAGGTCTCAAGGGCGATGGATTTGAGGTTCTGAAGCTCTTCCTCCGTGATGTACTCGTCGGGGTCGGTGCGCTTGATGGTTGCCGATGCGGTGACCTGCTCCACTTCGTTGCGGGGCATGCCCACCACAACCTGAAGGATGTGTATCATGAGCTCCTTCTCGGCCTCCTGGACCGCCGCTTTCAGCTTCTCGGATGCCCTCATCGGATTGCTGATGATGCTGGTGCGGATACCTTCCGAGGGAGTCTCCTTGTAGTAGACAATCTGGATGTCGTCCCCGTTGATCCGCGCAACGCACAGCCCGAATTTGGAACTGCCCAGGTCTATTGATGCAATGTATTTATCTTCCATATATCTGTTTGTTTATCTTTTGCATATGATCTGTCCGCGGTAGCGGAGGTCCACTTTGGAATAATAACCTTCACCCTTTTCCGGCAGTATATTCCTGTAGTACTTTTCGAGAAGGGAGAATTTCTCGGCAATCCTCACGGGAGGGCCGAACAGGATGGTTTCCCTTCCCGTGGCGGGATAGAGGATGAGGTCTCCGTCCGGCTGCACGTGAATCTGGCTGATGTTGTTACCCCACACGCTCCCTTTCATCAAATCTGTCATGGCCAGTATGCGGCTGAGCCACAGGCGGCCGTCTTCGTCTTCTACCATGCCTTTGAAGCCCCGGGGCAGGTTCAGGGGCAGATTGCCGTCCACGATGGGCACCATTACCGAACAGCTGCTGTGCAGGGGGAAAATGAAACCGCTTTCGTCGGCATAATAGCCGTTGTGGCTGTCCTGAAAACGTACCACGGGTTCTCTCTGGCTAATGGTCACATGGATTATTCCGTCGTCGGTAATCCAGGCCTGGCAGTCGCGCACCGCGCTTTTTGAGCCGATGATGCTTTCTATCCGGCCGAGGTCAAGACTGTCCAGCGGAAGCCCTACGTATGCGTGGTATTCGCGGTCCATCCACCTTTCCACGTCGTAGAGCGACACGAACTGCCTTTCGGCGCTGTCCCTTACCGTAAGGCGGATTCCGCTCTGGCATGTCACATCCCGCCGCATCCCGCGGGAAAGGCGGGATGAGGTGAGCATGATTGCTCCCATGGCGATAATCAGCAGCAATCCGAGGCCGCGCCGGACAATTGGCTTCATAGTCTGTTCTCCAGCATTTTGGTTATGGGTTCAACAAAACGGTCCACGTTTCCGGCGCCGAAGGTGGCGAGAACGTCAAGCTCTTCTTTCTCCAGGTAGTCCATCAGTTCTTCCTTGCGGAGCAGGACCTTCTCGGGGGCCGTTACGTCCCTGAAGATAATCTCAGAGGTAACACCTGGGATGGGTTCCTCCCTGGCAGGGTAGATGTCCAGCAGAATCAGTTTGTCCACTGCACTCAGCGCCTTGGCGAACTCCGGGGCGAAATCACGTGTTCTGGTATACAGGTGAGGCTGGAATATGGCCGTGAGCTTTCTCCCAGGGAACATGTCCCTCATGGAGGAGATGGCGCTCGAGAGTTCTTTCGGATGATGGGCGTAGTCGTCCACATAGCTCAGGCGGGGACTGTTTACATGCACTTCCAGACGCCTCTTAACCCCTTTGAATGTGCCGATGGCGGCTTTCACCGCTTCGCCGTCCAGGCCGTAGACCAGGGCCATCGCCGCTGCGGCCACGCTGTTTTCGGCATTTACCCATCCCGGAGCTCCCAGGTGGATGCCGCGGAGCACGCCGCCGGGATGCTTTAAGTCGTAGATGAAGTTGCCGCACTCGTCGGGATGAGGATTAAGTGCGCAGAAATCGGCCTCGGGGTCGTTGTAGTGGTAGGTATAGAGCTTTGCGGGAGTGTCGCACGGGCGAATGGGCGTGCCTTTCTTGGCAATTACGGTGCCGCTTACCTGCGAAACAAAGTTGCGGAAGGCTTCCACTACGTGCTCGTAATCGCCGTATATGTCAAGGTGGTCGGCATCGACTGCCGTAACCACTGCAATTTCAGGATAAAGCTGGAGGAAGGAACGGTCGAATTCGTCGGCCTCTACCACGACGGTATTCCTTTCATGCATCAGGAGGTTGGTGCCGTAGTTGCGGGAAATGCCGCCCAGGAATGCGCTGCAACCCTCTCCGCTCTGGGTGAAGATGTGTGAGAGCAGAGTGGATGTGGTGGTCTTTCCATGGGTGCCCGAGACTGCGAGGCAGCGCTGCCCGCGGGTGATTTCACCAAGGGCGCGGGAGCGTTTCACTATCCGGTATCCACCGTTCATGGCCTTTACAAGCTCGCCAAGTTCGGCGGGAATTGCGGGAGTGTAGATTATGAGCGTGTCTTCACCGGGGGCGGGGAGCAGCTCCGGACGGTCTTCGTAATGCACGTGGATTCCTTCCTTCTCGAGTTCTGCGGTGAGCTCCGACGGAGTCTTGTCATATCCTGCGACGTCGCATCCCTTGAACTTGAAGTAACGGGCCAGGGCGCTCATCCCTATGCCACCGATTCCTATGAAATAAACCTTCTTCATACCAGTTTGTAGATTTCGTCAGCAATTACCTTGGCCGCATCCCTGAGTGCCATTCCGAGTGCGTTCTTCCCGAGTGCGTCCAGTTTTTCGGGTGAGGAGAGCAGCTCCAGTGCGGTGGGGAGCAGTTCCCGGGCCGCATCGGCATCCTTCACGATGAGGGCGGCGTCTTTGCGCACCAGAGCCATTGCGTTGTGCGTCTGATGGTCTTCGGCCACGTTGGGGGAGGGAACGAACACGCAGGGTTTGCCCATGGCGCAGATTTCCGAGACCGTGCTGGCACCGCTGCGGGAAATCACCACATCGGCCACGGCATAGGCGAGGTCCATGCGGGAAATGAAGTCAAAGTGCCGGATTCCCTTGGAGGGATGCTCCTCCATGAAGGAGTCGACACCCTTCTTATAGTATTTTCCGCACTGCCAGATAACTTCCACATCTTCACCTCCGGGGCAGCCGTTTTCTATCCATCCTTTCATGGCCTTGTTGAGCGTTCCGCTTCCGAGGCTTCCCCCGACCACGAATATATGCTTTTTACCAGCGTCAAGTCCGTAGAATTCAAGTCCTTCCAACTTCATTTCAGGAGTAGGGGGCAGTGAGACTTCCTTTCGGATTGGATTGCCGCTCATTACTATTTTCTCCTTCGGGAAGAAGCGCTCCATCCCTTCGTATGCGACGCAGATGGAATTCACTCTCTTTCCGAGCAGTTTGTTGGTGAGCCCGGCGAATCCGTTCTGTTCCTGAATCACTGCGGGAATCTTCATGCCTGTAGCGGCCCACAGGAGCGGGGCGCTGGCATAGCCGCCCACACCCACCACCACGTCCGGCTTGAACTCTTTTACTATCCTGCGTGCGCGCCTGACGCTCTGGAGGAGCTTCACAGGCACCTGGACGTCGTTCCAGATGTTGCGGAGGTTGAGCTGTCTCTGCATTCCTACGATGGGCAGCCCCTCGATGTGGTATCCTGCCGCAGGGACCTTCTCCATCTCCATCTTTCCCTGTGCGCCCACAAACAGAATCTCCGTCTCCGGGTTGAGTTCCCTGAGACAGTTCGCTATTGAGATGGCAGGGAAGATGTGACCTCCCGTTCCGCCACCGCTGATGATGGCCCTTATGGGTTTATACTGCGTCATACCGATGTGTTTTGAGTCCATTCGTCGTCTGTATGGTGTTCGATGATGGGTTCGGCCTCGGCCTCTCTCCTTGCCATGTTCTCCCTGGCGTCCCTGGAGATGGACAGGAGTATTCCGAACACCATGCTGAATACCAGGAAGGAGTTGGTTCCGTGGCTCACAAGAGGCAGGGTCTGTCCGGTCTGGGGCACCAGCGGCACATGCACGTTTACGGCCATGTGCATGAAGGCCTGCCCGGTCACTAGGATGATAAGCCCCGTGACTATCATCTTGTCGTAGTATTTGTCGCACTCCTTGGCGACCATGGTTCCGCGCGCAAGGAGGCTGAAGTAGAGCAGAATCAGCAGGGCCGCGCCCCAAAGGCCGGTTTCCTCCACGATGAAGCTGAACATATAGTCTCCGAATATGACCGGAACCGCATATTTCTGTGTGCTGTTGCCGATTCCCTTCCCGAAGAATCCGCCCTCTTTTATTGCCAGCAGGGCGCCCACGGGCTGCTTGAGCTCATCGCGGGCTGCGTTGTAGTCCTTGGAACCGCGCGGGGAATTCAGCAGGACCTGCATGGTGGCGTCGTCGTCGTTGGTGATGCGGGAAATAAGGGTTTCGAAGCGGGAACCCTGCAGCAGTCCTGCCTTGTAGGCCCCGAACATGACGCCGAAACCGATTACGAGGGCCGCCGCCATTATGGCCACGTCGCGGAAGTCGATACCGCCCACGAGAATCATCAGAATCATGATTCCGCCTATGAATATGGCCGATGAGTTGGAACCCATCATTACCATGAGCGTGGTCACCGCAATGGGGAAGTAAATATAGATGACTTTCTGCCAGATGGGCTTTCGGAGGAATTCCATCCGGGTGTATTTCGAAGCGAGGAACTCCGCGGAGGTGAATCCCTGGTTCTTGAAGGTGTCCAGCGCCCATCCGAGGTACATTATCATGAATACTTTCACGAATTCGTACACGTGAATCTGCTTGCCGGCCACCACCAGGATTCGCCTTGCGCCGTTTATGGAGCCGGCCTTGATGAATCCGAAGTTGAGGTTGAAAACCAGAATCAGAAGAATAGCGAAGCTGATGGCAAAGCCCAGCATGGAAATCTTCCTGTACCATTCCACCCGTCCCACATAATAGAGCGCCAGCATGATGAGAAATCCCAGCGCAACGGTTTTCAGCTGGCTGGTCATTATGCTCATACGGTCGCTGTGAAGTTCCAGCGCCAGGAGGGGAGTGGAGGAGAATACGGAGATGACAGAAATGAGCATGAGGAACAGGGCCACCAGAAGGATGACCTTGTCGCCGCTGAAACGGTCCATTACCGTCCAGATGGAATTTATTTTGTCCTTTCTGTCCTGATCCATATCCTTACAGGTTTCTTACGGCAGCCTTGAAACGCTCTCCGCGGTCTTCGTAGTTCTTGAAAAGGTCGAAGCTTGCGCAGCAGGGGCTGAGCAGCACCACGTCACCGGCCGATGCCATTCCGGCTGCGGCTCGGACGGCCTCCTCGGCACTCCCGGTGTCGGTCATCTGGATGCCCAGGCCACCGAAAGCCGCGTGAATCTTGCTGTTGTCCACGCCAAGGCATACGATACCCTTCACTTTCTCCTTTACAAGGTCGTTGAGGACGCTGTAGTCGTTGCCCTTGTCGGTTCCGCCCACAATCCATACCACGGGCCTCTTCTGGCATTCGAGAGCGTACCATGCGGCATCCACGTTGGTAGCCTTGGAGTCGTTGATATAGAGGACGTCCTTGATGCTCAGAACGGGCTCGAGACGGTGCTCGATGGGCTGGAAAGTGGCGAGGGACTTGCGTATGACCTCATTGTCGATACCAGTAGCCTTTGCGGCAAGGGCCGCCGCCATGGAGTTGTAGAGATTGTGGCGTCCGCCCAGGGCGAGTTCCTGAAGGAAGATGTTGGTCTCTTCCTTCTCGTAGCGGATGACCATCCTGTCGTTCTTCACGAAGGCGCCCTGCTCCACTTCCTTCTCCTGCGAGAACGGAAGCATCTTGCAGCGGAGCACGATGTTGGAAAGATGGCCGATGGTTATCTCGTCGTCGGAATCGAAGATGAAGCAGTCGTCCGGACGGAGGTTGCGGGTGATGTTGAATTTCGCCGCCACATAGTTCTCCATCTTGTGGTCGTAACGGTCCAGGTGATCCGGAGTGATATTGGTGATAATGGCGATGTCGGGCCTGAACTCGTAGATGTCGTCCAGCTGGAAGCTGCTGATTTCCAGCACATAGTAATCGAAGTGCTCGGTTGCCACCTGATAGGCGTAGCTCTTGCCGATATTGCCTCCGAGTCCCACGTTCAGGCCTGCGTTCTGGAGCAGGAAGTAAATGAGGGAAGTGGTGGTAGTCTTGCCGTTTGAACCGGTAATGCAGATCTTCTTCGCACTGTCGTAACGGCTGGCGAATTCAATTTCGGATACAATCCTGATTCCCTTTTCACGAATCTGCTGAACCATGGGCGCAGTGGAGGGAATGCCGGGCGATTTCACAACCTCGTCGGCATTCAGAATAAGCTCTGCGCTGTGCTGGCCCTGCTCGAAGGGAATGTCCCATTTGCGCAGGGTTTCCATATAGTTGTCGCTGATCTGTCCCTTGTCGGACAGGAACACGTCGAATCCTTTCACTTTTGCGAGGACTGCGGCTCCCACGCCGCTTTCAGCTCCTCCGAGTACAACTACTCTTGCCATTTCTTTCTTCTTGTTCTATCTGAGTTTCAACAATGCCAGTGTGCTCACGGCCAGGATAATGCCCACAATCCAGAATCGGCTTACGATTTTGGCCTCGTGGAGCGGGGGAACCGGTTTGGGGAAGAGTACCGGTCCTTCAGGAGCCTTCTTGTCCTGATAGTGGTGGTGGAGCGGGCTCATGCTCCAGATGCGCCGGCCTTCGCCGTATTTCTTGCGGGTGTAGCGGAACCATCCCCTCTGGAGCAGCACCGAGAGGCTCTCCACGAAGAAGATACCGCACAGCAGGGGCAGCAGCAGTTCTTTGCGCATGAGAACTGCGCTGACACCTATAACACCGCCGATGGTGAGGCTTCCCGTGTCGCCCATGAACACCTGGGCGGGGTAGGAATTATACCAGAGGAAGCCGATGAGCGCACCCACGAATGCACTCATGAAGATTGCAATCTCGCCTGAACCGGGAATATACATTATGTTCAGGTAATTGGAGTCGATCAGGTTGCCCCCCAGCCAAGCCAGGATGCCTAGCACAACCCCAACGATTGCCGATGTGCCTGCCGCAAGTCCGTCCAGACCGTCGGTAAGATTGGTTCCGTTGGAACATGCGGTAATCACAATAACTATCATGAGAACGTAAACCGCCCATTTCATATACCAGCCCCAGGCGCCACCCACCGGAGAGAGCCAGCGGTAGTCGAACTCGTGGTTCTTGACGAAGGGGATGGTGGTTTTGGTGCTCTTCACCACGTCTTCTTCCACGTATCGGCCCGAAGTGACGGTGGTTTCGGTTTCGAGGGTGCGTTCAACGCTCTCGTCCACCTTGGTTTTCTCACGGACCACGATGTCCGGGCTGATCCAGACCGTAAAGCCGATTACGAATCCAAGCAGCACCTGCCCTATCAGTTTAGCCTTTTCCGAAAGGCCTTCCTTGCGGTGTTTGAACACCTTTATATAATCATCTGCAAAACCCAGGGCTCCGCACCACAGGGTGCTCACCAGCAGGAGAATCACATAAATGTTGCTGAGGTCGCAGAACAGCAGCACGCCCGTGAGTATGGACAGGATAATGATGATTCCGCCCATGGTGGGAGTGCCCTTCTTTTCAATCTGGCCCTGAAGGCCGAGATCCCTGACCGTTTCTCCTATCTGATGCTTGCGGAGGGCGTCAATGATGCGCCTTCCGGCAAACAGCGCGAAGAGAACGGCCGTAACGGCTGCGAGCATGGCCCTGAAGGACAGGTAGTTCATAAGACCCATCCCGGGGAAGTCCACTCCGGCTTTCTGGAGGTATTGGAACAGATGATAAATCATTACAGGATAGAGGCAAAGGTTTCGTTCACTATTTCTTTTTCGTCAAAATGACGTTTTTCTTTTCCGATTATCTGGTAGGTCTCGTGGCCCTTTCCGGCAAGTAGGATGGTGGAGCCTTCGGGAGCGGTGAGGATGGCGGTCCGGATGGCCTCGCGGCGGTCGCTGATTACAATGGCCTTGGCCATTCCATCGCGGTCCAGCCCCTTGCGGATATCCTCTATTATGGCTTCCGGGTCTTCGGTCCTGGGATTGTCGGAGGTGATGACGATGCGGTCGGCGAGCTTTTCGGCGACGGCGGCCATCTCGGGACGCTTGCTCCTGTCGCGGTCTCCGCCGCAGCCGAAGAGGCAGATGAGCTGTCTCTCTGGAGCTATTTCGCGGAGAGTCTTCAGCACGTTCTCCATGGCGTCGGGCGTGTGGGCATAGTCCACAATCACGCTCAGATCCCTGGGACCGCGAAGATTCTCGAGCCTTCCGGGGGCCGATTCCAGCCTTGACAGCGCCACGAGCGTCTCGGTGGCGTCTTCGCCCAGGCAAACCGCGGTGGTGTAGATTGCAAGCAGATTGTATGCGTTGTGCATGCCGATGAGCCTGCACCAGGTCTCCTGCCCGTCAATCTTGAGGAGCATTCCCTCGAAGCTCTGTTCCAGCACCCTTGCGGTGTGGTCGGCAAGTCCCCTTACGGAGTAGCTCACGGGTTTCGCCTGGCAGTTCTGAAGCATTACGGCGCTGTTGCGGTCGTCGCTGTTCATTATTGCAAAGGCCTTCTTGGGGAGGGAGTCGAAGAAGAGTTTCTTGCAGCGGATATATTCGGCGAAGGTCTTGTGGTAGTCCAGATGGTCGTGGGTAAGGTTGGAGAAAATTCCGGCGGCGAACTCCAGGCCGCTTACTCTGTCCTGCTCCAGGCCGATTGAGCTCACTTCCATGAAGCAGTACTGGCATCCGCTCGCCACCATGCGGGCCATCAGGGAATTGATGGTAACGGGATCGGCGGTGGTGTTGGCGGTTTCAAGCCTTTCGCTTCCAACGTAATTCGCAATTGTGGAAAGAAGCCCGCAGTGATATCCCATTTCGGTGAAAAGACGGTAAAGGAGAGTTACCGTGGTGGTCTTTCCGTTGGTTCCGGTTATGCCCACGAGGGTGAGTTTTCCGGAGGGATGGTCGAAGAAGGCATCGGCCGAAAGAGCTGCGGCAAGGCGGCTGTTGGCAACCCTGATATAGCTCACATCCTCACGGAGTTCACCGGGGAGAGTCTCGCATACGATTGCCGTGGCGCCCTTGTCAAGGGCCATGCCGATGTAGCTGTGGCCGTCGCTCTCGAAACCCTTTACCGCAACGAAAAGCGCTCCCGGAGTAACCTTCCTGGAATCCAGGCACACATCGCTTATTTCCGCTGCGGCATTTCCGCGGAATTCAAGTACGTCAAGCGCCGATATTATCTTTTCAAGTTTCATCTTAGTACAAGTCTTACTGTTTCGCCTGCCGCGAGAGTGCTTCCCGCAGCCGGAGTCTGGCTGCTTACATGGCCCGAACCTTCATAGGTGCAGCGGTATCCTGAACTCTCCATGGAGTAAATGGCCTCCCTGAGCCCGAGTCCGCGGACGTCCGGAATCTGGCCGTTGTCGCTGGTGGCGACCCTGCTGTCAAGAACCGGGACATTTGCGTTTGCCGGGCGGAGAGTGTTGTTCCAGCTGCCGTCGATGGCGTAAATCTGGTCCACCACATCCCTCACCACCAGGGCGGGAATGGTGCCGCCGTAGAAGCTCCTTCCGGACAGATATGAGTACACGGTGACCAGTATGGTATATTTGGGGTTCTCGGAAGGGAAGAAGCCCACGAATGTGCCCTGGTTCTTCTTGCGGCCGTTGATGTCGTGGTAGGGGTCGGTGCTCCCGTTCCTTTCCTGTGAAGAGAGCACCACCTGGGCGGTGCCGGTCTTGCCGGCTACATTCAGCTTGGCTCCTCTCAGTCTGGTGGCGGTACCGTTCACCACAACCTGGCGCAGGGCCCTCGTTACGGTGTCGGCGGTCGCCCTTGAGCAGATGTTGTTAAGCACCATTGGCTCGAAAGTGGTGATTACCCTTCCGTCCTTTTCGATGTCTTCCACCAGATAGGGCTTCATCATGCGGCCCTTGTTGGCGATTGCATTGTAGAAGGTTGCCACATGAAGGGGAGTGACGCTTATTCCGTAGCCGTATGCGGTGGTTCCGAGCGATGTCCTGGACCAGGAAGGAGTGCCGGGACGGTTCACGACCGGGGTCCCAAGGCCGCTGATGTCGAAGTCGAAGGCTTCGCCGAGGCGGTAGGAATAGATGTGGTCGAAGAACTCGGAGGGATTGCTGCCGTAATAGTTCTCGGCAAGGTATGTGAACACGTAGTTGGAGGAAATCTCGAAGCCGTGCATCACGCTTATGTCCCTTCGGCCGGTCTCGTTCTGGTAGTCCAGAATGTGGACGTCCTGCCTGTAGCCCTGTACGAAGCCGTTGTTGGTAGGAATGGTCTGTTCCAGATTCGTCACATAGCCGTCTTCCACAAGGGAAAGCAGCGACACGGTTTTCATCACGGAACCCTGCTCGCCGACCTCTCTGAGGGCGATGTTCTCCCTCTCCCAGAGCGTTGTCTGGGGGGTGTTGCCGCGGGACAGGTTCACCATGGCGCGGATTGCTCCGGTGGAGGCCTCCATAATAATCACGATTCCGGCGCGGATATCGTCGTCCTCGGCAATCCTGGTGCGCAGGGCCCTGTCGGCAATATCCTGGAAGTCTACGTTGATGGTGGTGCGGATGTCGTTGCCGTCAATGGCGCGAACGCGGTTGCTGTCGAGGTCGCGGATCCACTGCTTGTCGTCAGTGACGCGGCGCCATTCGTAGCCCTCGCGGCCATGCAGCACATAGTCGAAATTGTTCTCCAGGCCGATTCGGATGCTGTCCTTGACATATCCGATTACGCGCCTGGCAAGCGAATCGTAAGGATAAATGCGCTCCTCATGGGGACGCACTATTATTCCACCCCTGTAGGGACCTTCTTTGAAGAGAGGGAAGGTCTCGACAATATTCAGAGTGGCAAGGTCGATGTTGCGCTGGATGCGCACGTTGCGCGAGCCGCGCTCGCGGCCGTTTATTATGAGGTCCCGGTACTGCTGGGCGGTACGGTCCCTGAACTGGTTGCTAAGATAATAGGCGAGGGTGTCGGCCTTCTTTCTCCACAGCCTTTCTCCGTCGGGGTCGTTGCGGTCCACGAACTCCTGCTTGAGCACGGTGCAGTCCATGTAGATGTCATAAAGGGGGGCCGACAGGGCCATGGGACGGCCGTCGCATGCAAGGATTCTGCCGCGCACCGGCACTTCCGTGTGTTTCTGGATTCTCGGGCGGAAAAGGCCGATTACACTGTTGTCCACGGAATAGGTGGTCTGGATAATGACCACACGCGCGAGAATGACAACCGCCAGAGCCAGGAAGAGCAGGCCCAGGAAGAACATAACCACGTGGATTCTGTCGCGGTTTTCTATAGTGTCCTGTATTTCACTGTCCTTGCGTTTCATCAGTGGTTCTTTAAAATGGTTGCGGGTTCTGTGGGCATACTCGCTTCGGAGCCCATCCGGCTAAGCCTCAGCTGTGTGGCCGATGCGCTGCGCACCTTCACGAGGGCGGCTTCCTTCTCGGCATGATGGATGCGCATCTGTTCGATTGTGGCCTTGTTCTCACCGGCCTTGGTGAGTGTCTTGTCTACCTGCAGGCTCAGCATTATGGAGAGCCACATCAGCAGGAAGAGATACATTATGTGCAGATACAGCTTGTCTGCGCGCACTCTCAGCAGGAACTCTCCGTTTCGGAGAGCCTTGATGGAGTTCTTTATGGCCTGCCAGATATCTCCCGCCCTCATTGCTCAGTCCTCCTTTCGGCTATGCGCAGCTTTGCGCTTCTGGCACGGGTGTTCCGTTCAATTTCGCTTTCGTCCGGAAGAATCGGTTTGCGGTTCACTTCCACGAGCGGGCGTACAATGCGGCCGAAGCCGTCTTTTTCGGGCTCGCCGTCTGTGTTTCCGAATTTGATGTAATTCTTCACCATCCGGTCTTCCAGACTGTGGTAGGTAATCACAACCAGCCTTCCGCCTTCCTTAAGGCTGCGGGTGGCGCCGTCGAGGAACTTCTCCAGCGAACGGAGCTCTCCGTTCACCTCGATCCTGAGGGCCTGGTACACCTGGGCGAGCACTTTGTGTGCGGCATTGCGGGGCAGCATTTTCTCAATGGCCCTGTCAAGGTCTCCGGTGGTGCGGATTTCTCCGTTCGCCCTCTCCTTGACTATCAGGGCGGCCATGCGTGCGGCTCCGTCCACCTCTCCGTAGATGCGGAGAATGCGGGCAAGCTTTTCCTCGTCATAGCCGTTGACCACGTCTTTGGCCGTAAGGGCGGCCTCGGTGTTCATCCTCATGTCCAGAAGCGCGTCTTCGTAGCGGAAAGAGAATCCTCTCTCCGCGGTGTCGAACTGGTGTGAACTCACGCCAAGGTCGGCAAGGATTCCGTCGAAGCGCACGCCAAGGTGGACGGCATAGTTCTCGATGAAGCGGAAGTTGTTGTGAATCAGGGTGAGACGCTCGTCTTTCAGGGCGTTCTCTATTGCATCAATGTCACGATCGAAGGCGATGACCCTGCCGCCATCGTGTAAGCGTGAAAGTAATTCAGCGGTGTGCCCACCGCCTCCGAAAGTGGCATCTGCGTATATTCCGTCGGGATTGGTCAAAAGGGCAGAGATACTCTCCCCAAGCAGGACCGGTGTATGATATTCAGACATTTCGAGACCCTCCTTACTTCTTGGCGGATAGTCTCGAGGCGGTGTTCTTGAACTCTTCGTCAGACAGAAGATCTGCTTCTCTGGATTCGGGAGCCCAGATCTGAAGCTTGTAGTTCACGCCGCCAAATACTACCTCTTTGGTAATACCTGCCTGTTCAAGCAGCGATGACGGAATGTTCAGTCTTCCAAGCTTGGTGTCGGGCACCAGTGTGAAAACGCCGTCATTGTACTTGGTCCAGAAATCAGCGTCTTCAGTATTGAGTTCAGGGTCTATTCCTTCCAGAACCTTGTCCGACCTGCGCACCCACTCGTCATAGGCAAACAGGTCCAGACAACGTTGCTGGACATTTTTCTTTACAACCAGGGTCATGTCTTCGGAACCGCCCCGGGTGAGGGCGTCACGGAAGATGGCAGGGAGCACTACGCGCCCCTTGTCATCTACTTTACCAGTGGCTTTTCCAAAAAACTTGACCATAAAACTTTATACTTTCACGCTGGATGCAAAGGTAAGAAGAATTTTCCATTTTCTTACACTTTCTTCCAAATTTTTCCACAATTTTTTCAACAGCCTAAAAAGAAAGCCCTGGAAGCCGTTTTTGCTTCCAGGGCCGTAACTGTCCCGAAGGGAGAATCAGATGTCTCTTCTAAGGCGTGCCTTGGGAATGTCCAGCTGGGCACGGTACTTTGCGATGGTCCTCCTCGCCACCTTGTAGCCTTTCTCCGCCAGGCCGTCAACCAGTTCGTCGTCGGTGAGTGGATTGTGCTTGTCTTCATTGTCCACAAGGGCGCGGAGCACCTTCTTGATTTCACGGGTGGAGACTTCCTCGCCGTCGCTGTTCTCCAGGCCTTCGGAGAAGAAGTATTTCAGGGGATAGATGCCGAAGTGGGTCTCAATCCATTTGCTGTTCACCACGCGGGAAATGGTGGAGATGTCGAAACCGGTCATCTCGGCGATGTCTTTCAGCACCATCGGCTTGAGGGACTCCTCGTCGCCGTCGATGAAATAGTCGTGCTGGTACTCAATGATGGCCCGCATGGTGCTCTCGAGGGTGTTCTGCCTCTGGCGCAGGGCTTCCACGAACCATTTGGCCGAATCTATCTTCTGCTTCACGAAGGTGGCGGCTTCCTTGTCGGCCCTGGAGTCGGAGTACTTGCCGGTTTCCATTATCTCCGCATACTTGCGGTTTATGTGCAGTTCAGGGATGGAGAAACGGGGCATGGAGAGTATCAGCTGGCCGTTTTCATAGTCCAGACGGAAGTCGGGGACAACCTGCTGGGCCTGGTCGTTGTAGCTGTCGTCAATCTGCCCTCCGGGCGAGGGGTTGAGCCGCTTTATTTCATCCATCACGCCTTTCATCTCCTCCTCGCTGAGGCCGAGCCGGCTCATGATTTTCGGGAAATGCCGATTCTTGAAAGCGTCGAATTGCTCTCCAAGGACCCTGATGGCATTCTCCACCGAGGGCGTGCGCTTTTTGTCTTCCAGCTGAAGCAGCAGGCATTCCCTCAAATCCCTTGCGCCTACACCGGAGGGCTCGAACTGCTGAATCACTTTCAGCATGTCCTCCACCTCTTCGGCGTTTGACTCTACGTTGGCGCGGAAAGCGAGGTCGTCCACGAGCGACTCTATGTCGCGGCGCAGGTATCCGTCGTCGTCCAGGGAGCCGATGATGAAGGTCGCAACTGTGCGCTGATGCTCGGTGAGATTGCGGTAGCCGAGCTGCTCAAGGAGGCTCTGGGTAAAGCTCTGCTTGACGGAGAAGGTGTTGTATTCAGGCCTTTCGTCCTTGCCCCAGTTGTTCACGTGGAGATTGTAGGAAGGAATGTCGTCGTCCTGGGGACCGTAATTCTCTTCCAGGGAACCGCCGCTCTGCTCCTGGGCCTCTACCTGGGAGATGGACACATCGCGGGGTTCGTCGTCCGAACCGCCCTGGGGCGTGTCGTCCACCACGGGGTTGTCATTGAGCACCTCGCGCACATGCTGCTCCAGGGCTTGCACCGGCATTTCAATGAGCTTGATGGTCTGAATCTGCAGCGGTGAAAGCTTCTGCTGGAGTTTTTGTTCCAGTCCCTGTTTGATGGCGGCCATTAGAGAGGATACTCGATATTGTCCTTGATGATGTAGGCGGTGGGGTAGGTCTTCTTGAGCGCATTGAAAATGCGGAGCGCCTCATCCTTGGAGCGGAAATTACCAATGAGCACCTTGTAGTTGGGGCTCTCGAAACTGCGGTATACCTTATGCTCGGGGTACTGTTCCATGAGGGCGTTTTCAATGGCCTCGGAACGGGTGCGGGCCTGGGGGGTGTTGTCGTAGAAGAC
>CAJOCS010000021.1:1781-35410 GCA_905233655.1 uncultured Bacteroidales bacterium | reverse complement strand
TCCTTCGACAAGGCGGGACTTGTCCAGTTTCTCCCAGCGGGCCTGCTTGTAGTCGCGTTCGCTGTCGATTGTGCGGATTTTTTCGCGAAGCTGTTCCAGAGTACGGCGGCTCTTCTGCCAGGCATCCCAGAGCTGGCTGCAGCGTTCCCTCAGTGCTGCGTCCGCGCAGTAGCTGTCGAGGGCGTCCAGGCGGAATTCCGGCCGGGCAAGCTTCAGGGACTGATGCTGGGAATGGATGTCCACAAGATGGGCCGCGAGTTCCTGCAGCTCCGGCAGGGCCACGGGTTCGTCATTTACGAAACTGCGGCTCCGGCCCGTGGCCGAGACTACGCGGCGCAGAATCAGTTCGTCGGTATCGTCAAGACCATTGTCCCGGAGGAAGGCTTTGGCTGCGGAGTTGCCCCGGATATCCCATTCGGCCTCCACCACGCATTTGTCCCCGGAGGGGCCAATCATGGAGGCATCGGCCTTGGAACCGAGGACCAGGGAAAGGGCGCCGAGAAGAATGGATTTGCCGGCTCCGGTCTCACCAGTAATAATGACCAGACCCTCCGGGAACTGAATGTCCAGAGAGTCTATCAGAATGTAATTGGAGATGCTGAGACCGCGGAGCATGGCTGGCCTCTTTTACTCGCTCTTGATGTCGATGGGGTTGGCGCTCTGTGCCTTACGGTAATAGAGGTCTCCGTTCTCGAATTCGGAGATGGCCACGAGGTCCGGTTTGGGCTGGCGCTCGTAGTACTTGGAGATTTCAATCTGCTCCTTGTTTTCGAAAACTTCTTCCATGGTGTCGCGGTCGTTGCGGAAGTCCTCGAGCTTCTTCACGAGTTCCTTCTTCTCGGCAAGTGCTATCTGATTTGCCCTCTTGTAGAGGATAACCACGGATTCATAGATGTTTCCGGTGGGAGCGGCCAGGTTGCGGATGTCCCTGGTAATGGTGTTTACAGGTATTTTTTTCTTGTTTTCCATAGTGTCTTTTTTCTTGTCACTATAATATGTACAAGGCTTTCCGCGGGATAGTTTCAAAAATTTTTCATTCCGCGGGGGCGGGTTCCGAACCGTCACGGCCTAGGAGGCGCTGGACCTTCTGATACAGGGGGGTCAGTTCGCGGCGATGATCGCTGTCGGGATTCTCGCCGATGAAGTTCAGGTAGTCGTCGATGAATACCAGATACCTCTCCCTCTGCTTCGTGGGCATGCTCAGGCGCGCGTAATGATAAGAGGACATGGCGGTATAGTAAAGGACCTCCTCGCGGTATCCGTTGTCGGCATTGTCCTTGAGGACGTTTTTCAGGGCAACATGGGCGGCCAGGTAGTCTTCCATGGTGTAGTACTGTTTCGCCGCCTCGAAGGCCTTGCGGTCAATGCGGTCCTGAAGGTCTGCGGTCATTCTGTTGCAGGCCTCAAGCTTGCCCGGGTCGGGATTGTACTCCCTGACATACTGGTTGATGGCCGCGATGCAAGCCCTCGACGGAGCCTGGTCCAGTTCATAGCGGTAGGTGCCACGGTACATGCAGTCCAGCCTGTAGAACTGGGCGTCGCCGGCGAAGGGGCTGCGAGGGAAGTTCTCCAGGAAACGGGTGAAGTTCGACTGGGCTGTGTAATAATCCCTGTAGCGGTAGTTCGACAGGCCCCAGTAGTACTGGACCGTGTCGTCGCGTGCGGTTCCGTTCGTGAGCACGGCCATGGATTCGAAGAGTTCGGCCGCCTTGCGGTATTTTTTGTTGTTGAAGTAGTCCATTGCGGCGGCATACTTTGCATCGATGTCGTTGGACATGAGCAGAACCTCATATTCACTCTTGCACGAAGAGAATATGGCAATAAGCAGCGCAATTACGGATATTGTCCTCAGTCTTATCATCTTTTACTGTTTTTCCAGAAGAAATTTTTCTGCGTCGCGGGCCGCCATGCAGCCTGAAGCCGCAGCGGTAACCGCCTGTCTGTAAACAGGGTCCTGAACATCTCCGGCGGCGAATACGCCCGGAATCGCTGTCCTTGAACTGCCCTTTTCCGTAACTATATAGCCATTGGCGTCAAGCTCCAGCCACGGGGCGAAGAGCTCGGAATTGGGATGGTGCCCTATAGCGAGGAAGAAACCGTCGATTTCGATGTCGAACACCACGCCGTCCTTGCGGAGCAGCCTTGCGCCGGTGACGCCGAAACCGTCTCCGAGGACTTCCTGCGTGTTGCAGTTCCACAGAATCTCGATATTATCCTTTGCCAGCACTTTATCCTGCATGGCTTTCGAAGCGCGGAAAACATCCCTCCGCACAATCATATAGACCTTTTTCGCAAGGGATGAAAGGTAGAGGGCATCTTCACAGGCAGTGTCTCCTCCGCCCACCACGGCAACGGTTTTGCGGCGGAAGAAAAAACCGTCGCAGGTTGCGCAGGCCGAGACTCCGCCGCCCCTGTATTTCTGCTCGGAAGGGAGGCCGAGATACTTTGCGCTCGCGCCGGTGGCGATTATGAGGCTCTCGGCAAGGATTTCGTGCTCTCCGTCAATAGTGATGCGGAAAGGGCTGCCGCCGAGTTCCGCGGCCGTAGCGGTTCCGCTGCGGACATCGGCCCCGAAACTGCGCGCCTGCTCACGCATCGAGTCCATGAGGGTGTTGGCGTCGACTCCTCCGGGGAATCCCGGGAAATTCTCGACTATGGTTGTGGTGGTGAGTTGCCCTCCGGGCTGAATTCCCTCGTACAGGACGGGGGAGAGGTTGGCCCTGGCCGCATAAATTGCGGCCGTGAATCCGGCGGGACCTCCTCCCAGTATGAGACAGCGAAGCTTTTCCATTATCTTGAAATGGTTGTGGAGTAGTCGCGGTTGAACGTTATCCTGCGCACGGCTCTGTTGGAAACGGTGCCGTCCCCGTCCTCGACGAACTGGAAGTCAGTGTGAAGGCCGGATACCCTTTCGGCGCCCAGCATGCGGAGCCAGGCGTTGCCGTATTTGGCGCAGCGGGTAACGAAGAACATGGCGGTGTCGTAGCCCTGGAAGGCGAACTGCGAAGGCTCGGTGTTGAACAGGGCCCTGTATGCGAATACGAAATCCCTCACCGCAGAGGAATTATAGTCTGCGAAGTAGTTGGCGCAGATGTGCAGCGATGCCTGATGGTAGGTGCTGCCGTCGATGGTGTCGAAGGTGCGGACCTTGGAGGGAGCATACATCACCAGCTCGAAACCGCGCGAGAGCATGATGCCCAGATTGCGCATCACATCGCCGATGAAGGCTTCGCTCTCCGAGGCCACAAGGACACGGTTCACTCCGCCGCGGGTCATCCTTTCGTTAAGCGTGGCGGGAACACCGCGCCCTTCCACAACCGCATAGGAGAGAATGTCGTAGTTTACGCCCAAGCGGGAGAGCATGCTTCTCGCAGCGACCGCAGCCGTGGAGTTCACGGCATTCTTTTCTGTGATGAGGATTATGTTGTCGTTCTGTCCGGTCTCGCTAAAGAGCCACTCGCAGAGCTCCTGATACTGAGTGTCGGCGGGGCTCGGTGTCTGGATGAAAGGACTGTAATTCGCACCCAGGGCGCCCGCCCTCTGGTCGAGGGGGGAAATCACTGGAACCTGGCCGCCAACCCTCTGGAGCACGGCCTCTATATCCCTCGGGGTAACGGGGCCGAGCACGAAGTCGCTGTGGCAGAGAACCTCTATGGCGGGCATTCCGGCGTTGAGGTCGAATACGTTCAGCTTTACGTTAATGCCGTTTCGCTCAATTTCGCGAAGGGCCATCAGTACACCCGAATAGAAATCCATATTGGTGCCCACCATGTTACCGGATGCGCCTAGGGGAAGAACGAGCGACATCTCCACGGAATTCTTTCCGGTGTAGGTGAAGAATCCGGGCTCGGCCTCTTCGGGCTTTGCATCTTCGTCCACGGCCGGAATATCCGTACCGGGCACTTCGGGGGCCGTTTCGGGCTCTACTGGAGCCGGTTCTTCGGCCACTGGTGCCGGAGGTTCCGCCGGAGCGGTCACAGTGCCGGCCTGGCGGGGGATTTTAAGTATCTGGCGGGCGGTAATGTCCGGAGATGTCATGCCGTTCAGGTCCATGATTTCCTGCATCCCAACTCCGTAGCGGCGAGCAATGTCGTTGAGATCCTCATACCAGCGTACGCGGTGCTCGATATAGGGAAGTTCGTCGGCCGATGCCTCCCTGTAGGGGATGAGAATGATGGCATTCTTCTGGAGCCCGGTGTCCCTGAGGGTGGGGTTCGCCTCGTAGATATCCTCCACGCTCACGCCGTAGGCCTGTGAGATGCCATACAGAGTCTGGCGCTCCAGCACCACATGGGAGAGGTAGACCTTCCCGTTGAGGCGCACCTTTTCCTGGGAAACGGTAACCGGAGTGGGAACGTAATCCTGTGCGAGGGCGACACCGCTGAAGAGTGCCGCCAGGAGGGCTGTAAGGACTAAAATGCGTTTCATTCTCTTTCGTTTATAGGGTTTCGGCAAAGCTCAGGAGTTCAAGGCAGAACCTCTCCCATCCGAGCCTTTCCTTTTCCCTGCCGATGGCTTCCACAAAGCCTTCGCGCAGGGAGTCGCCGGCGAAATAGCGCAGTATTTCGCTGCGGATTATCGCCGGGTCCGGGGCTGATGCGACAATTCCCGTGCCGGAGTCGCCCACGGCTTCCTTCAGCCCTCCCACGTCGGTAACGATCATGGGGAGGTCGAAGTGGTAGGAAATGGCGCTGATTCCGCTCTGGGTGGCACTCCGGTAGGGGAGGACGCACACGTCGGCGGCGCTGAAGAAGGGACTTACTTCCGAGTCGGGGATGTAGCGGGTAAAAACGTGTACCCTGTCCCTGCCGGGAAGGCTGTCGATGATTTTTTGGTAAGGGTCGAAGGAACCGTAAGGCTCCCCGGCAATTACAAGCTGATAGTCTTCGGGAAGCTCCCTGAAGGCTTCCAGCAGAATGTCCAGCCCCTTGTACTGACGGATGAGCCCGAAGAAGAGGATGGTCTTCTTCGCCGGGTCCAGCCCGAGGCTTTCACATGCCGCGGTGCGCGGCTGCTTCTCGCCGAAATGGCTGTACAGGGGATGGAACAGCTGAAGGTAACGGGCGTCTTTCTTAAGGGAAAGAAGGTCCTCCGTCACGCTTCCGGACATGGAGATGAAGCCGTCGCAGCCGTTCAGGAAATACCTGGTGAGGGGCTTGTCGAACCAGTGCGGTTCGTGCGGAATCACGTTATCCAGGACAGTGAGGGACTTGCAGCCCACGTGACGTTCCACCCAGCCCAGCGAGGGGGCGAACCAGGACATCCAGTATTTCATTATCAGGAGGTCCGGTTTCCATTCCCGGATGGTGCGTGCGGCCTTTATCCAGGTGAAGGGATTCGCCGTGTCGACCACGGGAACCGAATCCACTGGCATGGCCTTGTCGTCCGGCCCCACATACTGGGTTTTTCCGGGGAAAAGCAGGCCTGGATACTGTCTGGAGAATGTGAATGCGCGCATATCATGCCATTTTCCCAGTCCCGCCAGCATGCTGGCATTGAACTGGGAAATACCGCCCCTCAAGGGGTAGAAACTGGACAGGACGGCGATTCTCATCCGTCCTAGTTGTTGTTATTGGCGTTCTGCTTCTCGAGGATGTACTGAGCGTTGAGGCCGTCCAGGATTTCCTGGGTGATGTCGAGTGCAGGATCGGCGGTAACCACGGGCAGCATCAGATTCTTGGTGAGATTCTCAGTGGTGGCGAGAACCATGGCGAAGTTGTGCTCCTCGTTGTAGGCCTTCACGTATTCGGCAATTGCGTTGTAGATGGTGTTCATCATAACCTCCTGCTCCTGGCCGAGTTCCTGGCTCTTGGTGGCCACGTACTGCTGGTACTCGCTCTGCCTCTGCTGGAGCCTCTGGAGCTGTGCGTTGGCTACCGAAGAGGTGAGAAGGCCGCGGTCTACCTTGCTCTGGAATTCATTGGCATCGTGCTGGATGCTGTTGCTCCGGCGGTCGAATTCGGCCTGGAGGCTGTTGGCCTTGGTCTGGAAACGGGACTGGAGGTCGTTGGCCATGTCGTAGCCGGCCATGACTTCGTCCAGGTTGAAGTAAACGATGCTGCCGGCGACGGCGGTGCTGTCGTTGGAGTTTACTGCCGCAGGTGCGGTTGTGCCGCCGTTTTCGCAGGCGGCAAAGCTGAGTGCGGCGATAACGCCGGCGATTATTAGAGTCTTTTTCATCTTATTGTGTTTGTTTTTTCGTTTTCGGTCAAGACTGCAAATTTAACTATTTTTTGCGGATTTCCCCAAGATAGGCCTGAATTGTTTTCTCAAGGCCCATGTACAGCGCGTCTGAGATAAGTGCATGGCCAATCGAAACTTCGTCGGTCCAGGGGATGGTGCGGATGAAATAGGCCAGATTCTCCAGCGAGAGGTCGTGCCCGGCATTGAGGCCGAGCCCGCAGCTGCGGGCCTCCTTGGCGGTTTCCAGATAGCGCACTATGGCGATTTCCGGATCCAGGCGGTACTCGGCGGCATAGTCGGCCGTGTAGAGTTCAACCCTGCTGGCCCCGCAGAGGGCGGCGCCCTCTGCCATCATCGGGTCCGGGTCGATGAAAATAGACGTGCGTATGCCTTTGTCTTTGAAGGTCTTGCAGATGTCGGTGAGAAAGTCTCGGTGCTTTACCGTATTCCATCCGGCGTTGGATGTAAGGGCCTCAGGGGCGTCCGGGACGAGGGTGACCTGGTCCGGAACCACCTCCAGCACCAGATTGACGAAAGAATCGATGGGGTTCCCCTCGATGTTGAATTCCGTCTTCACCAGAGGGCGGATTTCGCGGACGTCGCTGTAGCGGATGTGCCGCTCGTCGGGCCTGGGATGTACGGTTATGCCTTCCGCACCGAAACGCTCTATGTCGAGAGCCGCTTTGGTCACGTCCGGCAGATTGCCGCCGCGGGCGTTCCGCAGCGTGGCGATTTTATTGATGTTGACGCTGAGCCTTGTCATATCTTAACGGGATTATGTCAGTTATTTATGGCAAAA
Organism: uncultured Bacteroidales bacterium; assembly: GCA_905233655.1. Lineage (GTDB taxonomy): Bacteria > Bacteroidota > Bacteroidia > Bacteroidales > UBA932 > Cryptobacteroides. Next base: position 28,428 of record CAJOCS010000021.1, on the reverse strand, counting down.
ATAATGAAAATTGTAAATAATGTGTTAATTTTGGAAGCTGATTCGAAAACAAAGTATGAAAATAGGTTATTTCATCCTTAACGACAGGTTGCGCAGCCATCCCCAGGCCCGGGACCTCATAGCCCAGCTTGAAGGGGCTCAGTACGAACTCTATGAGATTCGCAACAAGGCCGACGTGCAGCCGGAGACGGACCTCGTCCTCTCCATGGGCGGCGACGGAACTTTCCTTTCCGCGGCGCACGTGGTGTCGGACATCGGCCTGCCCATCCTGGGAGTGAATTTCGGCCGCATCGGCTTCCTCTGCGAAAACCGTCCTGAAGAAGTGCTCAACGCCCTCATGGAAGGGGATTTCCGCATCGAATACCGCACCGTGCTGAATGCCACGCTCAAGGGCCCCGGCGCCCGGAAAAGCATCGGCATGCTCCCTTATTCGGTGAATGAGGTGGCCCTGCACCGCAAGGGTCCGTCCGTGCTCGGAATCAACGTGGCAATAGACGGAGAGCTGCTCCCGACCTACTGGGCCGACGGGCTCATAGTGTCCACAACCTCCGGTTCAACGGCTTATTCGCTGAGCGTCGGAGGCCCCATCTGTATGCCGGACACCAAGGTGCTCCCTATCTCGCCCCACAACCTGAATGTGAGGCCGATAGTGCTCCCGGAAACGGCCAAGGTGGACATCTCCTTCGAGAGCCGAGACGGAATAGCCATAATGACTACGGACAACAGGACCGTGGAAATCGAGCCTGAATGGACCATTCACGTCGAGATGGCACAGTTTTCGCTCAAACGCATCCGGCTCGCCTCTTCGGGCTTCGTGAAGGCTCTTACCTCACGTCTGTTCTGGGGCGAGGACATGCGCAACAACGGATAGTATGAACAACGTACCGCAGCACGTATCCATTATAATGGACGGCAATGGCCGATGGGCGAAGGCCCGCGGCAAGGAAAGGATATACGGCCACTTCGAGGGTGTGGAAAGCGTCCGCGCCTGCACCGAGGCGGCTGTCGAAGACGGGGTGAAGTACCTCTCCCTCTACGCTTTTTCCGAAGAGAACTGGAACCGTCCCAAGGAGGAGGTCTCAACGCTCATGGAGCTGATGATGGAATCCATCCGCAAGGAGCTTTCCACCATGATGGACAATGGGGTGCGTTTCGTGGTCCTGGGCAACCGGGCAAGGCTTTCGGACAAGCTGAACGCCGCAATAGACGGAATGATGGAGCAGACCGCTTCGAACGACAGGATGACGCTAATCGTTTTCCTGAGCTACAGCGGAAAATGGGACATCATGCAGGCGATGAAAAAGGCCGCGGCAACCCTTTCCCCCGAAGAATTCCAGAATATGGAGGCGGCCGATTTCGAACGGTACCTGGTTACCGCCGGAATTCCCGATCCGGACCTCCTTATCCGTACATCCGGCGAAGAGAGAATATCAAACTACCTTCTCTGGCAGAGCGCATATACCGAATTCGTATTCAGCCCCGTACTGTGGCCGGACTTCCGCAAGGATGAATTCCGGGCGGCCCTGAGAGAGTATTCCTCCCGCGACCGCCGTTATGGTAAAGTCAAATAAAATGTCTATCTTTGCAGGATAAGAGTGTTTGAAATGAAAGGAAGACTGATGGCTCTCTGCGCGCTTGCGCTGTTTTCCTGGGGTACCGTTCTCCGGGCGCAGACCGGCCGCAATTCTATAGTAATCGATTACAACAATCCCAGGCAGTATGTCGTGGGCGGAGTCGGCGTCGAGGGCAACCAGTATTTCAATGAACACCAGATTCTCCAGCTGACCGGCCTTCAACCCGGCGCCCAGGTTACCGTTCCCGGAGAAGACATCACCAACATAGTGAGGCGCCTGATGGCGCAGCGTTATTTCGAGGACGTGGCCGTAGTGGTCGACTCGCTCAGCGCTTCGAGGGATACCGCCTGGTTCAAGGTGTGCATCAGGGAGCGTCCGCGCGTTTCCCGCTGGACATACACCGGCGTCCGCTCCGGAGAGAAAAAGGACCTTCAGGAGCGCCTGAACCTGCGCCCCGGCCGTGAATTCTCGGACTATGTGAAGTCCACCGCCATAGAAATCATCAAGCGTTACTACAAAGAGAAGGGATACCTTCAGGTGGCCGTGGACGTGCAGGTGCAGCAGGATACCATGATCCGAAGCGCGATTCGCGTCAATTTCGACGTGAACCGCGGTCCCAAGGTGCGTATCCGGCGCATCAATTTCCTCGGCACGAACGGAGACGTCTCGGACTATCAGCTCTCCAAGGCCATGCAGGAGACCCATTCGGCCCGCTGGTATAACTTCTTCAAGTCCAAGAAGTTCAAGGAAAAGGAATACCAGACCGACAGGAAGACCGTTCTGGAGGCTTTCAACGAAGCCGGTTACCGCGACGCCCGCCTGGTGAGGGACTCCATATACTATATCAGCGACAACCGCCTTGCAATCGACATGCAGTTCGACCAGGGCCACCGCTATTATTTCCGCAACATCACCTGGACCGGCAACTCCGTCTATTCGTCCGACTTCCTGAATTCGATACTGCAGATTAACAAGGGCGATGTCTACGACATGGTCACCCTCGACAAACGCCTGCACGGCGGCGGGAAGCAGACCGATTACGACATCACCAAACTCTACCGCGACAACGGCTATCTCTTCATTAACGTGACTCCGGTGGAGGTGAACATCCAGAACGATTCTGTGGACGTGGAAATCCGCATTTCGGAAGGCAAGCCGGCCCTGCTGAACGCAATCGTTATCAACGGTAACGACCTCACCAATGAAAAGGTGGTGCGCCGTCAGGTGATGACCAGGCCGGGCTATCTTTACAGCCAGTCGGATTTCGAGCGTTCAATCCGTGAAATCGCGTCTCTGGGGCAGTTCGACGCCGAAGCCATTATGAGCCCCGCCGGATACTCCATCATCCCCAACCAGCTGGACAATACCGTAGACATTATATATAATGTGACGGAGAAACCGTCTTCGCAGCTTGAACTCTCAGGCGGCTGGGGCGGCAACACCTTCGTGATGACGGCCGGCGTGAGCTTCAACAACTTCTCCACCAGGAGAATGTTCGAAAGGGATGCCTGGAGGCCGGTTCCCCTCGGAGACGCCCAGAGCCTTGCTTTCCGTTTCCAGACCAACGGCAAATACTATACTTCGCTCAGCGTCAGCTTCATGGAGCCCTGGCTCTTCGGCAAGAAACCCACATCTCTGAGCCTCTCCGGCTACTATTCGAGGATGACCGATTCGTATCTCTACATCGGCCTCCTCTCCACCGATAAGATGTTCGAGGTGTATGGTTTCAACGCCGGACTCGGCACGCGTCTCAAGTGGCCGGACAACTACTTTGTCCTCTACAACAACCTGAGCTGGCAGACCTACAAGCTCACGAACTGGACGAACAACTACTTCGCCTTCAACGACGGCGTATCCAACAACCTCAGCTATTCCGTTACGCTCACCCGTAACTCCACCGACCAGCAGATTTATCCCCGCCAGGGTTCGGAGTTCACCGCATCGCTGCAGCTCACTCCGCCGTATTCCCTCTTCCGTCACCATGGCTATGACGCCTCCGGCAACAGAATCAGCGTGGACAGCTGGAAGGATATCGACTACAGCACCTGGACATCGGCCCAGCGCTACAGATGGATTGAGTACCACAAGTGGAAGTTCAACGGAACGGTCTATACCAAGCTTGTGGGAGACCTGGTCCTCATGTCGAGGGCGCAGTTCGGCTATCTTGGATACTACAACCGCAACTGGGGCTATTCTCCTTTCGAGAATTTCCTGGTGGGTGGCGACGGTATGTCGGGCTACATGACCTACGGAGCCGAAATCATCTCCCTGCGTGGCTACAACGACTATTCGCTTACGCCTTACGTGCCCACTCCGTACAGCCAGAACGGCTACAGCTATTCCGGTAACGTATTCGACAAATTCACCGTTGAACTTCGCTATCCGGTGATCCTGCAACCTCAGAGCACGATATTTGTACTGGCATTCCTGGAGGGCGGTAACTGCTGGTCCGACATCCGTCAGTTCAACCCGTTCCAGATTAAGAGAAGCGCCGGTGTCGGCGTGAGGGTGTTCCTCCCGATGATTGGTCTTCTCGGTGTTGACTGGGGCTATGGCTTTGACGACGCCACCGACGGCGGAAGCCAGTTCCACTTTGTGTTAGGACAACAATTCTAGAAACTATTTTAATAACGGATAATATGAAAAAGATTTTCGTTCTCGCCGCAATGGCACTGCTTACTCTCACGGCTTCGGCCCAGACCATCGGCCGTGTGAATTTCAACGAGCTCATCATGCTTATGCCTGAGATGGACTCTGCCCGCGAGATTATGAACGCTTCCCAAAGAGAGGCCGAGGAAACCTACGCCGTGATGGTGGAGGAATACCAGACCAAGTCGACCCAGTATCAGCAGAGGCAGGCTTCCTGGACCGCAGCCATCCGCGAGTCCAAGGAGAGGGAACTGTACGACCTTCAGAACCGTATTCAGGATTTCAGCCAGAATATCTCCCAGGAACTCCAGCAGCAGCAGGCTCAGCTCATGGCTCCCATTCAGGAGAAAGCCCAGAATACCGTTCGCGAGATATGCACCCAGCTGGGTATCACCGTGCTGTTCGATTCTTCCCAGGCCCTGTATTTCGACGAGTCCGTGGTAGTGGACATCACCGCCCAGGCGAGGACCGCTCTCAACATTCCCGAGGGCCGTACTCTCGAGCATCTCCAGCAGGAGCTCGCAGCCCAGGCCGCGGCCGCACAGCAGCAGGCCCAGTAGCTTTCCCCACACTATAACTGAACCAAAACCATTTTAATTAACCACATAAAAAACATGAAGACACAAGACATTATGGCACGTCTCCAGGCGAAGTATCCGCTGGAGAAAGAGTATCTGCAGGCCGTTCAGGAAGTTCTGGAATCCATCGAGGAAGTTTACAACCAGCATCCTGAGTTCGAGAAGGCAAAGATTGTGGAAAGGCTCGTGGAACCGGACCGCATCTTCAGCTTCCGCGTCACCTGGATTGACGACAAGGGCGAGGTACAGACCAACACCGGATACCGTATCCAGTTCAACAGTGCCATCGGTCCCTACAAGGGAGGTCTCCGCTTCCACAAGGCTGTGACCCCTTCAATGCTCAAGTTCCTCGGCTTTGAGCAGACATTCAAGAACGCTCTCACCACCCTTCCCATGGGCGGCGCAAAGGGCGGTTCCGACTTCGACCCCGTGGGCAAGTCCAACGACGAAATCATGCGTTTCTGCCAGGCATTCATGCTTGAGCTTTGGAACTGCATCGGCCCCGACCAGGATATCCCTGCAGGCGACGTGGGTGTTGGCGGCCGTGAAATCGGCTACCTCTACGGTATGTACAAGAAACTGGCCCGCCAGTACAACACCGGCGTTCTCACCGGCAAGGGCGGCACCTGGGGCGGTTCCATCCTCCGTCCTGAGGCCACCGGTTTCGGCGCTCTCTATTTCACCCAGCACCTTCTCGAGAAGGCCGGCAAGGACATCAAGGGCAAGAAGGTCGCCCTCTCCGGCTTCGGTAACGTAGCATGGGGCGCAGCAATCAAGGCCACCGAGCTTGGCGCGAAGGTAGTTGCCATCTCCGGCCCTGACGGCGTTTGCCACATTCCCGACGGCATTACCAAGGAAATGATTGACTATATGCTGGTTATGCGTGCCTCCAACCGCAACAAGGTTCAGGATATGGCCGACAAGTTCCCCGGCAAGGCTCAGTTCACCGCCGGCAAGAAGGCCTGGAGCATTCCCGTGGACATCGCCCTGCCCTGCGCATTCCAGAATGAACTTTCCGAGGATGACGCAAAGGAACTGAAGGCCAACGGCTGCTGGTGCTGCTGCGAGGTCTCCAACATGGGCTGCCAGCCCGGTGCAATCCACTTCTTCCAGCACAATGGAATCCTCTTCGCTCCCGGCAAGGCCGTGAACGCAGGCGGTGTGGCTACCTCCGGTCTCGAAATGACCCAGAATGCCGAGCATATCTCCTGGGACGCCAAGGAAGTTGACGCCAAGCTCCACTTCATCATGAAGAGCATCCACGAGCAGTGCGTCAAATACGGCACCCAGCCCGACGGCAGCGTGGACTATGTGAAGGGCGCCAACATCGCCGGCTTCATGAAGGTCGCGACCGCCATGCTCGAGCAGGGAACTATTTAATTTTGATGAACAAAGATTTTGAAACACAACTGATCGCATTCCTTGGCCGGCTCACCGGCGCAGTCGTAAAAACCGTTACGGCGCAGGACGGCCTGGTTGCGATTGAAATGGTACCGGAAAAGGGGAGTGGAAACATTCCCCTTTCTGAAATTCCCGATGTGCTCCGTGTCGCAGAGGCCGACATGGCGGCAGGAACGGTTACGCTCCTTGCCCATGAGGCCGAACTTCAGGAGTTCGTCCAGTCGTGGAACATGACTGCCGACAATCCCCGTATACGGCGTTTTCTCTCGCTGCTGAAGCGCGATACCCGTTGCGATGTGCTGAAGCCCGAATTCCGTAACGGAGAGCTTCTGTACGACCTGGTGGTTCCGTCGATGGATTTCGCGGTGCCCGAATTCGTATGCATAGAGGGTGTGGATTTCCGCACCCGCACCCTCTATTGCTACACTTTCCTCGAGGACATCAACAGAGTCCTCGAGACCGCCGCTCCGGATCCCTTCCAGATGTTCTCCTCCGGGGCGGAGAAATTAAAGAGCTAAATCCTTTTTTTACTGCACGGTTTTTAGTAATTTTGCAGGTTTGATTATTGATTGATATGAGAGAGCTTGCAAATGCTTTTGCCGTGCTGTCCATATTGGCCCTTTAATACGAGAGTTAAGATTCAAATATAATGGCAACATCAAAATTCAATTTGAAACTGTGGGTATTCCTTCCCCTGGTTCTCATTGTCACCGTTTTCCTCTGGGCCGTCCCCGTCGATTTCTACGGGATCGAGGGACTGACCGTGGTACAGCAGAGGGTTATCGCCCTCTTCGTATTCGCCGCCCTGATGTGGATTTTCGAGGTCATTCCCAACTGGTCCACTTCGCTGCTGGTGATTGTAATAGCCCTTCTGACCGTATCCAACAAGGGTATAGGCCTGTTCTGTGACCCCCAGTACGGCTCACTCGTCCCTTACGGCCGAATCATGAGTTCGATGGCCGACCCTGTGGTGATGCTCTTCCTGGGCGGTTTCGTGCTCGCCATCATGGCGGAACGCTACGGCCTTGACGTCACCCTGGCAAGGGCCCTGCTGAAACTCTTCGGCACCAAGCCCGAGATTGTGCTCCTTGGCTTCCTGCTGATGATTTCGCTCTTCTCGATGTTCATGTCCAACACCGCCACCGCCGCCATGATGCTGGCCCTCCTTACCCCGGTGCTCTCGAAGCTTCCGGCCGACGACAAGGGCAAGATAGGCCTTGCGCTGAGTATCCCCGTGGCCGCGAACCTCGGCGGTATCGGCACCCCTATCGGCACCCCTCCCAACGCAACCGCGAAGGGCGCCCTGGAGCAGGCCGGAATCGACATCAGCTTCGGTGAATGGTGCGTGCACATGATTCCCTACGTGATTATCATGATAGTCATCGCATGGGTTCTGCTGCGCCTTTTCTTCCCCTTCAAGACCAAGAAGCTCGTACTTGAAATACCCGAGAACAAGGTGAAGAAAGACTGGAAACTCTATGTGGTATGGATTACCTTCGTGGGCACCATCCTCCTCTGGGCAACCGAGCAGCTTACCCATATCAACTCCAATATTGTGGCCCTCATCCCTCTGGGCGTGTTCACCGCAACGGGCCTCTTCGGCAAGGAAGAAATCAAGGAAATTAACTGGAACGTGCTCTGGCTCGTAGCCGGCGGCTTCTGCCTGGGTTACTGCCTGCAGGACACCGGTCTTGCCAAAACTCTCATCCAGGCCATTCCGTTCGGTGAAATGTCGGTGGTTCTGGTTCTCATCATAGCCGGTCTGGTGTGCTACTTCCTTTCGAATTTCATTTCCAATTCCGCTACGGCCGCCCTGCTTATTCCCATCCTCATCGTGGTGGCCAACGGTATGGCCGACCCCGAAGCCGCCAACAATGCCCACTTCCTGGCCCTCGGCGGCACTCAGGCTATGATTGTGTTCATCGCGGCGTGCGCCTCCATCGCCATGCTGTTCCCCATCTCCACTCCTCCGAACGCCATTGCATCGGCTACCGGCATGGTGGAAACGAAGGACATGGCGAAGGTTGGCATCGTGATTGGTTTCATCGGCTTTATCCTCGGTTACTTCTGGCTCACGAAGATATTTCCCTTTCCCATGTAGTCTATGAAAAAGTTAATCGTTATACTGGCGTCGGCCCTTGTTTGCGGCAGCGCCTTTGCACAGGATGAGACTCCTGCGAAATACAGCCTTTACGGTTTCATCCGCAATTATGCCACCTTCGATTCCCGTGAATCCAACGCAGGTACCCAGGACATGTATTTCTACATGCCCAAGGATGAGAATCTGAATGCTGAAGGCGTAGACCTCAACGCCATTCCTTCGTTCAGGATGTTCTCCCTCACCACCCGCCTCGGACTCAAGGTTTCGGACTATCAGTTCGGCAACGTTTCGGTAAACGGCGCCGTCGAGGCCGACTTCTACTGCATGAACGGTTCGGTGGCCACGTTCCGCCTCCGTCAGGCCTACGTGGGGATTGGAATGAATCTCAGGGACGGAGACAAGCTCCTTGTGAATGTGGGACAGACATGGCACCCCATGGCGGTTGACATGCCCCATATCCTGAATCTGGAAACCGGCGCTCCGTTCAATCCCTTCAACCGCAGCCCTCAGATTATGGCCCATTATTCCATGGGAAGCAAGATTACCGCCACCGGCGGCATCATCTTCCCCATGCAGTTCCTTCCCGTGGGCCCCAACGGAAAGAGCGTAGAGTACAACAAATACGGCCTCATCCCCGAGATTTACCTCGGCGTGGCCTACAAGGACGGAGCCTTCCTTGGCAAGGCGGGAGTTGACCTGTTCTCCTCCAAGCCCGTCCGTTACGACACCGACGCCCTCGGAACCCATCTTGCAAGCGGCCGTCTGTTCGCCGTTTCGCCCTTCCTTTATGGCCAGTATACCAAAGACTTGCTGCAGATAAAGGCCAAGACCATCTTTGCTCAGAGCGGCGAGCACATGAACCTGCTTTCCGGCTACGGAATCTCCGAATACGACGCTGCTTCACACAGCATCTCCTACACTCCCATGCAGGACTGGGCGTCGTTCGTTTCGGTGCAGTACGGCAAGAAGATTCAGTTCATGGCCATGCTCGGCTACATGAAGCGCTTTGGCACCACCACGGATCTTGAAATGACCGCAGGCGTACCCACTGCGCTTTGGCTCAATACCGCCGCCGACACCAAGATCCAGCAGGCCGTGCGTTTCACTCCCACCATCGCGTGGAACATCGGCAAGCTCACCCTGTCGCTTGAATATAATATCACCGCAGCCGAATTCGGCCGCGGCGCTATTACTTCAAGGGGCTTGTATGACGACGGCAAGTGGATTGCCAATCACCGCATCATAAACATGGTGAAATTCAACTTCTGATTACCTCACGCGAAGGCGCTGTCCGATGCGCAGGATGCTGGTCTCACGGATGTTGTTGAGACGGCAGAGCTCACGGACGGTGGTATGATATCTCCGGGCGATACCTGAAAGGGTGTCGCCCGATTTTACTGTATGATAGCGCATTGCGGCCGCCTCTGCTGCAGCGCGGGCTGCGGCGTCGCGACGGGCCTGTTCCTCGGCGGCAAGGCGGTCTTCCTCGTCGGTGCGGAAAATCTCGTCCTCGTCGTCCACGCTCTGAACATAGCGCTGGTTCGGATTGAAATACCAGCTGCGGATACGGAGAAGACGGTGACGCAGGGTTCCGGTTTCGAAGTCGATTAGCCAGGCGGGATCGAAGGCTGCTCCGCGGTAACGGGTCTCGAAATGCAGATGCGGGCCGGTGGAGCGTCCGGTGGAGCCGCCAAGGCCGATTACGTCGCCCGCGCTAACCCACTGGCCGGATTCCACGTCCCTGCGGGAAAGATGGCCGTAGAAGGTCTCCAGGCCGTTGGCATGGCGTATCACAACCAGGTTGCCGTAGCCTCCCACATAGTCGGAAATCCTCACTTTGCCGTCGAAGGTGGCATATACGGGAGTGCCGGTGGGGTAGGGCAGGTCTATGCCCTGGTGCCTGCGCCCGTGCCTGTATCCGAAAAGGGAACGCGGATGCGTCTGATGGGGGCAGCAGTAGGCATCCAGGGAATCCACAATCCAGAGGGTGAAGCGGTCCGGAAGGTTCTCAGGCTCAATGCGGTAGGGATTCACCGAACGGGTGTCCCAGTATTCGGTGAAAACCTCGTCGTTGGCCAGTACGGACGGGTCCTTGACAAAGCGGTATGTGCCGTTGTTGTACAGGACCACCTTCACTCCGGGATTGCCGGTTTCCAGGGTGTCGGCATACGGGGTTCCGGTCCTGCGGCTGGAGCTTACGCTCTGCCGGCCGTAACTGTATCGGAGGGAGTCGGCTGCCCTGTCCTGGGCGGCAAGGCTCCCGGCTGTTAAGACGAGTGTGAGTAGTGTCAGAAGTTTTTTCATCTGTTAACGTTTGGCGCCGAAGTTTTTGGTGAGAATTTCTTCGGTCTTGGCTATCTTCTCGCGGAGAAGTTCTTCGGAAGTGGCTTCGCAGAGGAAGCGCAGATAGGGTTCGGTGTTGGAAGGACGGATGTTGAGCCACCATTCGGGGAATTCGATGCGGTAGCCGTCGAAGTCCATGAATGCGGTGGCCTTCTCCTCGGCCATGAAGTAATCCTTCACAGCGTCCATGGCGCCCTGCTTGTCCTCAAGGCGGAAATTGATTTCTCCGGAATTCTTGTAGTGAACGATTTCGGCTATCGCCTGGCTGAGCGTCTTGCCTTCCTTCTTGAGGTCGGCCACGATGTTCAGGATTATCATCGATGCCAGAAGGCCTGAGTCGCTGTAGAAGAAGTCGCGGAAATAGTAGTGACCGGCGAGCTCTCCGCCCCATACACCGTCGATTTCACGGAGTTTCTTTGCGGCGAAGGCGCGGCCAACCTTCCAGGTGCGCATCTCGCAGCCCATGGGCTCGAGATATTCGCCGACGGCCTTGGAGGAACGGATATCCTGGAGCACAAGGCCCTTGAGGCCCCTTTCACCCACGTAATACTTACCCATGAGGGCAATCATGAGGTCGGGGGAGATGAAGCAGCCCTTTTCGTCCACGAACACCACGCGGTCGGCGTCGCCGTCGTAGATTACGCCCACGTCGGCCCCGGTCTCGCGGACGAGGTTTTCGAGTGGGACCACATTGGCCTCCACGAGGGGATTGGGCTCATGGTTGGGGAAGCGGCCGTCCATGGTGTCGAAGATGTAGTGGATGTTCTCGCCCTCGCCGAACATCTTCTTGGCGAAGAGGTTGGACATGCCGTTGGAAAGGTCCATGGCAATGGTGAGATTGCTCACGTCCTTGTAGAATTTGCGCATGAAGGCAAGGTAGTCGTCGAGGATTTCCTTTTTGTAGACCTTGCCGCGTTTTTCGGCCACGGGGGTGTGGACTCCTTCTTCAATCCACTGCTTGATCTGGCCGAGTCCGGCGTCGAATCCAACGGCCTGTGCGTCGGTGGTGGACACCTTCATGCCGTTGTATTTCGCGGCGTTATGGGAGGCTGTAATCTGGATGGATGCGTCGAAACCGTAATTGGCGGTTCCGAAATAGACCATCGGGGTGGAACTGAGGCCGATGTCGTATACGTCGGCGCCGGCGTCATTGATGCCCTTGAGCACCGCGTCGTGAATCTCGTCGGAAGAGACGCGGCAGTCGCGGCCCACGAGGACCTTGTCGGCCTTCAGAAGCCTGGGAATGAAATAAGCTACTTTGTAAGCGGTCTCGCGGTCCCAGTCTACTCCGTAGATGCCGCGGATGTCGTATGCGTGAAATGCTCCCATAAAATGAAAAGTTATCGTTTAGTGAGTTACAAATATAATAAAAAAAAACAACATGGTTTTTTCTTTATGAAAACGTTTGTATTTTGATTATTTTTCGTATATTTGCAGATGAACCACTTGAATGGCACTCATGAAAGCTCGTAACTCATTGATTTTTTTACTTTTGACGGCTTTTGTCCAGTTTTCTTGTGCAAAGCAAGACAAACGTTTGGATTCGCTGTATGAAAACCTCCCGTTCCATATGGAACGAGTCGCCGCGCCGTCAATCCCTTCCCTGAGTGTCTCCCTTGCCGACTTCGGCGGAGTGGGGGACGGGGTTACCCTGAATACCGACGCTTTCGCATCCGCCATTGAAAACCTCGTTTCCAGGGGCGGCGGACGCCTTGTGGTTCCCGCAGGAATCTGGCTCACCGGCCCCATCGGCCTCAAGAGCAATATTGAGCTTCATCTTGAGAAGAATGCAATCATCGTTTTCGGTGCCGATGAGTCTCTCTATCCCGTAATCGATACCAATTTCGAGGGCCTCGACGTGAGGCGCTGCATCTCTCCCATCAACGCCACCGGCGAGCACGACATCGCAATCACCGGAGAGGGCGTAATCGACGGCAACGGCCATCCCTGGAGGGAAGTCAAAAAGCGCAAGGTGGGGCAGGATGTCTGGAAGTCCCTCACTTCCGGCGGCGGAGTCTTTTCCGACGACGGTTCCGTCTGGTATCCCAACGAGGGCTACAGGGTCGCCCGCCTCAGCGCAGGCAGCCTCAACTACCAGGACCAGAGTCTGGACGAGGATTTCATCAAGACCTTCCTGCGCCCAGTGCTGGTTTCCCTGCGTTCCTGCGAAAGGGTGCTTCTGGAGGGCGTCACCTTCCAGGATTCTCCCTGCTGGAACCTGCATCCGCTCTGGTGCCATGACGTTATCATCAGGAACATAACGGTTCGCAACCCCCACTATTCCACAAACGGCGACGGAATCGACATCGATGCCTGCGAGAATGTGCTTCTGGTGGATTCCGTATTTGACGTGGGCGACGATGCCGTGTGTATCAAATCCGGCAAGGACGCCGACGGCCGCCGTCACGGCAGGGCCTGCCGCAACGTGGTAATCGACGGCTGCACCGTCTACCACGGCCACGGCGGTTTCGTAATCGGCAGTGAAATGTCCGGCGGTGTGGAGAATGTTTCCGTGAGCAATTGCCGCTACCTTGGCACCGACGTGGGGCTCCGCTTCAAGAGCACCCGGGGCCGCGGCGGCCTGGTGAAGGACATCTGGTGCAGGGACATCTTCATGAAGGATATCGTTAGCTACGCCGTGATATTCAATCTCTACTACGCCGGTGTGGCCGCCACCGACATGGCCGGTGCCGGTGGCGAGCAGACTGTGCCCGTGGACGAGACCACTCCCGAAATGAGGGACATCCACATCTCCAATGTGGTCTGCAGCGGCGCTCAGCAGTCAATCTATATCAACGGCCTGCCTGAACTCCCGCTGAGCGGGCTCAGTTTCGACAACTGCTGTTTCACCAGCACGGATTCCACGGTTTTCGTGCAGTATGCAAACAATGTGAGCTTCAACGGCGTCACGGTTAACGGGAACACGCTATGACAAAACGCTCCGTCCTCATACTCACCGTTTTCGCCTGCGCCTGGCTCAGCCTCTCGTCCTTCACGGTTCATCTGATGGGCGACAGCACCATGGCCGAGAAAGATCTCAGCGGCGGCAATCCCGAACGTGGCTGGGGCATGATGTTCCAGAACTTCCTGGACGGGGAGGTTTCCGTAGTGAATTATGCCCAGAACGGCAGGAGCACCAAGAGTTTCATCGACCTCGGCCTCTGGGACAGGGTCTATTCCGCCGTACAGGAAGGGGATTACGTATTCATCCAGTTCGGCCACAACGATTCCAAGCAGAGCGATCCCGCCCGCTACGCCGCTCCCTGGGGCGCATATCAGGACAACCTCCGTACCTTCGTCCGCGGAGTCCGCGAAAAGGGCGGCATTCCGGTGCTCCTTACTCCCGTTGCACGCCGATGGTTCCACGACGGAGTGCTGGACCGCAACTGCCACGGGGATTATCCCGCTGCCATGGCCGCGGTGGCAAGTGAAATGGATGTAGTGCTTCTGGATATCACCACTCCCACCCTCGACTGGCTGGAGGCTCTCGGCGACGACGCTTCCAAGGCCTATTTCATGATTTCCACCGGCAAGGACGACAACACCCACACCGTGGCCTGCGGCGCCCGCAAGGTCACTGAAATCGTGTGCGATTGCATCCGCGAGCAGATTCCCGCCCTGGCGGAGCATCTTCAGTACTACCACATAGTGGTGTCGGCCTCCGGTCACGGGGACTATATGACGGTGCAGGAAGCCATCAACGCCTGCCCGGACTACAGCCACTCGGAGATTACCCGCATCCTTGTCAGAAGCGGTGTCTACAGGGAAGAGGTCACCATTCCCCACAACAAGTTCCGTCTTTTCATCAAGGGAGAAGGCGCCGAAAGCACTCTCATTACCTACGGCAAGTATGCCAGGGCACAGTGGCCGGGAAGGGATTTCCCCGTTGGAACATCCGGCAGCGCCACAATTTACATCCATTCGAGCTACGTGACCTTCGAGGACATCGCTTTCGAGAACTCGGCGGGTGAGGGCAGCGAGATAGCCCAGGCCGTGGCGGTTTTCACCGACGGCGACTTCCTCTTCTTCAACCGCTGCCGCTTTATCGGCAATCAGGACACCCTGTACACCTATGGCAGGTATGGCAAGGACGGCGGCATCAAGCGCAATTATTTCCTGGACTGCTATATCGAGGGCACGACGGATTTCATTTTCGGCCCCAGCATCGCGTATTTCGAGCGCTGCACCATCCATTCCAAGAAAAACAGCTATGTAACCGCGGCTTCGACCCTAGAGGGGCAGCCGTATGGTTACGTATTCCTCAACTGCAGGCTCACGGCGGCCGACGGCGTGGACCGCTGCTACCTTGGCCGCCCCTGGGGCGCATACGCCAAGACGGTCTTCATCGGCTGCGAGCTTGGTTCCCATATTCTTCCCGAAGGCTGGCACGACTGGGAGAAACACGGAAAGCCGGACACCAAGGCCAATTCCTACTATGCGGAATTCGGCAACACGGGGCCGGGCGCACGGGGGCCCCGCGTGTGGTGGTCCCACACCGTTCCGCCTGAGGATGTTAATCGATATTCATTCGGCGTGGTTATGTATCAAAGCGCCGACGGAATACACTGGAATCCATTTGACAACAGATGAAAAAACTAGCATTCATTCTGGCCGCAGTCGCGGCGATCCTTGCCTCCTGCACGCGGGAGGCCCCGCTGTCTATAAAGGTGGTCAATAGTGAGATGAGCCGCTGCCCCGAGGCAAGCTGGATTGACTCTCAGGAAGGCAATCTCAAGTGGAACTACACCACGGGACTGGAACTCAAGTCATTCCTTGATGTGTACGACACTTACGGCGGTGACGACATCCTCGCTTACGTGGACGCATGGTACGACGCCATAATCGATTCCACCGGCACCATCGCGACTTACAGCCTCGAGAATTATTCCACCGACCATATCTGCCCCGGTCGGGCGCTTCTCCGCCTCTGGGAGATAAACGGGAAGCCGAAGTACCGCATGGCTCTGGACACCCTCTACGCCCAGCTTCAGCAGCAGCCCCGCACTCCGGAAGGCGGCTTCTGGCACAAGAAGGTGTATCCAGAACAGATGTGGCTGGACGGCCTCTACATGGCCCAGCCCTTCTATGCCGCCTACACCAGGGCGTTCGTTACCGACTCCATTGAGCTGGCAAACAATTACAGGGATATCGCAGAGCAGTTCGAACTGGTCTACGACCACACCCTGGATGCCGAAACCGGGCTTCTCCGCCACGCATGGGATTCCTCCTGCGAAATGTTCTGGGCCGACCCTGAAACCGGTTGCAGCCCCCATGCCTGGGGCCGCGCCATGGGCTGGTATGCCATGGCTCTGGTGGATGTGATTGGAGATTCTTCCCGCCGGAGAAGACCACGATTCGCTGGTGCGTCTTCTGAACCGCGTCTTCGCCGCCATTCCCCTTTATGCCGATGCCGCCACGGGGATGTGGTTCCAGGTCCTCGACTGCCCCTATGCCGAGGGCAACTACCTGGAGGCCACCTGCTCGGCCATGTTTGTCTACGCAATGCTGAAGGGAACGCGCCTTGGCGTGCTCGACGGAATTACTTCTGAGGATGCCGCCATCAGCTATGAATCCCTGCTCAAAACCTTCGTACGTGTTGACTCTGACGGTCTGGTTTCCCTTGACGACTGCTGCGAGGTGGCTGGTCTTGGCGGAAGGGACAACCGCAGCGGAGACTACGACTATTACATCAACTGCCCTGTCCGCAGCAATGATCCCAAGGGAATCGGGCCGCTGGTATGGGCTTCGCTCGAATACGAAAGACGATGAAAAGGACAGCCCTCATCCTCTCCCTTCTCCTTGCCGTGTGCTGCGGAGGCAACAAGGATAATGTACCCGCCGCGGGCCTTGCCGCTCCGGACGGGCTCAAGCTCCATTCCGCCACCACCACGACGCTTGTCCTGCAGTGGAATCCCGTCAGCGGAGCCACCGCTTATAACTGGACTCTGAAGGGAGGTGATTTCAACACTGGCGGAAAGGTCCAGGCCCGCAATGTGAGCATAGAAAACCTCACTCCGGAGACCACCTACACCTTCTCCGTGAAGGCTACCGACGGCACCAATGTGTCCGAGGCCGCCACAATCACGGTCTCCACCGAAGCCGAAGAGGATCCGGGTCCCGGTCCCGGCCCCGGTCCCGACAATCCGCCCGCAACCGACCATTACGATGAATTCGGTATCCCTGAATGGGAAGAGGACGGCGTTGCGCGTGCCTTCCCCGGTGCCGAGGGTGGCGGAATGTTCACCACCGGTGGCCGCGGTGGAAGCGTCTACCATGTCACAAACCTCAATGACGGCGGCGAGGGCTCACTCCGCTACGGTATCAACAACATGGGAAGGCCTCTGACCATAGTGTTCGACGTCGCCGGCATAATCGAACTGAACAGCGCCCTCATCGTGAATAAAGGAGATGTCACCATCGCCGGCCAGACCGCGCCCGGTGACGGAATCTGCCTCAAAAATTACACTTTCCGCATCAGCGCATCCAATGTGATTGTCCGCTTCATCCGCTGCCGCATGGGCGACGAGAAGAAGACCGAGGACGATGCCATTCAGGTCCTGAGCCACGAAGACGACAAGTACAGCAATATCATAATCGACCACTGCTCCGTGAGCTGGTGCACCGACGAATGCGCATCCTTCTACGGGATGAAGGACTTCACTTTCCAGTGGAACTTCGTCACCGAGAGCCTCCGCGTCTCGGTCCACGGTAAGGGCGACCACGGTTACGGCGGCATCTGGGGCGGCAACAACGCCACCTACCACCACAACCTCATCGTCAGGAACGACAGCGAGCACTAACGGATAGCCACGACGGAAACGTCCTGTATTGTAAATACGCCCATTATCCGCCTTCGCAGAAATGGCATAGGTAGTGGTGTCGGACATCGTTGTCCAGCCTACAGGGATATGACTTGAGTCTGCTACCACCGGAAGGGCTGCGGGTGCAGCAAACACTCCTCTTTGCGCCACTCCTTCCAACCACCTCTGGCTGCTTGACCCCACCACCTCCTGCGGCAACTGCGGCGGAACCATCCTCCCCGGCCATTTCTACATGAGCGGAAACGTCCTCTACGGGAAGAACTCCGTCACCCAGGACAACTGGACCGGCACCACTGCCGGCAGTTCCGTCATTTCAAAGATCCGTGCCGACGAACCGTTCGCGGGCAATACAATCGGAGTTCAGAGCGCCGATGCCGCTTTCACCGCAGTGCTGAACTGCGGCGGTGCGAGCTTTGCCCGTGACGCCATCGACACGCGCATCGCAGGCGAGGGGCTCAACGGAAACTACACCTACACCGGGAGCAAGGGCGGAACCAAGGGCCTTATCGACACCCAGACCGACGTAGGGGGCTGGCCGGATTACACGGCTACCAGCGCCCAGATGGACAGGGTGAGGGATTCCGACGGCGACGGCATGCCCGACTGGTTCGAAACCCAGTTCGGCCTCTCGAATTCCAACAAGAACGACGGCGCGTCAATGACGCTCGACAAGAACGGAAGATATACCAACCTGGAAATGTACCTTCATTATCTCGTGCGCGATATCGTCGCCGCCCAGGGCGAAGGTGCAGACTACCGGAATTTATAATTAACAACAACTCATAAACCAATTAACAAACAACTCATAAACCAATTAACAACCATTAATCCATGAAAAATCCAGCAAAGAAACTCCTTCTTGCGCTGCTGGGCATGTCTGCGGCTCTCACCCTGTCCGCACAGACCACCATTACCGGTGTGGTGACGGACGAGAGCGGCGAGCCCCTCATCGGGGCAGGTGTCTTCGTGGAAGGTACCACTGTAGGTACCATCACGGGCATCGACGGTGACTATTCGCTCACCGTTCCCGCCGACGCAGTCAACCTGGTATTCTCCTTCATCGGCCTTGCGGAACAGGTTGTTCCCATCCAGGGCCGGACCCGGATTGATGTGGTGCTCAGTGCCGACCAGACCTTCCTCGACGAGGTTGTGGTGGTTGGTTACGCGACGGTAAAGCGCCGCGACCTGCTGGGCTCCGTATCGTCCGTGGGAAGCGACAAACTCACAGAGCAGCCTGTCACCACAGTGAGCCAGGCCCTGTCCGGTAAGATGGCCGGCGTCTCCGTGGTCACCACGGAAGGCGACCCGGATGCCGACATCAAGATCCGCGTCCGCGGCGGCGGCTCCATCACCCAGGACAGCTCTCCTCTGTACATCGTGGACGGTTTCCCCGTTGAGTCAATCAACGACATCGCCGCCTCCGACATCGCTTCCATCGACGTCCTCAAGGACGCTTTCTCCACTGCAATCTACGGTTCCCGTGGTGCAAACGGTGTCGTGATAGTCACCACCAAGAGCGCCGAGAGAGGGCAGAGGGTGTCGGTCAAGTTCAACTCCTACTATGGCGTCAAGACCATGGCAAACCGCAACGCCATCGTCGCCATGAACCCGGAGAACTTCGTGAAGTTCCAGTATGAACTTGCCACCATCCGCGACAACGTGAGCTCCAACTTCACTCCCTACTTCGGTTCCTTCTCCGACATCGACCTCTACAGCGGCCTTGCCGGAAACAACTGGGTGGACGCCGTTTTCGGAAATACCGGCCAGACCTTCTCGGCCGACTTCTCCGTCTCCGGCAGCGGTGACAACTTCAACTGGACCCTCGGTTACGCACATCTCGGCGACGAGGCCATCATGACCGGTTCCAACTACACCCGCGACAACCTGAGTTTCAAGGGACACTTCAAGACATCGGCCAGCACTTCCATCGATGCCAACATCCGTTACTCCCGCACCAACGTGCGCGGCAGCGGCGCCAACGGCATCAACGACACCGGTACCACTTCCGGTAACGGCCGTCTCAAGCACGCCGTCTCCTATGCTCCCATTCCCATCGTCGCTTCCATCCAGGGTGCCGACGAGGAGCAGGACTATGGCGACAACGCTCCGCCGCTCCGTTCCGTGGCCGACAACGACTCCCGCCGTATCAGGACCACCTGGAACGCCAACGCCGCATTCAACTGGAAGATAATCGACGGGCTCAACCTCAAGATCGAGGGCGGCCTGGAGGATTACCGCCAGAGTGACGACCGTTACTACGGCCTCACCACTTACTATGTGGCCAACAACTCCACGATCAAGAACACTCCTTCCAACCAGCGCAAGGATGCCTTCCGCACCCGTTATCGCAACACCAACACCCTGAATTACGACTTCTCGAACATTCTGGGCAACGACGACCACAGTCTCACAGTGCTGCTGGGTGAGGAAATGACCATCACCAAGAGCAACACCCTCACCATGATGGTGGACGGCTTCCCCACATTCTACGATGCCGAGATGACATGGAATTTCATGGCTTCCGGTACTCCTTCCTCCACCAACAACTACGTGAGTCCCGACGACAAGCTCCTTTCCTTCTTCGGCCGTGCCAATTACGACTACAAGCACCGTTATTCGCTGGGCGTTACCCTGCGTGCCGACCCTGCGTGCCGACGGAAGCTCGAAGTTCGCCCGCGGCAACCGCTGGGGCTTCTTCCCTTCGGCTGCAGCCTCCTGGACCATCTCCAATGAGGAATTCATGCAGGATGCCTCCTGGCTCGACCAGCTGAAACTCCGTTACAGCTTCGGTACCGCCGGTAACAACAACATCCCTTCCGGCCAGCTGATGAAGACCTATGCCTCCTCCACCTCCTCATGGCTTTCCATGACCCAGAACATTTTCACCGGAGGCAAGATCATGAACAATCCGGACCTCACCTGGGAGACCACCTACACTCACAATATCGGCCTTGATTTCAGTATCCTTCAGAGCCGTCTGAGCGGTAGCATCGAAGTCTATCAGAACGACACCAAGGACCTCCTGATCAACTTCCCCATCCCCGGCTCCGGTTACGACAGCCAGTACCAGAACGTGGGTTCCACCCGCAACCGCGGTATCGAGCTCACCATCAACGCCCCTCTGGTGCAGACCAGGGACTTCTCGCTGAACTTCAGCGGCAACATCGCATACAACCGCAACCGCGTTACCGACCTCGGCGGCCTTGAGTCCATCATGGCGCAGTCCTACTGGGCTTCCACCGAAATCGGCGACGACTACATTGTGCAGGTGGGCCAGCCCCTCGGCAACATGTACGGCTATGTGATGGACGGAATGTACACCACCGACGATTTCACCTGGGACGGTTCCAAGTGGGTTCTGAACGACGGCGTGGTAGACTGCTCGGGCATTCTCGGCAGCGCCTACATGCGTCCCGGCGCCCCCAAGTACAAGGACATCGCCCAGAACGTGGCCGTTTATGACGACGAAGGCAACATCACCGGTTACACCACCGACGGAAAGGTCACCGTGGCCGACCGTACCGTAATCGGCAACGCCTCTCCCGATTTCACCGGCGGTTTTTCTTTCAGTTCATACTACAAGGGCTTCGACCTCAGCGCCAACTTCAATTTCATGATCGGCAACGATGTCTACAACGCGAACAAGATTGAGTTTACCTCTTCCCGCAAGTTCTACAACCGCAACCTCCTGGATATGATGGATGTAGACAAGCGCTGGACAAATATCGACTGGACCACCGGCGAAGAGATTACCGATGCCGCCACCCTTGCCGCCGTGAACGCCGGCAAGACCATGTGGAATCCCGCCATCGGCAGCGCCATCTTCAGCGACTGGGCTGTGGAGGACGCTTCCTTCCTGAGGCTCCAGACTCTCACGATTGGTTACACTCTTCCCGAGTCGCTCACCAATAAGATCCATGTGCGCAGGATGCGTATCTATGCTACCGGTTCCAACCTCTTCTGCCTCACCAAGTATTCAGGCTACGATCCCGAGGTTGATACCCGCCGTGCCACTCCGCTTACCCCCGGCGTGGACTACTCTGCCTATCCCAAGAGTATCGGCTGTGTGGTGGGTGTGAACTTAACCTTCTAATACTGCAGGAACATGAAAAAGATATTCGCTTATATAATTGCAGTTCCGGCACTCATCCTTGCCGTTTCTTCCTGTGAGAAGTTCCTGGACACGGAGTCTCCCTCCACCTTCGACGCTTCCACAGTGTACTCCAACTACAGCCTCACCGAGAGCACAATTTTCTCCATTTCCCAGTCTTTCGGCGAGACCAACTCCTACCGCGGACGCTACCTCTCCTGGATTGGTCTGAACAGCGACATCGAGTGGTACAACACCTTCAAGCCCACCGACGAGAAGTATCAGATCGCAGGTTACACCCTGCTACCCAACAATGCCCAGCTCAACCTGGACAACGGTCCCTTCGCCAAGATGTACGAAGCCGTCGAGAGGGCGAACCTCTGCATTGAGGGTATCCGTCAGTACGGTCATCCCGAGAGCAATACCGACATGGCCTACCTCCTCGGCGAGGCCCTTACCCTCCGCGCTCTGCTTTACTACGACCTCACCAGGGCCTGGGGCGACGTGCCTGCACGTTTCTCCTCCATCACCAGTGACAACATCTACGTGAAGAAAGAGAGCCGAGACGTAATCTACATCCAGATTCTCGCCGACCTCCAGGAAGCCATCCAGTACCTGCCTTATCCCGGCACCACCGCCGCCACTTCCCGCACCGACCGCGTGAACAAGATGTTCGCCCAGGGCCTGTATGCCAGAATAGCCCTCATGGCTTCCGGTTATGCCCTCCGTCCGGACGACGGCATGGTAGGTACCGGCGACCTCGGCACCATCCGCCTGAGCAGTGACGAGAACCTTCAGAAGAGCGTGCTCTATCCCACTGCCCTCGCTTACCTGCGTGAGGCAATCGCCTCCGGTACCGCCGGCCTCGAAGATTACGAGACTCTCTGGAGAAACCAGAGCAACTTGAACAACCTCACCGCCGGAAGCGGTCACGAGACTCTGTTCGTGATTCCCTTCTCCAACGGCCGTGGACGCTGGAACTATACCTTCGCAGTGCGCAGTGAAGGCTCCCGCTATGCAGGCGGCTCAGCTGTCACCCGTGGCGGCGATGCAGGTCCCGTTCCCACAATGTGGTTCAAGTACGACAAGAACGATGTCCGCCGCGACATCACCTGCGTCAACTGGCGCTGGAACGCCGACAACGAGCCCGAGCTCCCGGGCTTCCAGAGGTGGTATTTCGGCAAATACCGTTTCGAATGGATGACTTCCAACCCCTACACCGGCGGTAACGACGACGGTGTGAAACCCGCTGTCATGCGCTATGCCGACATCCTCCTCATGGCTGCTGAGATAGCAAATGAGCTCGGTGAGCTCGACGAGGCCAAGGGTTACCTCCTCCAGGTCCGCGAGCGCGCCTTCAAGGGCCACGAGGACGATGCCGAGACCTATGTCGCAGGCATTACCTCCAAGGATGCCATGTTCAACGCCATCGTCGACGAGCGCGCCTTCGAGTTCTGCGGCGAGATGACCCGCAAGTTCGACCTCATCCGCTGGAACATGCTCAAGACCAAGATGGACCAGGCTATCACCGAGATGAAGGCCCTCCGCGACCTTACCGGCGCCTTCACCGGAGTCAACGGCCTTGGCGGAGACGTTTACTACCAGGTGAACGGCGACCAGATTGTAATCTACGGATTCAACGGTGAAACCACCGCACCTTCCGGCGCATGGGAGAAGAAATCCGGCTACATCAACAAGATTGTCGACAACAAGGGTGCCGATACCGGCCTCTACGACGCTCTCATCGAAGGTCTTTACAGTGCCGACCCCAATCAGCATATGTTCTGGCCCATCTTCAACACTACCATGATCAACAGTCAGGGCAATATCCAGAATGACTACGGTTATGACAGCCTTTAATACTGAAGCACTATGAAAAACACAAGCATATTCAAAGCCATTGCGGCTTCGTTCGCTTTACTCGGTATTCTTTGCGGCTGTGCACGGGAAGAATTTGAGGAGATAACCGAGATTTCCCTTGCCCGCTGCCTCGAGCCCCAGAATCTGGCGGCCAGGGTAGACGTTCTCACCGGCGACAACGTAACCTTCAGCTGGGACGTGAACAAGGACGCCGACAGCTACAACCTGGTTGTTTGCACCGACGAGGAACTCACACAGGAGATTCTCAACGAGACCATCCTGAGCTCCCAGGTCCCTTACACTAAACGCCTTGATGCCGACAAGAAGTACTACTTCAAGGTCCAGGCCCTCTCCGAAACCCGCGAGTCTTCAGTGTGGGCGGTGTTCGACGGCTCCTTCAAGACCTACGCCGTGAAGGACAACCTCTTCATGGAGGTTACCGGACGCACTTCCACATCCATTACCCTCGCATGGAGCAAGGAAGTTGGCGACTTCAAGGAAGTGACCCACATCACCGCCAGCCCCGTAAAGGGCGGCGACGAGGTCAAGCTCGAGCTCTCGGAGGCCGATGCCAACGCTGCTACGGCTACCGTCAGCGGTCTCGCTCCTTCTACCGAATACCAGATTGTTCTCTATTATCTCTCCGCTTCCCGCGGCGCAGTGGATGTATGGACCATGGCCGAACCCGGCTCCATGACCCAGGTGTCCACCTCCGAGGAACTGGTTGCAAACGTAACCGCCGGCGGTGAGATTTACCTCAAGCTCTCCGGCTCCCCGTACACTCTCGGCGGTTCCAAACCCACCGCCAGCGTGCACATCGTCGGTGAGATGGACGCCGCCGGCAACATGCCAGTTGTCATCGGCAACTTCGATGTGTCCAACATCGTTGCGAGCGGCTCCTCCATCATTTGCGAGAACATCCTTTTCGATGACCAGAGCAACCACAACCACCTTGTGAACTATTCCGGCGGTGCCACTACCCTCGGTGACATCAAGTTCATCAACTGCGGCATCACCAATTTCAAGGCCGGTCTGTTCTACAACAACAAGACCGCCGAGACCGACGTTCTCACCGTGGGCGACATCATCTTCGATTCCTGCGACATCTACCAGGTTGCCCTCTCTCCCGGCGGCGACTGCGTGGACTTCCGCAAGAACACCCACTCCACCGTGAAATCCATCCAGATCGTGAACTGCACGATTTGGGACGGTATCCGTACCCTGTTCCGCCTCGGCGACCAGGCAAATGAAGACCTCACCATCACCAATGGCGTGAAGATCGAAAACAACACCTTCAAGGCTATTGTCACCATCGACAACAGCAATAACCGTGGTGTCTTCGCCATCCGTGTGCCCGTGAACATGACTCTGAAGAAGAATCTCTTCCTCTATGTCGACGGTGGCAAGACCGCAGAAGACGTTGAGGACTACGCCCAGCTCTTCCAGAACAAGGGCGAGACTGTAGTTCCCACGTTCAATGCGGCCGACAACTACGCATTCGCCTGCGGTAAGGACTTCTTCAATAAGGTGGATGCTGCAACGGCCGGTTTCACCGTGCTTGATGAAGACCCCTGCTACAA
Source organism: uncultured Bacteroidales bacterium (assembly GCA_905233655.1). Lineage (GTDB taxonomy): Bacteria > Bacteroidota > Bacteroidia > Bacteroidales > UBA932 > Cryptobacteroides. The sequence continues at coordinate 3,431 of CAJOCS010000021.1, read as the reverse complement.
CTCCAAGGGCAACTTCTTCCAGTTGAGCAACCAGGATCTCATCGCCAAGGGCGTCGGCGCCTCCAAGTGGTGGATTTCCTATGTCGAGAAGGAAGAGGACCTCACCCAGAATGTGCTTAACGGCGCCCATACCTGGAATCTCCAGGATGCAAGCCTCTTCGCAGGTGAAGTCAAGAACTCCCGCGTGAGGGACGAGCTGCTGCTCGTGGGTACAGAGGCCACTCCTCTCAACCTCGACGGCGGAATCAACTTCCTGGGAGCTTCCGTAACCACCAAGAAGGGTGTTCCCACCGAGGGATACGCCGCCTTCAAGGTGAACACTCCCGGTTCAGTGGATATCGAAGTCGCAAACGGCGGCGCCTCCTCCGTGGTGGTAGTACTTGCCGACGACAGCGGTGTCTCCGTCAAGGGCGGTGCCATGGCAACTGCAAACGCGGGTGTCCAGAAGATTGTGATACCCGCCGTGTAGGGCGAGGGTACCGTATATATCTATGGTACCGGTGCCATTTCCGTAACCAAGCTCGCATGGAGCCTCGATGTCTCCGGCGCAGGCAAGGTCCTGGCAACCCCGAAGCTCTCCGTGGAGCCTGTTACCCTCACCGAGGGTGACGAGACTGCCGTTACCGTAAGCTGGGATGCCGTTGAAAACGCTGCTTCCTATGTTGTGGTATTCAACAAGAAGGCCTATCCCGCCCAGACAGAGCTCGGCTTCACCATGCCTGCCGAGGAGATTGCATCTCTCAAGGCCGGCCTGTATAACTTCAGCGTTGTTGCACACCCTGCCGCCGACGACATCTATCATGTCAAGTCCGAGGCCGGCGTGGCCTCCGTGGCCATCCAGCCGAAGTCTTCCGGCGGCGAGACCGTCGAGGTCGACCTGGTCTGGGATTTCTCCGATGCTGACTGGCAGGCAGCCTTTGCTGCCCTGGGCTCCGTGAACACGGATATCGCCAGCGCCGATTTCACCCTGAACGGCCTTCGTGTGTTCTGGTCCAGCAAATGCAAGTACAACACCACCTTCCTGCAGTGGGGCGGCAAGAGCTCCGGGGAAGACCGGTATGTGAGCTTCACCGCTCCCGAGCAGGGTACCCTGAAGGTATGGGCGTCCAACACGGGCAACAGCGAGGATCTCACGCGGATGGTCACCGTGGACGTTGACGGGGATGTCCAGTCCCAGGCCGGCGGCTACGCCAGCGGCGGCGGTGCCGTGGAGGTGGAGTTCAGCGTGAAAGCCGGCGAGGTGAAGATCTATCCTACCGGAAACGGCCTGCGCTTCTATAAGATAGAATTCACCTACACTACCGGTGCTGCTGCAGCCATGGAGTATGACTGGGATTTTGCCGCTTCCGACTGGCAGGAGCAGTTCGCTGCCCTGGGCTCCGTGAACACGGATATCGCCAGTGCCGACTTTACCTATGACGGCCTCCGGGTGTTCTGGTCCAGCAAATGCAAGTACAACACCACCTTCCTGCAGTGGGGCGGCAAGAGCTCCGGGGAAGACCGGTATGTAAGCTTCACCGCTCCTGACCAGGGTACCCTGAAGGTGTGGGCGTCCAACACGGGCAACAGCGAGGATCTCACGCGAATGGTCACCGTGGACGTTGACGGGGATGTCCAGTCCCAGGCCGGCGGCTACGCCAGCGGCGGCGG
>CAJOCS010000021.1:0-1771 GCA_905233655.1 uncultured Bacteroidales bacterium | reverse complement strand
CCGTGGAGGTGGAATTCAGCGTGAAAGCCGGCGAGGTGAAGATCTATCCTACCGGAAACGGCCTGCGCTTCTACCGAATCTACTACACCAACCAGTAGCATACAATAAAGGAGGCGGGGCCTGACCGTCCCGCCCCCTTCCAATAATTAAAACACTAAGATATGTCATTCATCAACAAAGATTTCATGCTGCAGACAGAGACCGCCAAGCGCCTCTATCACGAGCATGCGGAGCACATGCCCATAATCGATTACCACTGCCACCTCGTGCCGCAGCAGATTGCCGAGAACATCCAGTTCCGCGACATCACCCAGCTATGGCTCGTCGACGGCCACTATGGTGACCATTATAAATGGCGCGCGATGCGCGGCAACGGTGTCAGCGAGGACTACCTCACCGGCGGCAAGTACAGCGCCTGGGAGACTTTCGAGAAATGGGCCGAGACCGTTCCCTACACTATGAGGAACCCCCTCTACCACTGGACTCACCTCGAGCTCAGTCGCGTTTTCGGAATAGACAAGCTCCTTTGCCCCGCCACCGCGAGGGAAATCTTTGATGAGTGCAATGCCAAGCTCGCGACACCCGAATTCCGCGGCCAGGCCCTCATCCGCAAATTCAATGTGGAAACCGTCTGCACCACAGACGATCCCGCCGACGACCTCCGCTGGCACAAAATGATCCAGGAGCATCCGTTCGGCACGAAGGTCATCCCCGCCTGGCGCCCGGACAAGGCAATGGCAATCGAGGACCCTGCTTCCTACAAAGAGTATCTCAAGAAGCTCGGTGAAGCCGCCGACAAGGAAATCGATTCCTATGCCGACCTTCAGGAAGCTCTCAAGAAACGTCACGATTTCTTCGCTTCCATGGGCTGCAAACTCTCCGACCACGGCCTCGAGAACTTCTATGCCGCGGACTATAAGGAGATAGAGATCGAGCTCATCTTCAAGAAGGTCCTGATGGGCATCGCCCCGAATCCCAAGGAACTTGAGAAATTCCGCAGCGCCTTCCTGCACGACCAGGCCGTCATGGACGCCGAAGCAGGCTGGGCCCAGCAGTTCCACATCGGCGCAATCCGCAACAACAATTCCAAGATGTTCGGCCTCGTGGGCCCGGACACCGGTTTCGACGCTATCCACGACCAGGAAATCGCCGCCGCCGGCCATAAGTTCTTCGATCGTCTGGCATCCGAGGACAAGCTCACCAAGACCATCCTCTACTGCCTCAATCCGAAGGACAACGAGGTGATGATGACCATGGCCTACACCTTCAACGACGGCACTTTCCCCGGAAAGATGCAGTTCGGCAGCGGCTGGTGGTTCCTCGATCAGGAAATCGGCATGCGCCGCCAGATGGACGCTCTGAGTGTCCTCGGCCTGCTCTCCCGCTTTGTGGGTATGCTCACCGACAGCCGTTCCTTCATTTCCTATCCCCGCCACGAGTATTTCCGCCGCATCCTCTGCGACGTATTTGGTAGGGACGTGGAAGAAGGCAAACTGCCCGCCTCGGAACTGGAAACCATCGGCAAGATGGTGGAAGACATCTCCTACAACAATGCCAAAAACTACTTTAACTTTTAATTGAGATACGCTCGACCCTTCGGGTCTCGGTATGACAGAATACAGCCCCTTCTCATTCCGCCGACCCCTCTGTCATTCCGAGCGAAGCGAGTGAATCTCATACCATGATTATGAAATACATCAAAATCAATCCGGCCGATAATGTGGCGGTGGCGCTCCAGGACCTTGCCAAGGGCGAGGTGGTGGAAGGCGTG
>CAJOCS010000020.1:23560-45237 GCA_905233655.1 uncultured Bacteroidales bacterium | reverse complement strand
GCTTCGCATCCGGGAAAATGCCCGTTTTTCCGGACGGAACGTCATTTTAGGGCTCGTTATCCGGGAATTAGGCCTATTTTCCGGACGGAGCCTGTCGCTCCGGGAGGGGATGGCGCTCCGCGGGCAGTTAGAAGGCCGATGCCCTCGTCGCACCATCCCCATCCCGTAGCCCAAGGCGCCTTCAGGCGCCCGGCGGAGGGCGTGTCCGAGGGCTCGTCCCGAGGACATACTAGCCCGGGAGCCGCAGGGGGTATTTATGGGGGCAGAGCCCCCAGCAAACAGGACGGGCGCATAGCGCCCAGCAAACGCCTAAAAGGCGTAGGTGGAGGACATTGAGACGGTGAGTTCGCTGAGCTGGGGGTCGAAGCCTTTGGCAACTTCGATGGAGAGGATGAAGTTGGTGTTCATCTGGTATTTGAGGCCGCAGCCGGCGCTCATGGCAACGGGGAGGCTCCTTTCCTGGTAGAAGACGGGGCCGAGGGCCTTCTGCTCGTCCAGACGGTAGGTCTTTGTGATGGTGCCCATGTCGAAGAAGGGATTCACAACCAGGCTGCAGCTGTTTCCAAGGAGGCCGAAGTCGAGGACGCGCGCACGGAGTTCGAAATTCGCCCAGGCGAAGCCCTGCGCGAGGAAACGCTTGTAGCGGAAGCCGCGGATGGTGAAGCGGCCTCCCATACCTTCATTCTCCTCATACTGATATGCCAGGGCTGAAAGCTCCGAGAGGTTGTAAAAGGGCATCTCCCCTGCCAGGCAGTGCTGGAGGCCGAGGTGATATGCAAAGGTGAGGCGCGAATAGACGATGGGGATGAACTGTTTCCAGTGGGCTACGAGCTGGAGGTAGTCGTAATGGCCGTGGGAGAGGTCCTTGTTGGCGTTGACGTAGGCCTCGGCATAAAAGCCTTTGTTGGGCACCCACTCGATGTCGCGGGTGTCGTAAATGAGGCCGGCGCGGACTTCGGCGGAGATTCCGCCGACCGATTCATCGGCACGGATGAGACCGGAGGCGACGTAGTTCTGGAAAAGGCTGTTTCCGGAGTCGTAATTCTTCAGGGAGAAATCGTCTATCCCTATCTGGCGGAACACCGCTCCGGCTGTCCAGTTGAGGCGGCCGTAAATGGGGCCCTGGGCGCCTGCAACGGCGCGGAAGAGCTGGCGGTGGGTGGTGTACCAGGCCGTGCGGGTCTTGGCATTCTGGTCGAGCGTGGCGTCGTAGGGAGAAGCGATACCGTTGAAGCCGTAGAAGGTGTTCATTGTGGCGTTGCGGTATGTAAGGGAGCCGGTGAGCCTGATTCCCGGGACGAGGGTCTTCGACTCGGCCATTGTGTGCACATACCATACGCCCTTTGTGGCCCACGCGGCGGTGGTGGCGATATGATGCTTGAAGTTGGGATAGGTGTTGTCGGCGCCCTCTCCATAGTAAAAGAAGTCGCAGAAACCGCCCATGTTGAGACCTATGTCGGAGTTGTAACTGATGTCGGGAAACGGAACGAAGGACCAACCCTCCTTGACGTCGCCGTCCTGGCCGTAGAGCAAGGCCGAGGTGCAAATCAGGACAAAAACAATCAATGCCTTTTTCATAATGCAAAAATAAAGATTTTTTGCTATATTTGTGTGTTAACGACTATATAAAACATATTACAATATGGACAAACTTCAGGAACTCACCCAAAAGCTGTACGAGGAGGGTCTCGCCAAAGGAAAAGAGGAAGGCGAAGAACTGCTCGCAAAGGCAAGGGAGGAAGCCAAGGGAATAGTTGCCGCGGCCCGGGAAGAGGCGGAAGGTATCATTGAAGCTGCCAGGAAGGAAGCCGACGCCTACCGTGTGAAAACCGAAAGCGACGTCAAGATGGCCGCTAGCCAGGCTGTCCAGGCGACCCGCAGCAGCATCGAGCAGCTGATTGTGGCGAAGGCAGTGGACGCTCCGGTGGAGAAAGCCCTTTCCGACGGGAAATTCATCAGGGAGATTATAACCGAGGTGGCGAAACATTTCTCCGCCAGCGAGAGCACAGACCTCGAACTTGTTCTTCCGGAAAAGCTGAAGGGCGAGCTCGAAGGCTTCGTGAACGGCGAACTGGAAAAGAGTGTTGGGAAAGGCATCGATGCCAGCTTCACGAACCGCATCCAGGGCGGATTCCGGATCGGCCCCAAGGGCGGGAGCTACTTCATCTCGCTTACGGATGAGAGTTTCAAGGAACTGATTGGCAATTATATGCGTCCCGCAACCAGGAAACTGCTGTTCGGATGACGAATTACGAATACATAATTGCTTCCCTGCCCTTCATTTCCCCGGAGTACACCTATTCCGGAGACGAGAGTTTTGCTTCCATCACCGGCGAAATCCGTTCCCTTATGGACGAACGGGATTCGGCCCTGCTGGACACCCTTCTGGACGGCTTCGACGAGAATAAACTCGACAGGGGCTTCTATGAGGCGGCCCTGAAAAGCCGCGAGCCCTTTATCCGGGAGTACTTCCGCTTCGACATGCAGATGCGTAACGCCAAGGTGCGTTTCCTGAATTCGGAGCTCGGCAGGCCGGCCGACATGGACGTGATGGTGCTCGACCCCGACAAGGAGGAAGAGGAGACGGAGGAAGAGGCCTCCATGGCATTCGTGCTTGCGCAGAAGGACATTCTCACAAGGGAGAAGGGGCTGGACGACATTATGTGGATGAAGCTGGACAACATGTCCCTTTTCCACTACTTCGACCTCACCGCCATCCTCTCCTACGTGGCGAAACTGCATATAGTGGACCGCTGGCTGCGTCTTGACGACGCCACCGGACGCGAAATGTTCAAGAAACTGGTGAATGAGGTGCGCGGTACATTCAAAGGCGTTGAATACAAGGATCAATAGAATATGGAAACAAAAGGAATAGTGACGGGAATCGTGTCCAATCTGGTGAGTGTCAGGGTGGACGGCCCCGTTGCCGAGAATGAGATATGCTACATCAGCTCCCAGGGCGTGGACATGATGGCCGAGGTCATCAAGGTGGGCGGCAGCACCGCCTCCGTCCAGGTGTTTGAGAGCACCCGAGGCGTCCGTAACGGCGACTCCGTGAGGTTCGTGGGGCACATGCTGGAGGTCACACTCGGCCCCGGCCTGCTCTCAAGCGTCTACGACGGCCTGCAGAACGACCTCACCACCATGGAGAGCGTCTTTCTCAAAAGGGGCGAATACACGGACCCTCTGAACCGGGAGAAGCTTTGGGACTTCACTCCCCTCGCCAAGGTGGGCGACAAGGTTGTCGCCGCCGACTGGCTGGGTGAAGTGAAGGAAGGCTGGCTGCCTCACAAAATCATGGTCCCGTTCAGTTTCAAGGGCGAATTCACGGTGAAAAGCGTGAAGGAGGCCGGAAGCTACAATGTAGACACCGTAATAGCCGTACTCACCAATGCCGACGGCGAGGACGTTCCCGTTACCATGACCCAGAAATGGCCCGTTAAAGTTGCCGTAAAAGGTTACAGGGAGAAACCCCGCCCCGACAGGATTATGGAAACAGGCGTACGCGTAATCGATACCCTGAATCCCATTGCGGAAGGCGGTACGGGCTTTATTCCCGGCCCCTTCGGCTGCGGAAAGACGGTTCTGCAGCACGCTATCGCAAAGCAGGGCGACGCCGACGTGATAGTGATGGCGGCCTGCGGCGAGCGTGCCAACGAGGTGGTGGAAATCTTCACCGAGTTCCCGGAACTGATAGACCCTCACACCGGGCGCCATCTGATGGAGCGCACAACCATTATCTGCAACACCTCCAACATGCCCGTAGCGGCCCGTGAGGCCTCGGTCTACACGGCCATGACCATCTGCGAATACTACCGCGCAATGGGCCTCAAATGCCTCCTTCTGGCCGATTCCACCTCCCGCTGGGCCCAGGCTCTGCGTGAGATGAGTAACCGTATGGAGGAGCTCCCGGGCGCCGACGCATTCCCCGTGGACCTCTCGGCCATCATCTCCAATTTCTATTCACGCGCCGGAATGGTGGTGCTGAACAACGGTCAGAGGGGCGCAGTAACCTTCATCGGCACGGTGTCGCCCGCCGGCGGAAACCTTAAGGAACCGGTCACCGAGAGCACGAAGAAGGCGGCACGCTGCTTCTATGCCCTTGAACAGGGGCGTGCCGACCAGAAGCGCTACCCCGCCGTGGGCCCTCTCGAGTCCTATTCCAAGTACCTCGAATATCCCGAAATCATAGAATACCTGAACAAGACCGTGGAGCCCGGCTGGGTGGACAAAGTGATGCTCGCCAAGAACATCATCCGCCGCGGCAAGGAAGCCGCCGAGCAGATAAACATCCTTGGCGACGACGGCGTCCCGATGAGCTACCACGTGAGTTTCTGGAAGAGCGAGCTGGTGGATTTCATCATCCTCCAGCAGGACGGTTTCGACCCCGTGGACTCGCTCTGCCCCATGGAAAGGCAGCGCTACATGCTCGACCTGGTGCTTGACATCTGCGCCAAAGACATGGACTTCGACGATTTCGAGAAATGCCGCGAATTCTTCAAGAACCTCATCAACGAGCTCCGTCAGATGAACTATTCCGAGTTCAAGAGCGAGCAGTTCAATGCATACCGCGAAAAAGTAAATCAGTTGACAGCATAATATGAAAGCATACCAGAAAATATATACAAAGCTGGAAAGCATTACCAAGGCGACGGTTTCGCTGCGTGCAAACGGCGTGAGCAACGACGAACTGGCCGTTGTGGACGGCCGTCTGGCACAGGTGGTGCGCACCAAGGGCGAAGTCGTCACCCTCCAGATCTTTTCCGGTACCGAGGGCATTCCCACCAATGCCGAGGTGGTCTTTCTCGGAGAGCCCCCTACCCTGAAGGTGGGCGAACAGCTGAGCGGCCGTTTCTTCAACGCCTACGGTCATCCCATCGACGGAGGCCCCGAAATCGAGGGCGAGGAGCGCCAGATAGGCGGTCCTTCGGTGAACCCCTACAAGAGGCGTCAGCCCTCCCAGCTCATTCCCACGGGCATCGCCGGCATCGACCTTAACAACACCCTGGTATCCGGCCAGAAGATTCCCTTCTTCGCCGACCCGGACCAGCCCTACAACCAGGTTATGGCCGACGTAGCCCTTCGCGCCGACGTAGACAAGATTATCCTCGGCGGAATGGGGCTCTCGAACGATGACTATCTTTTCTTCAAGAACAGTTTCGAGGCCGCGGGCGCCCTGGACAAGATTATATGCTTCATCAACACTACGGAGAATCCCCCTGTGGAGCGCCTTCTGGTGCCGGATATGGCCCTTACCGCCGCCGAATATTTCGCGGTTGACAAGGACGAGAAGGTGCTGGTGCTCCTGACGGACATGACCCTCTATGCCGACGCCCTTTCCATCGTCTCGAACCGTATGGACCAGATTCCGTCGAAGGATTCCATGCCGGGTTCGCTGTATTCCGACCTTGCAAAAATCTACGAGAAAGCCGTTCAGCTGCCTTCCGGAGGCTCCATCACCATCATTGCGGTGACTACCCTGAACGACGGCGACATCACCCACGCCATCCCTGACAACACCGGCTACATCACCGAAGGCCAGCTTTACCTCAAGGCCGATACCGACACGGGTAAGGTCATAATAGACCCGTTCCGCAGCCTCAGCCGTCTGAAACAGCTGGTTCAGAACAAGAAAACCCGTGAAGACCACTCCCAGGTGATGAATGCGTCGGTTCGCCTTTATGCCGACGCCCAGAACGCCAAGACCAAGCTCGAGAACGGTTTCGACCTCAGCGACTACGACCACCGCTGCCTCGCCTATGCGAAGGACTACGCCCGCGAGCTGCTTGCGATTGACGTGAACATCGGCATCAATGAGATGCTGGATACGGCCTGGAAGCTGTTCGGCAAGTATTTCAGCCCGGCTGAAACAGGTATCAAACAGGCATTTGTAGACAAATACTGGAAGGCATAATGGCTATCAAGTTCCAATACAATAAGACATCGCTGAACGAAATCGGCAAGCAGCTGAAGGTTCGTCAGCGTGCTCTCCCTACGCTTCAGAACAAGGAGAGTGCGCTGCGACTGGAAGTGCGCAAGGCCAAGGAAGAGAGCGAAAGCCTTATTGCATCCCTTGACGCCGCCCTCCTTAAGTATGACTATCTTTCTGCTCTCTGGAACGAGTTTGAACCGGGATTGATTGCAATTACCGACGTCGAGCTCTACACAAAGAAGGTCGCGGGCGTGAAAACTCCCGCCCTGGGTGAAATAAGCTACGAAATCCGCCCGTTCAACGCCTTTGTAAAGCCCGCATGGTTCGCCGACGGAGTTGCCATCCTCAAGGAACTCAGCCGTCTGGGAATCGAATCCGAGGTCTACAAAGAGAAAGCGCGGATTCTGGACTACCAGCGCAAGAAGACCACCCAGAAGGTGAATCTCTATGAAAAGGTTCAGATTCCGGGATACCAGGAAGCTATCCGTAAGATAAAGCGCTATATGGAGGACGAGGAGAATCTCTCCAAGGCATCGTCCAAGATTGTAAAGAACCGCCACGCAGAGGAAGAGGAGGCCTCAGAAGTATGATTACTCCCATGACGAAATACTCCTTCATTCTGCTGAACGGCACACAGAATGAGCTGCTGGAGCAACTCCAGGGAATCGGTCTTGTGGACATCACCCGAAGCGCCCGTCCCGTGGACGATAATTCCCGTGAGATAATGAGCCGGATAGAGCTTCTGGACGGTCTTGTCAAAGGGCTCAAAGCGGCCGACATTCCCGCAGAAACGGTTCCGGAGCACATCGACGGAGACATTGTACGTCTTTGCGGCGGAATGCTGATGCGGTATTCGGAAGACAGGGAAGAAATCGCGAAGATGGAGAAGGAGCTCGAAGTTCTCCGGGTGTGGGGCAACTTCGACAGGGACATCCTTCGCAAGCTGTCGGATGCCGGAGTGCCGATTCATTTCCACCGCCTCCCCCCCAAGCAGTTCAATCCCTCATGGGAAGAGGAATATGTAATCAGAATAGTCTCTGAGGACAAAAAGAACGTATTCTTCGTGGTTGCCGGTGACGACGCCCTTCCCGGGGAAATCCCCGTGCCTGAGTTCGATCAGGAAGGGAAAGAAAAGGCCCTCGAAGAAAAACGGGCGCATTTCAGCAAGGTGCTAAGCCGCCTTGCAGGCGCAAAGGAACGCATCCCCGAACTGGAGCGGCTCCGTAAAGAGTCCTGCGCCAGCCTGGATCTGTACCTTGCAAACGCGGCGGCCGTTCCCGCAGCGGAAGACACTATCGTAACCCTGGTGGGATATGCTCCCACGGAAAACGACGCCACCGTCTGCGAAGCCCTTGACAAGAGCGGTTTCTTCTACCTGAAGGAAGCCGCCGTGGTGGAGGACAATCCTCCCATCAAATACCGCAACAACTGGTTTGTACGTCAGTTCGAGGTACTTACCGACATGTACGGACGTCCGGACTACAACGAGTTCGACCCCACGCCCTATATCTCCGTCTTCTTCCTGCTCTTCTTCGCGATGTGCATGGGAGACGCCGGATACGGCCTGCTGCTCATAGTTCTAGGCTTCGTACTCCGCAAATCCAAGGGGCTCGGCGAGCTAGCCCCGCTAGTAACCATACTGGGCGCAGGAACATTTGTAATCGGCATTGTGATGCACACCTTCTTCGGAGTGGACATTTCCGCCCTCGAGTGGGTTCCCTCATGGATGAAAGCCGTAATGATTACGGGAACTATTGCCGGTTTCGAAGCACCCATGGTGCTCTCGCTGGTGATAGGCGTCATCCATCTCTGCCTCGCAATGGTGCTGAAAACAGTCTACGCCACCCGGAACAAGGGCTTCCTTGGCTCCCTGGGCACCTGGGGATGGACCCTGCTAATAGTAGGAGGAGTCATTCTCGGAACGCTTGCGCTGTTCAGCCTGGTGCCGATGGGAATACTCAAGTGGATAATAATCGGCCTTGGCATCGTTTCGGCCCTTGGAATATTCCTCTTCAACGACATAAAGCGGAATCCCCTGGTGAACATAGGTTCCGGCCTTTGGGAGGCCTACAACACGGTTACCGGCCTGCTCGGCGACGTCCTCTCCTACCTCAGGCTCTATGCCCTCGGTCTTGCGGGAGGCATGCTCGGAAAGGCCTTCAACGACATTGCATCCATGACCATCGGCGACGGCGGCTTCGGAATCGGCTGGCTGTTCTTCATACTCATACTTGCCATCGGTCATGCCCTCAACCTCGCGATGTGCTGCCTTGGCGCATTCGTCCATCCACTGCGACTCAATTTCCTGGAGTTCTTCAAGAATGCCGGATACGACGGCAAGGGCCGCACCTACACGCCTGTAAAGAAATAAACAATATAAATTATAGCAGTTATGAATGAAATTTTAGGTTATCTCGGTCTGGGTCTCATGCTCAGTCTTGCAGGTATCGGAAGCGCCTACGGCACTACCATCGCCGGCAACGCCGCAGAAGGCGCACTGAAAAAGAATCCTGAAAAATCCACCAGCTACATGATTCTCTCGGCCCTCCCGGCCACCCAGGGCATCTACGGCTTCGTGGGTTTTTTCATGTGGCTCCTCGTCTATAAGTTCGACTTCGCCGCCAACGGTCCCCTCCTCTTCGGCGTGGGCCTTGGAATGGGCCTTGTGTGCCTTTTCTCGGCCATCCGTCAGGGACAGGTCTGCGCAAACGGTATCGTGGGTATTTCCCAGGGACACGACGTTCAGACCAACACGCTCATCTACGCCGCACTGCCTGAATTCTATGCAATTCTGGGCCTGGTGGGCGCACTGATGCTCGTTCTGGCAATCTAAGAGAGCATTTTTGAAATCTGAGAATCCGTGGCATCTGGAACGATGCTGCGGATTTTCCGTACCAGGAGCCGGTACGACTCTTCCGGGCTGTGGTCCACCTTCAGTCCCGAATCTTCGTTGAAAGGGAAGCCGGGAAAACCTGCAAAGGGGGTAGATGAATCGAAAAGGGCCTCGGGCTTGCAGAAAGAAGAGAACTGCCAACCGTTGTAGTGGAGGTCTGCTCCGCGGTATACGCGGGTTATGTCGCCGGTAATCACTCGGCACTGCATCATAAGACGCATTATCTGGGCATCGGCGGGCCCTTTCTTTACCCCGAGCAGTCCCCTCACCTCCTTGATTCCTATGCTGCCGTACTCATCCAGATAGTCTAGAATCCGGCGCTGGGCCTCGTCCGGCTGATATTTTGGCAGCGACTGGCGGTAATTGCGGAGCTCACGGTACCACTCAAGCGTAGCAAACGCGGCCTTGCCTCCGAAGAGAAACTTCCCGTAGGCAATCTCCCCGCTCTGGACACAGGGAATCTTCCAGTCCCAGGGCGTAAGCGAGAGGTTCTCCTGGCCGTCGAACCAATTCTCCTGGGGAGTCATTTCCTCAATGGAGTAGCCCGGAATAACGTTTTCGAAGAAAGGGACAATCCCCAGCTCCCGTATAACGTCCAGCATGGCCTCGGCGCTGGTAACGCGGGGCTTCGAAAGATTTCCTGCATGATGGCCGATAGACATAGGCGCTAATACTCTCTGGGGCCGAAAATATCCGTGCCGATGCGCACCATCGTGGCGCCGTGCCTTACGGCGACGGGCCAGTCGGCCGACATCCCGATTGAAAGCTGGTCGAAGCCCTCAAGTCCAAATGCACGGATTCTGTTGAACAGAGCCTCGATCCTTTCAAAATCCTTTTCCACCACAGTCATATCGTCCGTATTCGTGGCCATGCCCATAAGTCCCCGGATTCTAATGCCTGGGAACATCTCCGGAAAGGAGCTTGTTTCCGAAACTATACGGATGATTTCCTCTTCGGAGAAGCCTTGTTTGGTCTCTTCGGCACCGAGGTGAAGTTCGAGGAGGACATCTACAACGCGGCCGTTTGCAACTGCCCAACTGTCAATTGCTTCCAGAAGGTGGAAAGAATCCACCGACTGGATGAGCTTAGCGTAAGGGAGCACTAGTTTGAGCTTGTTGGTCTGAAGATGGCCTATGAAGTGCCACTCGATGTCGGCGGGAAGCTGCGGGACCTTCGCGGCAAACTCCTGCGGGCGGCTCTCGGCAAAGATGCGCAGCCCGGCGGAATAGGCCTCCAGAATCCGTTCAGGGCCATGGAATTTGGAAACTGCCACAAGGCTCACTCCCTGTGGCAGTTTCTCTTCGATTGCTTTTATATTATCCCTTACGGACATTATCTGCGGTTTTTCTTCTGCTGCTCCTGCTGCATCTGGCGCTGCATCTTCTGGGCTTCTTCAAGGCGCTGCTGCCACTTGGACTTGGGCGCAGGCTTGTTCTCGGCCGCCTTCACTTTTGCAAGGAGCTGGTCGGGATGGACGAACCACTTGCGGATGATCCAGGTCTCCAGCATGGTGATGAGGTTGCTCAGCAGGTAGTAGTAGCTGAGGCCGGATGAGAGGTTGTTACAGATGAAGAACATCATGATGGGCATCATGTACAGGCTCATCACCTGCATCATCTTGGCGTTGGGGTCGTTCCCCGCCTGCTGCTGCATGGTAATCTTCGAGTAGAAGAACATGGAAACAGCCATCAGAAGGGCGAAGAGCGAGATGTGATCCATACCCAGGATGCTTGTGCCCCAGTGGATTACGTCGTCATATGCACTCAAATCCTCGGCCCAGAGGAAACTCTGCTGCCTCAGCTCGATGGAGGCCGGGAAGAAGCGGAACATGGCCCATAGGATAGGCAACTGCAGCAGCATCGGCAGGCAGCCGCCCATGGGTGAAACTCCGGCTTTCTTGTACAGGTCCATTGTTTCCTGCTGCTTCTTCATCGCATCCTCCTGCTTGGGATACTTGGCGTTGATTTTCTCCATCAGAGGCTTCAGGGCCTGCATCTTGGCGCTTGAAGAGTAACTCTTGTAGGCGAAGGGCAGAACCACAATCTTGATTATGATGGTCATCAGAAGGATGATGAGGCCGAAGTTGGAGATGAACATGTGAAGCCAGTCGAAAAGCGGAATGATGAACCACTTGGTGAAAAGGCCGATAATGCGGCCGCCCAGAGGAATCACCTTCTCGTAGGAATGGCCGTAGGCCTTGAGTCCGCGGTAGGAATTGGGGCCGAAGTAGAACTCGAAGGGGACCTCGATGCGGGGGCTTCCCGGGGTGATGTCACAGCGCATCTGGGCGCTGCAGTTCATCAGATTGTGGGAAGGGTCGTCCTTGGCGGCGAAATCCACAGAGAAAGCGCCGTATGTGAAGTTCTGGGGAGCCCTCATGATTGCCGAGAAGAACTGCTGCTGGAAGGCAAACCACTCGATGCGGTTGTCGAAGCGCTTGTCGCCATGACGGCCGTTGCCGATGGAGGCAGGCTTGTTGTCGTCCGGAAAGTAGTAGTTCAGGCGGGAGTACTGGGTTTCATTCTTGTAGCCTTTCTCCATGCGGGGAATGACTGCCTGGAAATCCACGTCCACGCTTCCGGCGTTACGGGGAATCATATTCTCCATGCCCACCATGGAAACCGTCTCGTTCACGGAATAGCTGTCCGGGAGGAGTACCCACTTGTGCTCGATGTAGGCGCCTCCGCTGAAGGGAAGACGCATCACGAGGGTGCTGTCGCTGCTCAGCTCGGGAACCAGGTTGAAATTGAACATCCTGGTATCCAGGGCAGTGGGAGCATAGACGACCATACCCAGCTGGGACTGGCCCTCAGGGATAATGTAGAGGTCCGACTTGTCGTAGTTCTTATAATCCTTCACCTGGACCGACCAGGGCTGTGCGCCGCGGCTGGTGAAAGAAATGCGGAGACGTTCGTTCTCGAGAGTGTAGAAGGAAGCATCTGAGGCCGATGCCACGTTGAGCAGCGAATCCGAGAAGGTGGGAGCAGCCTGACTGGGCTGGACCTGTGCCGCATCGGCGCCCGTTGCGTCTGCAGGCAGGGCGGCCTCGGGATGCTCGGCCCTCCAGGCGCTGTCCAGCTGCCACTGGGCGTATGCATCGGCAGCGGCAATGGAGTCGAGGTATTCCTGATAAGCGCGCTGCTTCTCAACCTGGCGGCTCTGATACCAGAAGAAACCGCCCATTATAAGGGCTATAAGGACGAAGCCTATGATGGAATTCTTGTCCATAGGCTACTCGTTGCTCTGATTTTCCTCGAGGGAGCGGATACGGGCCATGAGGTCGGCGAGGCGCTGCTTGGCGGCGTCGATCTTCTCCTGCATCTGGGCCTTGAGAGCCTCGGCGCCCTTCGACAGGCCGAAGAAACCGATGTTGTTCTCGTAGGTCTGGATTTCCTGCTGAAGCTCGTTGTACTGCTGTGCAAGACGGTCTTTCTCGGTGAGGGGACGCTTTTCTCCACGGGGAGCGCTGTTGCCCCTGCCTTCACCGCGGCGAGGTACGCGCGAGCCCCAGCCGGGGAACTTGGCGCTCATTGCCTCCCTGTAGGCGGCCTGGACGGCCTCTTTTTCCTTGAAGGGAACGAAGCCTATTTCATTCCACTTGCGGGAGAACTCGGCGGCAGCGGCGGAATCGGCTGCGGAGTCGGCATTCACATAAGCGTTGATTTCCTCGATGAGGGCGCGCTTTGCCTGCAGGTTGGCGGCATACTCGCTGCCGGTGCTGCGGCCATGGGCGTCACGCTCTGCGAAGAATTTGTCGCATGCGGCGCGGAAACGCTTCCAGAGCTGCTCGCTCTTCTTGCGGGGAACGCTGCCAATCTCTTTCCACTGTTTCTGCAGTTCCACGAGACGCTCGGCGGTTACCTTCCACTCTGTGCTGGTGGAGAGTTTCTCGGCCTCTTCGATAATGGCGAGCTTCTTCTCCATATTGGCGTTCATGCTGTCCTTGAACTCGGAGAGGGCTTCCCTCTTGCGGCCGAAGAACTTGTCGCATGCAGCGCGGAAACGGTCATAGACCTTCTGATTCTCCTTCTTGGTGGCGAAGCCGATGGCTTTCCACTTCACCTGGATTTCCTCAATCTTGCGGGAAAGGGCGTTCCACTGGGAAGAGCCTGTGATTTCCATTTCAGCAATGGCCTCCACCTCTTCGCAGAGAGCAACCTTCTTCTGGAGATTCTCCACCTGCTGCTCCTTGAGGGTCTCGAAGTGAGCCTGGTAGCGCTTGTTCACCACGGCGGTAGCTGCACGGAAGCGCTCCCAGATAGAGTCGCGGAATTCCTTTGCCACGGGGCCGAGGTCCTTCCACTGCTCATGAAGCTTCTGGAGCTCCTTGAACGCGGTCACGACGTCCTCGTCGCTGCCGAGAGCCTCGGCCTGCTCGCAGAACTGGGTCTTCGCCTCGAGATTCTTGCGGAAATCGAGGTCGCGCAGTTCGCGGTTGATCTGGACGAGGTCGTAGAACTTCTCGACGTGAAGCTGATAGGTGTCGTTGACGTCGCGGAACCTCTGCTGGGGCACCGGGCCGATGGCACGCCAGCGGTCCTGAATCTCCCTGAATTTGGGGAAGGCGTCCTTCATGTCTTCCTGCTCGGCAATGAGGGCCTTGAGGTCCTCTATCACGGCAAGTTTCTTCTGAAGATTATCCTCCCTCTGTGCGTCGAGTTCGCGGTTGTATTCGGCGCGAGCTCTCTTATATTCCATATATAAGGACTTAAAGCCCTGCTCAATGGCGGCAAAGGGGCTCACCGGACCGCTCTGGAGCGGAACGGTAGCTTCGTCGAGGGGGGTATCCTCGCCGGGTTCGTCAACCACGGCTTCTTCACCGGCGTCGGCCTTCTCCCGGGAGAGACGCTTGTAGAAGGCCGATTTGATGGCTTCTGCCTCTTTGGACCTCTTCATGCGGTCCACACTTTCAGTCAGTTTTTGGAACAGCTCCGACAATTCCTGCAAAGTCTTGTCTGCAAGGTTTACGGACTCTTCGGCCGCTGCCACGGGCTCTACATCTGCGGGTACGGTGGTTTCCACTTCCACAGGCTTAATTTCTTCACTCATAAAATCTCTTCAGTTTATAGTTAAACGTTGTTTTATAGCTTACAAAGATACAAATAAATTCCGTAAAAAACACTATCTTTGCAATGCCATGTTAAGAATAGACATACTCACTGTGGTGCCGGAGCTTCTGGAAAGCCCGCTCTCGCACTCCATCCCCGGAAGGGCCGTAAAAAAAGGCCTGGTGGAAATACATGTACACAACCTCCGCAAATACGGGCTCGGCCCGCGCCTTACAGTGGACGATTACTGCTACGGCGGAGATGCAGGCATGGTAATGATGGTGGAGCCGGTGTTCAGGATGATTGAGGAACTCACCTCCGAGCGCCACTACGACGAAATTATCTACATGGCCCCCGACGGCGAAATCTTCGACCAGGGAATGGCGAACGAACTTTCCCTGAAAGAGAACATTATTATTCTCTGCGGCCACTACAAAGGCATAGACGAGCGAATCCGCGAGCATCTTGTCACGAGAGAGATCTCCGTGGGCGATTTCGTGGTGAGCGGAGGAGAGATTCCCGCAGCCCTCGTGGCCGACAGCATAATCCGTCTGGTACCCGGAGTCCTCACCGACGAGACGTCGGCCCTTAGCGACTCTTTCCAGGAAGGCCTGGTGTCCCCTCCCGTCTATACGCGTCCGGCCTCGTTCAACGGCTGGGACGTCCCGGAGGTGCTTCTGAGCGGAAACCCGAAGCTGATTCGGGCCTGGCAGGATGAGAAAGCCATCGAACGCACACGGGAAAGACGTCCCGGGCTTCTGGAAGGACAATGACAAAAGAAAAAGGCCGGCTTCACAGCTGGCCTTTTCTCTGGTTAGTTAGTAGTGTATTATTACCTTTTTCCTTAAGGTCGGGGTTAGTAAGTGCGTTCCGGATACAAAGGTAAGCAAAGTTTACGACTTTGCAAATTTTTGTGAAATAAATCTTAACTTTATAAAAATATTTAAAAACTTACGGCCAATTTAAGAACGAAATTGCGGGGAGCCTGCGGATATACTCCAATTCCATAAGAAATCTTGCCTGTAGCGGGGTCAAACGACTCCCAGCGCCATCCGGAGGCATAATAGTCCCTGTTGAAAAGATTGTTCACATAGAGCGCCATGGTAACTTCCTTCCCGGTAAAAGTGAAAGACTGCGAAACGCCGAGCGACGACACCCACCACGCGGGGATAGCCATCTCTTCCCTCATGGAATTGTCGATATACTGTTTCCCCACATACTTCGCGTCGATGGAAAGCGAACCGCCCTTCCAGGGAATGGCCTGAAGGCGGGCCATGCCTGTCACCGAGGGCGACATCAGCATGGTGGTCCGGCCGTAATGCACCTCGTGCATGCCGCTGTAATCGTCGAAAGGAATGAACGAGGTATAGTCGCTAATCTGATTCACCGAGAGAGTGAGATTTCCGTCCAGACGTACCCAGCGGGAGGGCGTATAAGCCGCGGCCAGCTCCACTCCCCTTCTCCAGGCGCGGTCTGTATTCTCCTTTATGGCATAGCCGGAATCGGAAAGCCGTCCCGTCTCGAGAAGCATGTCGCGGTACTCCATCATATATATGTTTGCCGATGCCGAGAAGGCTCTGCCGGTATAGGAATATCCAAGCTCGAAATCCAGCATCTTCTCCGGCGAGATGGGGCTTACGCCGCCTTTGATGTTCTCCTTGATGTCGGACCGGCCGGGTTCACGGTGGCCCACGGCGACGCTTGCGTAAGAGCGGTGGGGCCCGCTGTTCGCGGGTTGAAGAAGGTCCAGGTGTTCCCGTAGTCTATTATATCGGCCGGATTCGAACCCATTTCAAGCCAGTCGTCGTCCTTGCCGGTGAAGCTGTAACCTATAAGGCGTCCCTGAAGGTCGGCATAAACGTTGAGCGAGGGCGTAATCAGGTATTCCGCCCTTGCGAAAAGCGATGCCTCCCTCTTGTGGCCGTCGTTGCGGTACCAGTCCAGCGAGGAGTAGTCGAAAGCGTCGCCCAGCACCTTCGCGAACAGGTTTTCGCCCCAGTGGGCGCCGCGGTAATCGGAAAGGTTCACGCCCGCGCTGGCGCTCAGGGCGCCTGAACGGTATTTGAGCGAACTGCCAAGGACCCAGTAATCATTGTCCATCTTCTTCCGGTAGATGAGGTCGCTCTTGGTGTAGGGATTTCCGTCCGTGCCGGTGACGGGACTTGCGAAACCGAAGCGCTCGAGCTTCCGGCCCGTCTTGTAGTACTCGTCGTAACCGTCGCCGCGGGTGTAGTTTATGGTATTCGTCCAGCTGAGGGCGTCGGAAAACTGGCGCGAATAGTTCAGCTGAAGGTGATGCTGGCTATAATTGTCGCTCTGGTTGGGATAATAGCAGACATTCCCGAATTCGTCGTAGTACTCACCCGCCCCGTTATAGCGGCGGTCTGCGGCATACTGCTCAAGGGAAATGCCGTCCCAGGTGATGCCGCTGTGCTGGTCGCCCATAAGATAGGTCAGCCTCAGGGAGTTCTTCCCGCTGAGCCACCCGAGAGCCACGAAGGCCGACTGGCTCCGGACAAATGCATTGCGGATATATCCGTCGGTGGTGCCCCTGGAATAGGCCGCGCTGCCATAGAATCCCTTGTCGGAAATGCCACTGGAGCTGCTCAGCGTTGTGATGAAAGTATTGTACGAACCGCCGCTGAATTCCAGGCGGGCGCTCGGCTCAACCCCCACGAAGGCCGTATTCATATTGATGCTGGCTCCGAACGCGCCCGCACCGTTCGCGCTGGTACCCAGTCCCCTCTGGACCTGGACATTGGAGAGGAGGGCGCTCAGGGATGGAATATTCACCCAGAACACCTCCTGCGACTCCGAGTCGTTAAGCGTGATTCCGTTGAGCGTTACATTGATCTGGCTGCCCTTGGAGCCGCGGATGGTCATGGCACTGTTGCCAAGGCCGGTCCCGCCTTCATTGTATGTCACCACGGAAGGCAGCAGGGAAAGGCTCATGGGGAGCGAATTCATCGGGTTGGAACTCTGGAGTTCCTTCCTTCCAAACGAGGAATAAGTGACAGGTGTGCGTTTACCGGCACGTGAGACCGACACTACAACGCTGTCCAGACGGTCATAGATGACCCCGTCCTGGTCCTGGGCCGCAGCAACGCCGCCGCAAAGCAGCATAGCCGCAAACAAAGCGATTCTTTTCATATTTGTTTCCTCCGGCGGTATCAACCGCATCAGGTTCAACGGGTTTGTTCTCAATCCGGCAATGCCGGATACCCCGAAAATTATAGTATGTTATTTCTTTATCAGTTCAATCCTGTACATCCTGGGCCAGTACTTGCCCGTTATGAAGATGTTTCCCTCGGCATCCACGGCTATACCGTTGAGCACGTCGGTATCCGGTCCCCTTAGTTGGGCGGGCAGTATGCCGGAGCAGTCTACGGTTGCCTCCACATTCCCGTCCTCAGGGTTGATAATCACTATCTTGTCAGTCGTGTAAACATTGGCCCATATCTTCCCGTCTATCCATTCCAGCTCGTTGAGGAAACGCACCGGCTTGCCATTGAGGCGCACCGGAAGCCGACGTATGAGTTTCAGCTCCCTGTCCAGGAAAAACAGGCTTGCAGAGCCGTCGGAGGCTATGAGCTGGTGTCCGTCGGTGGTAAGTCCCCAGCCCTCGCGGTTGTATGCAATGGTGGAACGGTATTCAAGGGTGGCGGCATCATAGAGGAACACCATTTTGTTAGTCCAGGTGAGGATATAAAGGGTGCTGTCCAGTATCGCCGAGCCCTCCACGAAATACTTCCTGGAGAAATTCTGCCGGCTCAGCGGCTCTCCGCTCGCAACGTCCACTGTCCTGAGGCTGCTCTCCCCCCACTGGCCGGTGGTCTCATAGAGGACTCCGTCGTGGAAGAAAAGGCCCTGGGTGTAGGCATCCGTCATGTGCGGATACTCTTCCAGCACATGGGCACGGTATTCCCTGAACCTCGCCCCCGAACAGCCGCCGAGAACAAGGCACATTGCCACTATATACTTGATGTATCTCATTGCATCCAGCTCTCTAAAACCACGTCGATGTCGTTCCACACGTCTTCCTTTCCGGTTTCGTTCAGGATCTCGTGCCTCATTCCGGAATAGAGTTTGGCCGACACCCTGCCGTAGCCCCTTCCGCGCACATGCCCCACAGCCTTGGAAAACTTCTTCGCGCCTCCGGTACAGGGGTCCTGGGAGCCGCTGGCGAAATGAATCGGCAGCGAAGGGTTCTTCACTTCCCAGCCCTTGTCCGAATAGCAGTCCACAAGGAGTTTCATAAGGGCCGTATAGCCGTTCGCCGTAAAGACGAAACCGCAGAGAGGGTCTTTGTTGTAGGCATCCACATTCTCCCTGTTGGTCGAGAGCCAGGCATTCTTCACGCCTTCCTTTGCAAAAGGCTTCTCATAGGCCCCGAGGGCAATATTCGCCAGGAAAGCCGAACGGTAATGCTTGCCCTTGAAAAGGCCTATCATCCTTGTGAGAACGCTGCCAAGGCCCGCTACGGCCACCTTTGCGGGAATGCCGGAAACTATTACGCCGTCGGGAAGGTGGTCGTGCTTCTTGATAAGGCAAGTCACCACGAGAGCTCCCATGCTGTGTCCGAGGAGAAACACCTTCTTCCCGGGGAAAGTCGCCCCGGCCCACTCGAGCACGCCGCAGACGTCGTTCACAATGGCTTCCTTGCCATTCTTCCCGAAGAAACCGAGTTCCTCCTCCGACTGGGCCGACTCGCCGTGGCCGCGGAGGTCCGGGCAGACGCTCGCGATGCCCTTCCCGGCAAGATATTCCATGAAGGGATAATACCTTTCCTTATGCTCAACCATGCCGTGCGCAATAACCAGCACGGCTTTGGGAGAATCAGGCGCACAGACGGCAGTACTCAGCTGCAGCCCCTTGGTAGAAGCGGGTATCAGGACTTTATTCATATGGTTTCAAATCTCGAAAAGACTTCAGGCATGGGCGACTCCGTACGGACTACCTTCCTGGAGAAAGGATCCCGGAAAACGAGCGTGGAAGCGTGCAGGGCCAACCTTCGGACCGGATTGGACACTGCGCCGTACTTCTCGTCTCCCGCGATGGGATGGCCGATATCGGCCGAATGTACGCGAATCTGGTTCTTGCGGCCGCTCTCGAGGGAGAAGGCCATGCGGGTATAGGTATTGCGGCCCACCTTTGCAAAACCAAGCACACGGTAATGCGTAATGGCGAGTTCGGCGTCTCTGGTTTCCTCCTGGAAAGACATCATCTTCAGCGACTTGGGATTTTCCAGCAGCCAGCTCTGGATGGCGCCCTGAGCCTTTTCCACCCGTCCTTCCACGTAGGCGATGTATTCACGCTCCAGCACGAGCTCTTTCCACCGGCTCTGGAGCAACTCCTTGGCGCGTTCGTTCTTGGCAAATACCACGGCGCCGGAAGTTCCCTTGTCTATACGGTGCACTATCCACACCTTCGCGGTGCTCCTGTCGGGGGTGCGGCCGTCCATCAGGGCCTCCTTGCGAAGCCCTCTCTTTTCCTGTTTCACATATGCGTTCAGAAGGGCATACAGCGTAGCTTCCTTCTTCGGGTTCTTGGCGCTGCTTCCCCGGGCCGACGACACCGTAAGGAGGCCCGAGGGCTTGTCGGCCACAATATAATTCTCGTCTTCGTAGAGGATTCCCACGCCGGCCTTCAGCACGGATTCGCGGGCATCGGCTGTCTTTGCGCGGGAAATCGACACCGCCTTGGCGAGCACCTCCACACGGTCGCCCGGCTTCAGCGGCTGGTCGAAGGCCGTGCAGGGTTTGCCGTTCACCAGCACCCGGCCCTTGGAGAGCATGTTTTTCACCGATGTCCTCGACTGGCCAGAAAAGGTCTCAATCAAGAATGCCAGAAGGCCAGAAGCCCTCTCTACCCGGTATGTATTTCCTGTCATAATTCTTCAATTAACTCGTGCAGAGGCTGGGGCAGCAGTCTCATGAAATAATCCAGCATACCGTGGGGAATGAAAATGGTCTCGAGCGATTCGCAGTCGTCAAAAGCGTCCTCTCCTATCCATTCCAGTTCCCGGTTCAGCCTTATCTGATAAAGGTTTATGCAGCCCTGGAAAGCACAGGCTCCCACTGCTCTCGTATGAGAGGGAAGACTTATCTTCTCCAGCTGCCAGCAATCCATGAAGGCCCCGTCCCCTATGCTCAGAAGTCCCGACGGGAGGCTAATCCTCTCCAGCTGTCCGCACTCTGCAAACGCTCCTTTGCCAATATGGGTTATGCTTGAGGGAAGCTTAATCTTTTCGAGGAAGGAATCCCTCTCTTCGAGCGGGATGTCAGCATCATCTTCAAGGGCGCCGGCCATGTATGGCTGGAAGGCGAATACGTTGTCGCAGATTATCCTGCACCCATCGCGTACCGTAACCTCTGAAGGAAAATTCTCGGCATCCAGAACCTTTGTGCCGTCTTCGCTGTATGAGAGCCGGTTGTCGTCGTCCCAGCAGTCCCGGGCAAGCTCCTCGGCAGAGGCGGATGTTGGGACCTGGAGAATTTCCTCGAGTGTCATAGGGCTAGAAATTCTTAACGTAATCGATGTCCTTGCGGAGCATCACCTTCGGCTCCATGGACATCACTTTCTGGAACAACTTGAACTGATATGCGGGCGAAAGATACACTCTGCTCTCGTTTTTGCCCTTGCGCCACCACTTGTAGAAGGCAATGGGATCCGTGTCGTAGGGAATCTTGGCCTCAACCTCGGACGAGAAGCCCGGGAAGTCAATCATCATTTTCAGCCCGGTAATCCTCTTGTAGTATTCGAAGTCCGCCCTGCGGAGTTTGGAAATAAGCGGTACGAAGACTTCGGCCTGGTCCACGTGAAGAAGTTTTTCCTTGATTATGAGCCGATGGATGCGTACCGGATCCCTCAGGAGCCACTCGCCTATCTTCAGGGTAACGTCTCCTTCCTCACACGCGAGCGTGAGGAAATCGGACGACAGATAGGTCCTTTCGGAATCGAGCGGATAGGTCTCCATACCTTTCTATTGGTATACTATGCTGCAAATATATGAAAAATTTTGCATTGTTTTTGGATTTTTTTTATCTTTGAGGATGAGAAACACGACTAACAACCTTTAAACAACACTGATATGACCTACAAAATCATCGACATCCAGGGTATCGGCCCCGTCTATGCAGAGAAACTCCTTGCCATCGGCATTGATACCGTAGACATCCTTCTTGAAAAAGGCGCAAGCGCAAAGGGCCGTAAGGAACTCGAGGAAAAGACCGGTATCCGTCACGACCTCATCCTCACCTGGGTAAACCATGCAGACCTCTTCCGCGTCAAGGGTGTGGGCCCGCAGTTCTCCGAGCTTCTCGAGGCCGCCGGTGTGGACACCGTCAAGGAACTCCGCAACCGCAACGCCGCCAACCTTGCAGCTAAGATGCTCGAGGTGAACGAAGCAAAGCACCTGTGCAAGCGCACTCCCGTGGAGAAGGAAATCCAGAAGTACATCGACCTTGCAAAGGAACTCGAAATCGTAGTTACCTACTAAGCGGTACTTCCATGCACACCAAAGGGCGGCCATCTCGGTCGCCTTTTTTTTCGCTTTGCCCGGCTTTATCCCACGCGAGGCGGCGGCACCCTTGACCCGCTCCAACGCGTCCGGGGAAATGCCCGTTTTTCCGGATGCGAAGCGAAAAAACGGGACTCCGTCCGGAAAAAGGGGCAAAAACCCGGACGGCGGGCCATAAAAATGCGGTCCGTCCGGAAAAACAGGCATTTCCCCGGACGCAGTGGACCTGGTCCAGCGGTTTTTTGGACGAGATTTAATTATATGTGCTGGACCTGGTCCAGCGAT
>CAJOCS010000020.1:0-23530 GCA_905233655.1 uncultured Bacteroidales bacterium | reverse complement strand
GCGGACCAGGTCCAGGGGTTAAAAGTAAACCTGGTCCAAAGCATCGAGGGACATCGGCCGAATAGAGGGTGGACCTGGTCCGGCAAAGGTGCCGCCGCCGGAATAGAGGACCTCCGGCGGCTCGGCTCGCCGCTGTGGGGCCAACGCGAAAGGGGCCTCCTCGCGGCGGCCGCACTTGTGCTGGGGGTGCCTTGTGCTGGGAGCGCCTTGCTTTTTTGCCGCCTCAGGTGTAAAAATGGGATTCTGTGCATTCTATTGTCTGAGGCGGCAAGGAAAGTAGGAATGTCGCGAAGGGATGGGGAGGGTGCGGCATGAGGGCATTGCCGGAAAGGCGGAGAGGCGCTGGGAAGAGGAGCGAGCGTTGCGATTGTCTGACGACGTTCGGCGAGCCGAAGGCGAAGACGAAAAGGAGGAGTTGGACGTCAAGCGAGAGGAGAGGAGCCTTTGCCGGCTCTGACCGAAGGGCGCTGCCCCTCCCGTCGCCACATCGGCAAAAAGCTACTTACAATCGGGGCAGAGGCCGCGGAGGGTGAAGGAGCTGCCGTGGACTTCGTATGAGGAGGGAACCGCGACGGTGGGGACAGGAATGTCCTCGAGGCAGTAGGTGCGGTGACACTTTTCGCAGAAGAAGTGGACGTGGAGGTCGTCGTCCCTTTCGTGGTCGTGACTGTGGCAGAGTTCGTAGCGTATGCCTTCGCCGCTGTCTTCCAGGGCATGCACGAGGTGTGATTCACGGAAGAGTGTAAGGGCACGGAAGACGTTGGATTTGTCGATGGTGCCGAGCTCGTCCTCGAGTTCGGTCATCGAAAGGGGCCGGCCGGCGGTGGCAAGGGCCCTTGCTATAAGTATGCGGTTCGGGGTAGGCTTCACCCCGTGTTCTTCCAGCAGTATTTCAATCTCGGTCATAACTGATGCAAAAATAGCAAAAAAAACGCGGATAAATTGCTATATTTGTAGGTTTTTAAAAAAACTGAAGCTAACCACACTATATTATGAAGAATAACGAAGCAGCGAGATGCCTCCTTTGCAAGAAGCCCAAATGCGCTCTGCAGGGATGCCCCGTACATACTCCGGTTCCGGAATGCATGGCACTCTACCGCGAAGACAGGCTGGAAGAGGCCGGAGCCATGCTGTTCGAGAACAATCCGCTCTCGGCAGTGAGTTCACAGGTGTGCGACTGGAAACAGTTCTGCTACGGCAACTGCGTGCTGAATGTGAAGAACGTACCCGTAAGGTGGTACGAGATTGAGCAGGAGATTTCCTGCGAATACCTTTTCAGGCACCGTCTGGAAAAGAAAGACAACAGGCTTGAAGGCCGCAGAATTGCGATTGTGGGCGCGGGCCCGGTGGGAATCGCGGCGGCGGTGTGGCTATACGGTCACGGCGCCACCCTCACCGTTTTCGACGCCAATCCCCGGATGGGCGGCGTACTGCGCTACGGTATTCCCGCCTTCAGGCTGGACAAGGAATACGTGGACGCCTACGAGAAGATGCTTCTCGACGCCGGGATTGAATTCCGCGGCTCGGTGGAAGTGGGCAGGGACATTCCTCTGACTCAGCTGGAGCGGGAATTTGATGCAGTGCTGCTTGGTACCGGGGCCGAGAAACCCGCCACCCTGCACATCCCGGGAGAAGAACGCGCCCTGCAGGCACTTCCCTACCTCAAGGAACCCGGGAAGTATGAACTCGGCAGGAAAGCCATTGTGATTGGTGGAGGAAACGTGGCGATGGATGCGTGCCGCACGGCCGTCCGGAGCGGAGTGGAAACCTGGGTGTACTACCGCAAGACCTTCGCCAACATGCCAGCAAACCCGCTGGAAGTGGAAGAGGCGAAGGCCGACGGTGTGCAGTTCAAAGTGTTCCAGGCGCCCGTGGAGGTGCGTGAAGGCGGAGTGGTATTCCGCGACTGCGAGAACATCATCGACGAGGAAAGCGGAAAGATTACCACCCGCATCCTGGACGGAACAGATCACTTCGTGGAGTGCGACACCCTGATAACGGCAATCAGCGAGAAACCCGATTTCGCCATCCTGGACGGCTGCGAGGTCACTTGGAACCGCTGGAACTGGCCCGAGGTGGACGAATTCCAGAGGCTTCGGGGCATGGACAAGGTCTATGTCGCCGGCGACTTCTTCCTCGGCCCCAGGACCGTGGTGGAGGCGGTTGCATCGGCCCGGGTGGCGGTGGCTGCAATGTTGAACAGTTTATGATATGAAGGCTGTAATTATATATTCCGGGGGGCTGGACAGCACCACCCTTCTGTATGAATACAGGGACGAAATCGCCCTCGCTGTGACCTTCGACTACGGCGCCAAGCACGCCGAGAAGGAAATCGCCTGTGCGAAGGAGAACTGCAGGAGGCTGGGAATCAGGCACCTGGTTATCCCGCTGGATTTCATGGGGCAGTATTTCAGGAGCGACCTTCTGAAAAGCGGCGGAGAGATTCCAGAGGGCAGTTACGACCAATCCAACATGCGCTCGACCGTGGTGCCGTTCCGAAACGGCATCATGCTCGCCATCGCGGCCGGGCTTGCCGAGAGCAACGACCTCGACACGGTCCTGATTGCAAATCACNNNCAGCGGCGACCACGCCATCTACCCCGACTGCAGGCCCGGATTCATCGACGCTTTTGCGGCGGCGGCCGAGGCGGGAACCTACAACGGAGTGAAAGTGGTGTCGCCCTACTGCAACATAGACAAGCGCCGGATAGCCCTCAAAGGCCGGGAAATGGGAATTGACTATTCCCTCACCTGGTCCTGCTACAAGGGCGGGGAACGCCATTGCGGCCGCTGCGGAACATGCGTGGAGCGCAAGGAAGCCCTGGAAGGTTTCGACCCCACAGAATACGAAGATTAAACGGATTGTAACAACTGTGTGAGTATGTATTACGTATGTAAGAGATTGGAAATTTCGTCGGCTCATTCGCTGATGCTGTCCTATGAGAGCAAGTGCGAGGCGATGCACGGCCACAACTGGATAGTGAAGATTTACTGCCGCAGCAAAGAGCTGAATCAGGACGGCATGGTTACCGACTTCACACACATCAAGAAGGACATCGGAGGTGCGCTGGACCATAAGAATCTGAACGAGGTGCTGCCTTTCAACCCTACGGCCGAGAACATCGCCCGATGGATCTGCGACCGCGTGGAGAATGCCTACAGGGTGGAAGTCTGGGAAAGCGAAATGAACATGGCCGCATATGAGCGCGACTAAGAAATACCGCATCAACGAAATCTTCTACTCGCTCCAGGGCGAAGGCTTCTGGACGGGGCAGCCCATGGTGTTCGTGCGCTTTTCCGGCTGCAACCTGAAATGTCCGTTCTGCGACACCGACCATTCTTCCTTCACGGAAATGACTGCCGCAGAGATAGTTGACAGGATCCAGGAGCTGGCGCCGAAGTGCGAGTACGTGTGCTTTACCGGCGGAGAGCCCCTTCTTCAGGCCGACAAAGCCCTGGTCTCCTACGTCCAGGACAATGCCGGAGTATACGTGCACCTCGAGACCAACGGGAGCCTGAAAGTTCCCGCCGACTGCTTCGACTGGATTACCTGCAGCCCGAAGGGAGAACTGAAGATTCAACAGATGGACGAGCTGAAGCTTCTCGTGACAGGTACTCCGGACGAAAAGTTCATTGAGGGCTACGTTCGCAAAACCATTGACTGGGACATCGAAGCCCTATTCCTCCAGCCCTGCGACACCGGCGATCCCCAGAAGAACGCCCGGATACTTGCCGACACCATAGAATACATTGAAAAGCATCCCTGGTGGAGACTGTCCCTGCAGATGCACAAACTCATAAACATTAAATGACGGCCCTCGGGGTACTGAAAGAATACTGGGGCTACGACTCGTTCAGGCCGATGCAGGAGGACATCATCAACGAAGCCCTCGAGGGGCGCGATGTCCTTGCGCTGCTTCCCACGGGAGGAGGCAAATCGGTATGCTTTCAGGTACCCGCAATGATGCGCGAAGGGATTGCGCTTGTGATTACGCCCCTTATTGCGCTGATGAAGGACCAGGTCCAGCAGCTTCGGGAACGAGGTATAAAGGCACTGGCGGTGCACGCGGGAATGAACGGCCGGGAGGTTGAGCTCACCCTGAACAATGCCGCATACGGCGACTTCAAATTCCTCTATCTCTCCCCCGAAAGGCTGAAAACCAGGATGTTCCAGATGTATGCAAGCGCGCTGAAGGTGAACTTCATAGTGGTGGACGAAGCGCACTGCATCTCCCAGTGGGGCTACGATTTCCGCCCCAGCTATCTGGACATCGGCGAGCTCCGCTCCCGTATTGACGCCCCGGTGATAGCCCTCACCGCGACGGCCACTCCCCTGGTGGTGGAAGACATAATGAGCCACCTTCGATTCAAGGAAAAGAACGTCATTAAAGCCGGTTTCGAAAGGGAGAATCTAAGTTATATAGTACGCCGGTGCCAGGACAAAATAGGGCAGATAACAAGCGTATGCAGAGGCGTTTCCGGAAGCGGAATAGTGTATGTCCGCAACCGCCGCAAGGCCGAGGAAATCTCCGAGGCCCTGAAGGCCGAGGGCATCAGCGCCGGCTTCTACCACGCCGGTCTGGGGCAGCAGAGCCGGAGCGAGAGGCAGGAAAAATGGCGCAGCGGCGAAACCCGCGTAATGGTCTGCACCAACGCCTTCGGCATGGGAATCGACAAGGCCGACGTCCGCTTCGTGGTTCACGCCGACCTCCCGGAGAGCCCGGAAGCCTACTTCCAGGAAGCCGGACGAGCCGGCCGCGACGGCCGCCCTTCCTGGGCCGTGCTGCTGTGGAACGGCACCGACATCGCCCGGCTCAAGCAGATCGAGGATGTCTCCTTTCCCAGCCTGGAATACATCGAGGACATTTACCAGAAGGTTCACGTATTTTACGGGATACCCTATGAACAGGGCATCGGCCGGATGCTGAAATTCTCTCTCGAGGAGTTCTGCAAGCATTTCAGCCTCCAGCAGGCCCCGGCATACTATGCTGTCAAGTATCTCGAGCGCGAAGGACACTGGACCCTCAGCGAGGACATGGACATACAGACCAGGATAAAGATAAGCGTAGACCGAACGGAGCTCTACAACATCGACCTTCCGGACCCGTCCATGCCACTCATCCTGGAGACGCTTATGCGCACCTACACGGGCATCTTCTCCTTCGCCACTCCAATCGACGAGGAGTATGTGGCCTCGAGGTGCGGAATGAGCCGGGAGCGCCTTCGCCAGATGCTCTACCTTCTGGGAGTGAACCATGTGGTGAAATACATCCCCGAGGACCACGCCAACGTCCTCTATATCATCCACGACCGCCTCTACCCCGGGAACGTGAAAGTGTCGCCAGAGCGCTACAGGCTGCTCCGGAGCACCTACGGCGAAAGGGTTCAGACCATGCAGGAATATGTGCAGATGGACGAGGGCTGCCGCACGGCCTTCCTGCTGAAATACTTCGGCCAGGAAGAAACGGCTCCCTGCGGGCGCTGCGACCTTTGCCGGGAAGGAAAGGCCGACGCCGAAAAGACACAGGAGCAACTGCGCAAATGGATTGAGTCGCGTGGCGGAGAATATACCCTTGATGAACTTTCAGCTGCCATGGGGCCCGGAAAAAGCGCCTATACCCGGGTTTTAAGAGAAATGATTGACGGCGGCAGCGTTCCGCCACCTAAAGAACAATAGCAATGAAAACCGGAAGAATCCTAATCATCGCAGCCGTAGCGGCACTGGCCCTGGCATGCAAGAAAAACAATTCGGAAAGCGTTAACGTCACAGTCCCCAGCTTTGCGAAGGGTGCCGACGTAAGCTGGTCCAGCGAAATGAAGGCCAACGGCAAACAGTTCCGCAAGCAGGACGGCACGGTGGCCGATTTGATGGAAGTGCTCAAAGACGTGGGTGTGAATGCAATACGTCTGAGAGTCTGGGTGAATCCCGCCAACGGATGGAGCGGGAAAAACGATGTGGTCGCACTCGCAAAGAGCGCCACTCAGGCCGGTCTGCCGGTTATGATAGATTTCCATTACAGCGACTTTTTCGCCGACCCCTCGCGCCAGACCGTTCCCGATGCATGGAAGGCCGACACAGGCGACCTCGACAAAATGGCCGCCCATGTTGCTGACCATACCACCGAGGTGCTGCAGGCCCTGAAGGATGCGGGAGTGAAGCCCGCCTGGATTCAGATAGGAAATGAGACCAGGGCCGGAATGCTTTACCCCACCGGACAGCTCTACGGCAGCGGTGCTGGCGGCTGGGACGGCTTCGCAAGGCTCTACAGGGCCGGATACGGCGCAGCCAAGGCCGTTTTCCCCGAGGCGAAGGTGATGCCTCATCTTCCCAACGCCTACGACGACAATGCCTGGTGGTTCCGCGAGCTCCAGTCCCGCGGCGGCCAGTTCGACATGATTGCCCTCTCCCACTATCCCCAGGCCGAGTCCAAATACACCGCCACGGAGTACAACACCAAGGCCCTGAATTCAATTATAGCGCTGAACGCAGAATTCAAGGTCCCGGTAATGATTTCAGAAGTCGGGGTAAAGACCAATTCCAACGAGGCAGCCGCAGCTGAGGTTCTCTCCAACTTCATGAAGGGAGCGAAGGCGCTTGGCAGCAAATGCGCCGGTGTTTTCTACTGGGAGCCTGAGGTTTACGGCTGGTGGAAGCCATCCATTTACCAGACCTACGGCTGGAACGCCTACGACCAGGGCGCCTTCACCTCCGACGGCCGTCCCTCTTCCGTGATGAACTGTTTCAAAGACTAAACGCTTGAATTCCAAAGATATACTGCTGGAACGGATTCGTTCCGGAGGACACCTCGGCCTGGGGCAGCAGATTAAACTGAGCATGATGCTCAGCTACCCTGCCATCCTCGCCCAGCTGTCTTCCGTGATGATGCAGTATATCGACACTTCCATGGTGGGTCACCTGGGGGCGGAAGCCGGAGCGTCCATCGGCCTGGTATCCACCTGCCTGTGGCTGCTGGGAGGCTTCTGCATGGCCGCGACGAGCGGATTCAGTGTGCAGGTAGCGCACCGGATCGGGGCGAACGATTTCCGCGGCGCCCGCGACGTGCTACGTCAGGGTCTCGTCTGCGCGCTGGCTTTCAGCGTGCTGATAGCTCTCATAGGCCTTGCCGTGTCGAGGCCACTTCCTCACTGGCTCGGAGGCGGAGACGACATTGCCGGCGATGCCTCGAACTATTTCCTCATCTGCTCTCTTTTCATGCCGGCGATGCTGCTGGACTGGCTCTGCGCCACGATGCTTCAGGCAAGCGGGAACATGAAGGTTCCGAGTCTGCTGAGCATAGGGATGTGCATTCTGGACGTGGGATTCAACTACCTTTTCATCTATGTCCTGGATATGGGCGTTACGGGAGCCGCAATCGGCAGCGGACTGGCGGAACTCATTACCGGAATTGCGATGTTCTCCTTCCTGGCCTTCGGCTCCAAAGAGCTCAGGCTCACATCCGAAAGAGGCAGTTTCCGGCCCACTGGACCTGTGGTGAAAAGGGCCCTGGACATCAGCGGCCCCATGGCCCTGCAGAACGTCCTGATGAGGGGCGGATACATTGCGGCCACGGTGATTGTGGCTCCGCTCGGGACCGTGGCCATTGCGGCCAATTCCTTTGCAATCACGGTCGAGAGCCTCTGCTACATGCCCGGAGTGGGCATAGCCGACGCCGCCACCACCCTCGTGGGGCAGTCGATAGGGGCAAGGCGCAAAGAGCTTGCACAGCGTTTTGCGTGGATAACCACCTTCATGGGCATGACGGTTATGGGCCTGCTGGCTGTGCTGATGTACATTTTCGCACCCCAGATGATGGGGCTCATGTCGCCAGACACTCCGGTAATCGAACTCGGAGCAAGTGTGCTGAGGATAGAAGCCTTCGCGGAACTCGGCTATGCGGCGGCACTGGTCGTATACGGCGCATTCGTGGGAGCCGGCGATACAAAGTGGCCGAGCGTAATGAACTTCGGTTCGATGTGGATTGTGCGAATTATCCCGGCCATATTCATAACCCGCATCTACGGTCTGGTGGGATTCTGGATTTGCATGGCAGTGGAACTGAACTTCCGCGGCACCATCTTCCTGATTCGCCTTGCACGGGGCCGATGGCTCACCACCTACAGGCCGGAGTCCTCGTCACAGTAACGGGAAATAACGCTGTAGGCGTCTCCGACGCCAAGTTCGCCGGCGCGTGAAAGGTCTATGCAGCCCTTCTCCTTGTCCTTCAGATAAATCAGCACAAGGCCCCTGTTGAAATAGGCTTCACCCATCCAGGGATAGAGGCGGATGGCCTTCTCGTACTCGTCTATCGCTTCCACAAGACGTGACGAGAGGCAGTACAGATTCGCAAGGTTGAAGTGGATGTAAGGAATGCCCGGAAGCGCCTCCGCAGCGGCTTCCATATCCTCCACGGCCTGGGAATAGTCGTACTGGCGGGACACCTGTTCCCTCACCCGGGCGCGGACGGAACCGCGGTCGTCCATGGTGAGAGTCTGGACATTGGATTCGAATGAAGCTATGAAATCTATCATTTCGGCCCGTAGCACAGCCCTGTTCATAAGGTAGAAACCACGGTAGAAGCGAGCGTAGGTGTCGTCGGCGACTGAGGCCGATGAAGCCCTGTCGTAGTGCTCAAGCGCTGCGGTGTAATGATGTGCCTCCACGTCGGCAAGCGCCTGGAGGAAACTGCGCATGCCGGGAGAGAGATTCACGGGGAGCACAAGCGAATCCGGAGCCTCCGAGGCGGTTCCGACGGGCACTATCGCCACCGGAACGGGCATGTTATCGAGGAACTGCTCCAGCAGAGGATTCTCATAGCGGTGACGGAGGGCGTAGTTGGTGGCGTCCCTGGTGTCGGTGAGTATGAATTTGTACAGCGGCTTGAGGTTTATGTCAACATCCCTGTACTGGAGCATCTCATTGTTGAAACCGTGACGTGCGAAATCGGCATCCAATGCCAGCAGGGCGTTGAAACGCCGGGTAGTGTCGGCGAACTCAGCCCCTTCTACCGACGATGCGTGGTACTCCGCGACCTTTCTCTGGGCTGTGAGGTAATCCTCCCTGGAAGCCCTTCGCATTCCCATCTGGAGCTCTACCCAGGAGCGGTTCATATAGGCCTTGGCAAAGTCCGGGAAAAGTTCGATGGCCTTGTTGTAGTCGGCAAGGGCGTCGTCCCAGCGTTCCATGCTCACGAAAAAGCCGGCGCGGTTGAAATAGGCCAGCACATTCGAGGGATTGATGCTTATCACGCGGTCCATGTCGGCAAGGGCCGATTCGAAATCGCCCAGCTGCGCGCTCAGGAGGCTGCGGTTGTAGAGAGTGAGGGCGTTGCCGGGTTCGTACTGGAGGACTTTGTCGAGGTCGGCCATCGCTTCCCTCACCCGGTCGGATTCGGCATTCAGGATGGCGCGGTTGAAATAGGCCAGAGTATTGGTGCTGTCGAGCTGAATTGCGCGGTTAAGGTCGGAAAGAGCCGCGTCCATGTCTCCCCTCGCGGCCAGAAGGCGCCCGCGGCGGATGTAGCCTTCGGGCTCGAAACGGTCCAGCTGGATGGCCTTGTCGTAGTCGGTCATAGCCCGCAGGGTGTCTCCCATAAAGAGGTAGGACGCGCCCCTGTTCAGATGTCGAAGTCGGAAACGGCCTCCTGGAACTGCTGGCTCAGGAAAAAAGTCACACCTCGCGTGAAATACAGGCCGCTAAGGCCGGGGCGAAGGGAAATGGCCATCTGGAGGTCTTCCAGGGCGGCGTCGTAATCTCCGCCACGGCTCTCCGCAATTGCGCGGTAGTGGTAGCCGGAAGTGAATATGGGATTCAGGCGCACCGAGGTGTCGAAATCGGCCTTGGCGCCGCGGATGTCGCCCAGGTTGTACTTGACTATTCCACGGTAGAAGAAGGTCCAGTGGTCGGTGGTATCTATCTGGGCAAGGATATTGAACTGGGTAAGGGCGTCCGACAGGCGGCCCTCCTGGAGAGCGAGCCTCCCCCGGAAGGAGAATACGTCCTTGTCGTACTGCGCCATGGCCGCGGGGGCCGAAAGGAGCAGCGCCAGGACCAGTATCCTTAAGCTTTTCATCAAAAAAATTTTTATTTGCCCGCTTTATTAACTAATTTCGCGCCACAGATGACAAAGATAAGGATTTTTCTTTTGATATCCGCACTTCTCGCGGGTGCAGCCGTCGCCGGGGCACAGGGCCACAGGCACGGCGGAATTGTCATCAGCGAAGTCAATGCCGAACAGGTCCTGACGGCCTCGCGCCTGCACGACCAGGTGGAATTTCTGAGCCATCCTTCAGTGGGAGGGCGCAGCACCGCCACACCCGGTTCCCAGAGAATAAAATGGTGGCTTGCGGCGAGTTTCCGTGCCCAGGGGCTCGTGCCGCTCGGAGACAGCTGGTTCCACCCTTTCAGGACCGTCTCGGGCAGGGTCGGGCACAATGTCGCCGGAATACTCCCGGGCAGCGGCAGCAATCGTAAATACGTGATAGTGATGGCCCACTTCGACAATCTGGGCACGCTCGACGGCACCTTCTACCCCGGGGCCGATGCAAACGCTTCCGGAGTTGCCGCCATGCTCGCCGTGAGCGAGATGTTCGCCCGGATGAAAGAGGTTGGGAAAAGCTATTCGAAGAGTCTCATTTTCGTGGGCCTGGATGCCAAGGAGCAGGGGCTGGGCGGCGCGAGGGCCCTTTGGGACAGCATACGCGAAGACCGCCTTACGGACCCTTCCACGGGCAGTCCCATCGGCCGGGACGACATTTCGATGGTGGTGAACCTGGACCAGCTCGGAAGCACCGACGCTCCCGTTCACCGCGGCCGTCCGGACTATCTAATCATGCTCTCGGACCCCTCCGACGGCAATCGCAGCACCCTTGTCGCAGCCAACCGGGGCACGGGGCTGGACCTGGGCTTCGACTACTACGGCAGCCGGGATTTCACGAACCTGTTCTACCGCAGCATAAGCGACCAGAGGCCTTTCCTGGAAGCAGGAGTACCCGCAGTGATGTTCACTTCCGGCATCACCATGAACAACAATAAGCCCTACGACAAATGCAGCACCCTCGACTTCGATGTGCTTCGTTCAAGGGTGCTGGTCATTTTCAAGTATATCGCAAAGCTATTGTAGCTCCTTCTCGCGCTCCTTTATTGCCGATGACAACGCGTTCGCCGCTCTCACACGCCGAAGGGCTCCGTCGGCCGTCCTGAATTCGCGGAACATCTCCTTGAGGTCGTCCTTGGGGTAGCTCGGATATAGGCGGGCGAGGGTTTTGGCAATCAGTTCAAGAGTCTCGCCGGTTGAGAGGGGATACTCCTCCGTGAAAAAGCCTTCGCTCCAGTGAAGCAGCGACAGGGCGCTGCGGATTTCCCTTTCCTGGGCGTCTGGGCCTAGAGCCGGCGCCGGAGCCTTCCATGAGAGCCTCTCCCAGCGGATGGTCCTGATGCCCTTTCCGCCTGCGCATGCGAGTATGGTTGCAAAGGGAAGAACCACGCCTGGGGCTTCCTCAACGAGGTTTT
This sequence comes from uncultured Bacteroidales bacterium, assembly GCA_905233655.1. Taxonomy (GTDB): domain Bacteria; phylum Bacteroidota; class Bacteroidia; order Bacteroidales; family UBA932; genus Cryptobacteroides. The sequence continues at coordinate 12,021 of CAJOCS010000020.1, read as the reverse complement.
TCCTTAAAACTTCCGTACGGATGACAAAGGCGGCGAGGGGCGCTGTCCTCTCCCCTCTCATGACATCCTTGAAAAGCTTGGAAACGGTGGTCGAGAGCCTGTACTTTTTATCCCCCTCCGTATTCACGTGAAACACGTCATAGCCCTTGTGGGCCTCGATGCAGCGGCGGGCGCGGCGAAGGAAGTCGCGTCCCGGAAGGGCGCCTGTCTCCATTACCACGGTCCAGGGTTCGGCAACATCGGCCAGGCTGCCTTTCACCACGGTGAGACGGCCCTCATACTCGACGGCACTGCTGTCTCCTTCAGGGACATAAACACGGAACTCGGCTTTGCGCTGGAGCTGGAGGGCGCCCATCAGATGATGGTCGGCTCCACGGGGGAGTAAAATGGCGAACATAGGCGGTCTATTTTTTGCAAAGATAATAAATAGTAGTTAAATTTGTAGATTAGGAAAATGAGTTTCTCTTTAAGGAAACTCAAGAACAGGCAAGTCGATGAGAGATTTTCTGAAAATGATGAGGCAGTACGCCCTGCCCTATAAAAGATACCTCGGTGGCGCAGTGGTGCTGAACATACTGTCGGCCGTTTTCAACATATTCTCCTTTGCGGTTATCGTTCCCCTTCTGAACATCCTCTTCAGGGTGAACGACAAAGTCTACGAATTCATCTCCTGGAGCAGCGACGCCGCAGGGTTCAAGGACAAACTCATAAACAACTTCTACTGGGCGGTTTCGGATTTCTCGGCAAGGCACGGCGTAATGAACACCCTGCTTCTGCTTAGCGCAGTAATGATTCTGTTCACCGCCCTCAAGACCGCCTGCTATTTCGGTTCCACCGCTGTTATGGTCCCCATTCGGACGGGTATCGTCAAGGATATCCGCGGACGCATCTACCGCAAGATTCTCTCACTTCCCATCGGCTTTTTCTCTGAGGAGCGCAAGGGCGACATAATCGCCCGCATGAGCGGAGACGTCAACGAGGTGGAGAGTTCCATCACGGCCTCCATCGACATGCTCATCAAGGACCCCATCCTGATTCTCATTTACTTCGGAATCCTGGTGTGGATAAGCCCCGAAATGATGCTGTTCACCCTTCTTTTCGTTCCCGGCTTCGTGTGGATAATGGGCGTGATAGGCAAGCAGCTGAAACGCAAATCGCTTGAAGCCCAGTTGCTTTGGAGCGACACCATGTCGCAGGTGGAGGAAACCCTCGGCGGCCTCCGTGTGGTAAAAGCCTTCAATGCCGAGAAGAAAATGGGCTCCCGTTTCGAAGCCATCACCGAAGCCATGCGCCGGAAGATTTCCAGGGTGAACCTGAGGCAGGCCACCGCCCATCCCGTGAGCGAATTCCTCGGAACGGTGATGATTGTGATAGTGCTGCTGTTCGGCGGTTCCATGATAGTGAGGGGCGAAAGCTTTTTCGGCGGCCAGTTCATGGACGCCTCGCAGTTCATCTTCTTCATGGTAATCCTCTATTCCGTGATAGCCCCCATAAAGGAACTCTCGAAGGCAACCTACGGCATTCCCAAGGGTCTTGCTTCGATGGAACGCATAAACCGCATCCTGGAAGCCGGCAATCCCATCAAAGACCCCGAGAAGCCCCTGGAGCTGAAGGAATTCAAAGAGGGAATCAGCATCCGCAACGTCAGCTTTTCCTACGACTCCTCCCGCCGGATACTGGACAACGTAAACCTGGAGATACCCCGCGGAAAGATGATAGCGATAGTGACCTTATCCCCCGCTTCTGGGACGTAACGGAGGGCAGCATACTAATAGACGGCAAGGATATCCGGGAAGTGGCGGTGAAGGACCTCCGCGGCCTTATGGGAATAGTGAACCAGGAGCCCATTCTGTTCAACGACTCCATCTACAACAATATCGCCTTCGGCGTGGAAAACGCAAGCGAAGAGGAAGTAATTACGGCGGCGAAGATTGCCAACGCACACGAATTCATAATGGAGAAGCCCGAGGGCTACCAGACCAATATCGGAGACCGCGGACAGAAGCTTTCCGGCGGCCAGCGGCAGAGGCTTTCCATTGCGCGCGCCATCCTCAAGAACCCTCCCATCCTGATTCTGGACGAGGCCACCGCTTCGCTCGACACCGAGTCGGAGCGCCTGGTTCAGGACGCCCTGGACCGTCTGATGTCTACCCGCACCACCATCGCCATCGCCCACCGGCTTTCCACCATCAAGAACGCCGACGAGATTGTGGTAATGAGCGAAGGCCGGATTGTGGAACGCGGCACCCACGACGAGCTGATCGCCCTCGGAGGCCATTACAAGAAACTTTACGAAATGCAAGCACTATGATAAAACGCCTGAACGTACCTCTTGCCTCCTTCGAGGAGCAGGACATGGATACCGCACTGGAATGCTGCGGAGCCCGTTTTTTTGTGGACAATGTGAACTGGCCCGAGCAGTTTCCCTATGCTCCCCTCTGCGGCGGACGGATTGCCCGCACAGAGGAGTCGCTGGTGGTGGATTTCCGCGTGAGCGGCCTTGACCTCAGGGCCCGGAACACCCGTGACAACGGCACCCAGTGGGAAGACAGCTGCGTGGAAGTGTTCATCCAGGACCCGAAGGGAGATGTGTACTATAATTTCGAGGTGAACCCTCTGGGCAAGGTGCTCGCAGCCAGCGGTGCTTCGCGCGACAACCGCGTAAAACGTCCCCTGAGGGAGATGAGGCGCATCCTCCGCACCGCCGACTTCCAGAAAGGCATGGACTTCAAGGGCGGTATATGGAACTGGAGGGTAAGCCTGGTGATTCCCTTCGAGCTCATTGGCGTGGATCCTGAAAACCTTCCGGAAAAGCTTCGCGCCAATTTCTACAAGTGCGGAGACAAAACGGCCCATCCCCACTTCTTGAGCTGGGCGCCTGTGGGAACGCCCAATCCGGATTTCCACCGTCCCGAGTTCTTTGGCGAGCTTATTCTCAAATGACCCGGAGGCAGTCCATACTGTTCCGCGTGATTTTCTACACGTACCTTGCAGCCGTGGCACTCCTGTGTTTCGGCAACTTCAGCAGCGCCCCTTCCGTGGACTTAAGTTTCTTCGGCATCCCCACCGACAAGATTGTGCACTTCTGCATGTTCTTCCCCTTCCCGGTGCTGGCGTTCCTGGCTTTTGACAAATATACCGAGACCGCCCGCACAAGTTTCATCTTCGTGGGCGCGACATTCATAGCAGGCTGCCTGCTGGCCGTGATTACCGAAATCGGCCAGGCAAAGCTCACCACCTACCGCAGCGGAGATGCAAGGGATTTCCTCGCAGACTTTATCGCCCTTGCGCTGAGCTCCCTGCTGATACTGTATATAGACCTAAGAAAACAACATAAGAAGAATGAGGCCGTCCCTTCGGAAAATTAGTTTCGCAAGCTTTCTGGCGTTGCTCCTGCCGCTCTTGGCGGGAGCGCAGACATCCGTTCGCACTTCGGATTTCAGAACCCCGGCGGATTCCCTGATTGCAAGGCTGGAGCGCCATATGGGCATGCACAGCAACAAACCAAGGATTCAGAAGATATTGCGGAGCGGGGATATCCTGGACTTCTACTTTACGCAGGAACTCGGAGACTACCCCTGGAGAGCGGAAGACATCGAGTGGTTCCGAACCACCCTCAAGAACGTATTCAACACCTCCTACCGCAACTGTTCGGTCGGAACCATATACGTCAAAAACAACAATCTGGAAAGCTACGCGATGCCCAGCGCCGGCAACAACGGCCGCCCGGCGGACAATCCGTTCAGGGTGAGCGCACCGGCGGCGTCGAGGCCTCTGGTCTCATTCGGCGAAACCTGGCAGCAGGGCCTTAGCGGCCGCCATATCGCACTCTGGCAGAGCCATGGCCGCTACTGGGAGAACCGTACCGGGCGCTGGGAATGGCAGAGAGCGGCAACCCACCGCACGGTGGAGGATCTATTTACCCAGAGTTTCGTGCTCCAGTTCCTCATTCCCATGCTGGAAAACGCCGGAGCCGTGGTCCTGACTCCCCGTGAAAGGGATACCCAGATTAACGAAGCGGTCTGCGACAACGACGCTTCCTTCCACCGCGCAGCAAACGACACCGTGCGCCGGAGCGGCACATACCGGGAAAGCGGAAACTGGACCGATGCCGGGACCGGTTTTGCCGACGTCAAGCGCGTCTATAACGGCAGCGAAGACATCTTCAGCATGGGCTCGGCCAGAAAAGCCAGCACAGCGCCGCCCTCCACCACGGATCCTCACCGCAAGGCCACCGCAAGATGGACTCCGGACATTCCGGAAAAAGGCGAATACGCCGTGTACGTAGCCTACAAGAGCCTTCACAACAGTACCAACGACGCCCGTTACACCGTCCATCACCGGGGCGGCGAAACCCTCGTTCAGGTGAACCAGCGCATGGGCGGCGGAATGTGGGTTTACATCGGCACATATTCTTTCGACAAGGGCAATGACGGTTATGTGGAACTCTCCAACCTTAGCAACTCCACCGGAGTGGTTACGGCCGACGCCGTGCGCTTCGGAGGCGGCATGGGTAAAATCGAAAGGGAGAGCGGCACCGGCACTTCGGGACTCCCCTGCTACACGGAAGGAGCCCTCTACAGCATGCTCTACGGCGGTTTTCCCATGTCTCTTTTCTCCGACTGGGACGACGACTACACCCGCGATTTCGCCGGCCGTGGCCGATGGGTCCAGGAACTCACCGGCGGCTCAAGGGTTAACCCCGACAAACGGGGAAGAAAGATTCCCATAGATTTGTCGTTCGCATTCCACAGCGATGCAGGAGTAACCCCGAACGACTCCATCGTGGGCACCCTTGCCATCTACACCCTCCTTGCCGACGGCTCCGACCAGTACCCCGACGGTGAAAGTCGCCTGAACGGCCGCATGCTGTGCGACTTTGTGCAGACTCAACTGGTGGACGATATCCGGCGCGGCTTCGAACCTCAGTGGACAAGGCGTCAGCTCTGGGACCGTTCCTACAGCGAATCGCGCACTACGGGAGTCCCGGGAATGCTTCTGGAGCTGCTCTCGCACCAGAATTTCGCCGACATGCGCTACGGCTTGGACCCTGCCTTCCGCTTTACCGCCTCCAGGGCCGTTTACAAGGGGATACTGAAATACCTTAGCGCCCGCTACGGAGTCCGCTATTCGGTTCAGCCGCTCCCGCCCAAGGATTTCAGGGTTCGCCTGGGCGAACGTTCAGCACGCCTCTCATGGCACCCGACCGACGACCCTGCGGAACCGACCGCACGCGCGGAGACTTATATTGTGTATACGCGCATAGATGACGGCGAATTCGATACCGGCGTGAGCGTGAGCGACACCTGCTGCACTATCCAGATGAATCCCGGACATCTTTACAGTTTCAAAGTGGTTGCGGCCAACAAAGGCGGCAAGAGTTTCCCTTCGGAGGTGCTCTGCGCCGGAATAGCGGGGCGCAAGAAGGCCATAGTGGTGAACAATTTCACCAGAGTGTCGGCCCCTTGCTGGTTCGACACGCCTACTTATGCCGGATTCACGGACAACGTTGACAGCGGCGTACCCTGGGGAGAGGACATTCTCTTCGCCGGTGAAGTGAACCAGTTCAACCGTCTGTGCGAGTGGACCGACGACGACAACCCCGGCTTCGGTGGCTCCTATGTAGACCATGCCGGGAGCAGGATAGCCGGCAACAGCTTCGATTTCGTTTCCCTGCATGCAAGGGCGTTCCTGAATGCAGGCTACAGCGTGGAATCCAGCTCTGCATCGGCCTTCGACGGGAGCGCGGACGCAAGCGTTATGGACCTTGTGTGCGGCAAACAGCTCGGAACCCGCATGGGCTCAGGACGCGTCCCGGACCGCTACCGGGTGTTCCCCGACGGGATGAAGGCCGCCATACGCCGCTTTACCGACAACGGAGGTGACATTATCGTTTCCGGCGCCTACATCGCCACCGACATATGGGACGGTGTATATCCGTCTGTGGTCCGGCCATCATCTGAAGACAGGGATTTCATCCAGCAGGTCCTTGGCTACAAGTGGGTTACCAATTTCGGAGACCGTTCCGGAAGTGTCACGCCCTTCCCCCAGTCACCCCTCCAGCTGCCCCCGGTTCACTACAACAATACCTATTCGGATTTGATTTACCGTGTAGAAAATCCCGACGGAATAGCTCCGGCCTCCGATCAGGCACAAGCTTTGATGAGATACCGCTCGAACCATATCACGGCCGCAGTTCTCTACGACCAGGGCAGCTATCATGCAGCATCCTTCGGTTTCCCGCTGGAAACCTGCGACAAGCTGAATGAGATTATTGCGAAACTGACGGATTATTTTGAACATAATTAAATAGTAATGAAACGAATTCTTATGACTCTTGCCACGGTCTTCGTGGCAATGGGCAGCGCCTTTGCAGGCGAGATGCCCACCGCTACCCTCAAGGGAAAAGTCCTTCACCTCGATTTCAGTTCCCCCGTAGCTGAACGGGAAGGAGGCAATCTCACACTCGGCCTGGGAGGCCTTAACACCACCAGGAACACTTCCCTTCTGAACCTTGAGGCAGTGCTGGCGTCGGCGGCAAACGACCCGGCAATCGCTATGATATTCATGAAACCGGACAATCTGAGCGCCGGCAGGGCCACCACCGAAGAAATACGCACCATGATACTCCGCTTCAAGGAGAGCGGCAAACCTGTAGTGGCCTATGCAAAGAACATGAGCGTGGAGGCCTGCTACCTGGCATCGGCAGCGGACTATGTGATCCTGAACCCCTCGGGAACCGGACAGTTCCTCGGAGTGGGCACTTCCCAGTATTTCATCAAGGACCTTCTGGACACCCTCGGACTCGACATCCAGCTCATCCGTCACGGCCAGTACAAGAGCGCCGGAGAAATGTACATCCGCAACGACTTCTCCCCCGCCAACCGCGAACAGTATGAGCGCCTGCTGAACACCATCTGGCAGTCCCGCCTCCAGGCCATCGCCGAAGGACGCGGCCTGCGCCCCTGCTGCCTGAACCGTCTTGCCGAGACCCTGGCTCTCGACGACGCCCAGTCCTGGAAGGCCGCCGGTCTGGTCGATACCCTGATGTACCGCGACCAGGTGGAAGAATTCATGTGCTCGCTCTTCAAGGCCGACGAACTGTCCGACATCAAGGCAGTTACCCCCGCCACCTACAACCTTCGCAACAGCAGGAACCGCAACAAGATTGCAGTTATCTATGCCGACGGGACCATCGGCGACGGCTCCGACATCGGAGGTGATGCCATGGCACGCACCATTGCGGAAGTACGCATGAATCCGTCAAGGCCGTGGTGTTCAGGGTGAACTCCCCCGGCGGCGAAGTAACCGCCTCCGACCTCATCCGCCGCGAGATCCTGATGCTCCAGCAGGAGAAACCCGTAGTTGCAAGCTACGGCAACTACGCCGCTTCGGGCGGATACTGGATTTCATCGTCGGCATCGAGGATTTTCTGCTCCAACAGCACCCTTACCGGCAGCATCGGCGTGTTCGGGACGGTTCCGGCAATCGGAAATGCCCTCCGCAAGAATCTCCATGTGAATATGGTCACCATTGGTACGAACAGCCACAGCGGCATGCTTTCCGGGATTGACCCCCTCACCGACGAAGAGCTCGAATGGTATCAGAGGCACATCGACAGCATCTATGAGAACTTCGTCTCCCTGGTCGCCGAAAACCGCGGCATGGAGGTGGCAGTGGTCGATTCCCTGGCTCAGGGCCGCGTCTGGTCCGGCGTCGACGCCATCCAGAATGGTCTTGCCGACGAAATCGGCACACTTATGGACGCTATATTATATGTAGCGAAGGAAGCGGGGCTCGACAAGTTCAGCGTGGTGAGCTATCCCGAGGTGGAAGAATTCAGCCTGCGCTCCCTGCTTGGCAAAGACAAGGACAAGAAGACCCCTCTCGTACAGATGCCCTATATCGTGCGCTATCTCAGCTGGCTTGCAGGCAACACCTATCCTGCCACCATGGCGCTTCCTGAGGCCATTTTCTTCGACTGGCAATAAAAAATCTGCAATTTTTTTAAATTTTTATTGCGTTACAATAATTTTTTATTATCTTTGCAGAAACTTTTAACGAATTAAGCTATGATTGCAACTTGGTGGGCCAGCCTCAGCGTCCTTATGAAAATCCTCTGGGGCATCTCTCTTGCAGCAACCCTGGTGTTCGTAATCCAGAGCATCATGACCTTCGTTGGTGCCGACGCCGACTCGAATTTCGACGTGGACGTGGATACCTCGATGGACGGTGCCGACCTCTCGAACATCGACGGAGGCTCCAATCTCTACACCTTCCGCAACTTTGTGAATTTCTGCCTCGGCTTCGGCTGGAGCGCCATCCTTCTGGAGGAAAGCATTCCCAACGTGGCACTGCGCATCGTCGTTGCAGTACTCATAGGCATCGCCCTCGTGGCCCTCGTGATGTGGATGTTCAAATGGCTCGCCGGAATGCAGCAGAGCGGAAACATCAATGTCCACAAGTCCGCTGTCGGCTGTGAAGGTAAGGTCTATCTCACCATTCCTGCGAACCGCAGCGGAGAAGGCAAGGTACAGATTACCATCGCCGGTGCCGTGAGGGAATACAACGCCGTATGCGAAAGCGACAAGCCCCTCCCTACCGGCACCTCCATCCGCGTGGTGGAAGTGGTGAATTCCAATACAATGCTGGTCGAAGAAACAACAACTTACACCGTATAATATGAACAACCTCTATCTTATCCTCATCATCGTGGCCGTGGTCTTCGTGACCCTGGCGGCCATACTCAAGCGCTATCGCCGCTGCCCTTCCGACAAGATACTTGTCATCTACGGTAAAACCGGCAAGAACGCTTCCGGTTCCATCTCCTCGGCACGCTGCATCCATGGCGGCGCAGCCTTCATCTGGCCCGTCTTCCAGGATTACGCCTTCCTGGACCTCAAGCCCATCTCCATCGAGTGCAACCTTACCAACGCCCTGTCGAAGCAGAACATCCGCGTGGACGTTCCCTGCCGCTTCACCGTTGGTATCAGCACCGAGCCCGAGAATATGACAAACGCCGCCGAGCGTCTGCTTGGCCTGTCCATCGACAGCATCCAGAACATCGCCACCGATATCCTCTTCGGCCAGCTCCGTCTTGTGATTGCCACCATGGACATCGAGGAAATCAACGCCGACCGTGACAAGTTCCTCGCAAACGTCTCCACCAACGTGGAAGCCGAGCTCCGCAAGATCGGCCTGAAGCTCATCAACGTGAACGTGACCGATATCCGTGACGAATCCGGCTACATCGAGGCTCTGGGTAAGGAAGCCGCCGCAAAGGCCATCAACGATGCGAAGAAGAGCGTTGCAGAGCAGAACCGTTACGGTGAAACCGGTAAGGCCATGGCCGACAAGGACACCCGTGTGAACGTGGCCGCCGCCGACGCCGATGCTGTAAAGGGTGAGAACACCGCCAAGATTGAGATTGCCAATTCCGACGCCCTGCGCCGTCAGAAGACCGCTGAGGCCGACCGCGTTGCCGTAGCCGCAGAAAAGGTCCAGGCCGCAAAGGCTCTGGAAGAAGCCTACCAGAGTGAACGCGACGCCGAGCTCGCACGTGCAGAACGTGAACAGGCCACCCAGAAGGCCAACATCGTGGTTGCAGCCGAAATCGACAAGGAGAAGAAAATCATCGAGGCCGAGGCCGAAGCCGAACAGATCCGCCGCAAGGCAAAGGGTGAAGCCGACGCTATCTACGCCAAGATGGACGCCCAGGCCCGCGGTATCCTCGAAATCCTGAGCAAGCAGGCAAGCGGTTTCCAGCAGCTCGTGGGCGCCGCCGAGGGCGATGCCCAGAAGGCTGTCCTGATGATGATTGCCGACAAACTCCCCGAGCTCGTAAAGACTCAGGTAGAGGCCGTCAAGGGCATCAACATCGACAAGGTAACCGTATGGGATACCGGCAACGGTTCCGACGGCAAAACCGCCACTTCCAATTTCATCTCCGGGATGATGAAGTCCGTACCTCCGCTTGAAGACCTCTTCAAGATGGCCGGAATGGAACTCCCCTCCTACCTCAAAGGCAACAAGGTTGACGACCAGAGCGCCGCAGCCGAAACTCCTGAAAAGTAAGGTATTATGGCCATTGTAATAAACATCGATGTCATGCTGGCCCGCCGGAAAATGTCCTCCGGCGAGCTGGCGGACAAGGTGGGTATCACCCCGGCCAACCTGTCCATCCTCAAATGCGGCAAGGCCAAGGCGGTAAAGATTTCCACCCTGGATTCAATCTGCCGTGCACTTGAATGCGAGCCCGGGGATATCCTGGAATACCGTCCGGACGCTTCCATAGACTAATCGAAAAGATACTGCAGCCAGAATGCGGCGTTGGCCATTGCGAAATGGTATGCCTGCTCTCCCCTGTATCCGTGCATACCGTCGGGATATGCCATGAATTCGAAACATGAGCCCTGACGCTGGAGAGCGTCAACAAGCTGCAGAGTCTGCTGGAAATGAACATTGTCATCGCCGGTTCCGTGTGTGAGTTTAAGCATCACGGAACCGTCGTTGTTTTCATACGTAACCTTATAGTTGGAAACGTAGTCAAGCACCTTTGAGCCTTCGTATCCGTCCGGGTTATCCTGGGGCGTGGACATGAAGCGCTCGGTGTAATGGGAATCGTAGAGCATCCAGTCGTAGACTCCGCCTCCGGCTATGCCGTAATGGAAGTATTCGGGAGCGGTGAGAACGAGCATGGTGGTCATGGTCCCGCCGAAGGAGAACCCCTCGACACCTATCTTGTCGGCCTTGACGTACGGAAGGCCCTGAAGATATCTCGCCCATGCCACGAAATCGGTGAGCTCTACGGTGTTCAGGTGTTTGTAGACCTGGTCCATCCCCTCGCGGCCGTTGTGTCCGGCAGCGCGGCAGTCGGCTATGAGCTCTATGATTCCGTTCTCCAGATACCATTCATAACGGGACGGCGACACCCAGCGGTCGCGCACCAGAGGATTGTCGGGACCGCCGTAGATGTCCACGTGCACCGGGTACTTCTTCGTAGGGTCGAAATCGGCCGGATAATAGATGATTCCGGGAAGTTCGAGGCCATCGTTCACAATTGTGACAATCTCGCCCGTAACTCCCTCCGGACGGGGTTCCGCCTCAACCATGAGATTCTTCCTGAAGGGCTTTGCAGTATTGCACAGCCATATCTGAGGCGGGGTGTCGAGCGAGGAAAGGGTTACTATGAAGTGCTTTCCGTCCGGCGAGAAACTCACTCCCCTTGCATCCAGGGAGGTATCGGTGAGGGCGGACACAACTCCCTTCGAAGAAACTTTGTAGAGAGCCTGCCGCACGTGGGAATCGCGCTCGGCGGTAAAGTAGACGGTGCCGTCCGCATCGGCCCTTATTAGATGGATTCTCCAGTTGGGGCCGTCGGTGAGGCGTCTGAGGACGCTGCCGTCGTAGGAGAGGAAATATATCTGCTGCCATGAGGTCTCGAAGCTGCGGACCATATAGAGGCCCTTGTCGGTGAACAGCATCCCTTCTATCCAGTCGAGCCAGGTGGGCACTTCCTCGTGGTAGATGGCGGTTTTGCAGCCGTCGTCGGCATTCACGGCATAGAGGTCGAGGGTATTCTGGATGCGCGGTTCCCTCGCAACGTAGAAACTGCGGCTGTCGGGACCCCAGAAAGGCGTGCCGAAATACTGGTCCTCGGAGGAATCGAACGAGGCCCAGACGATTCCCGGCTCTCCAAGACGGACAAAGCCGATGCTCACCTCCGGGTTGTGCTCCCCTGCCTTGGGATAACGAGTGAGCCTGAGGCTTCCGTCCTGGCCGAAGGGAGAATAGATGGGGAACATGGGCACACGGGTGTCGTCGAAACGGTAGAAGGCGATGCGGCGGCTGTCGGGCGACCACCAGAAGGCCCTGTAACGGGACGGGCGGCCGAAAATCTCTTCGTAATATACCCAGGAGGCGAATCCGTTGTATACAGTGGGGCCTCCGTCGAAGGTGAGGCGCGTTTCCTCTCCGGAGGCGATATCCACCACCCAGAGGTCGTTCTCCCGCGTAAAGGCC
>CAJOCS010000019.1 GCA_905233655.1 uncultured Bacteroidales bacterium | reverse complement strand
TGCCGACTATGACACTGTAATCATCGTCACGCCCCTTTGGTGGAGCAATATGGCCGCCCCAATGCAGAGCTATCTGTTCCAGGAAGGGAGCAAGATGGCGGGGAAGACAATCGGCCTTATCGTATCCAGCTATTCCAGCGGCATCTCGTCGGTTGTGGCCGATGCCAAGAGGCTGATTCCGGAGGGTAAATTCGTGGAGGAGAGCCTGTGGATCAACAACTCCAACCGCAGCGGTAAAGACGGGCTTATCAAGAATTGGCTTTCTTCGTTTAGTAATCAATCGTCTGTTAATCAATCGACCATGCCAGAACATATTAAAATCAGTGTCGGAGAAAAAACCATTCCGATAGCAATTGAAGACAATAATGCTACGATGGAGCTTGTGAAAGTGCTTCGCAAGGCTCCCGTCTCATACGAAGCAAACGATTACGGCGGATTCGAGAAAGTTGGTAATTTAGGGTTTTCCCTTCCTGCAAGTGACACTCAGATTACTACCGGGCCCGGCGATGTGATTCTTTATAGCGGCAATCAAATAGTTTTGTTCTATGGTACTAATTCCTGGAGTTATACCCGTATAGGAAAAATGGAATATGGTACTTTGGATGAGTTGAAAGCCTTCTTGAAGGCTGGTCAGGGAATGATAACTGTAACGCTTTCGTTATGATGAGAAAAGTATTCATTGTTTTGCTGACAGTACTTATGATGATGAGTTGCACAGATAAGCCCATCACGATGAACCTGTATTATACCGGTGAAAACGGTAATGCAAGGAAGTTCGTCGAAGAGATGGAATCCAGCGGTACGGCCGATGCAATCAGGGCAGAGAAGGGGAATCTGAGGTATGATTACTTCTTTTCGAAGGATAACCCGGAAACCGTGCTGCTCATTGACAGCTGGGCCAGCCAGAAAGCCCTGGATGCCCACCATGCCACTCCCATGATGAAAACCATATCGTCACTTCGGGAAAAATATGATCTCACCATGAGAGCGGAGCGCTATTACCGGGCGGAAGAGGACTTGACCGATAACGATTCGAAGTATATTAGGGAATAAGTGAATGAAAATAATTGCTATCATTTTATTTGCATTATTGACTATGACAATGGTTAAAGGCCAGACGCTGACGGAGCGTCAGAAAGGATTGGCAGCGTGTGCCTGCCTTATGGCACAAGGTGATTTGGACCGTCTGCAGCCCGCTGTGCGCACTGCTCTTGACAACGGAGTTACCATCAACGAACTCAAGGAGGCGTTCTCGCAGCTCTATGCATACACTGGTTTTCCGCGTTCGCTGAATGCACTGGGAGTGCTGAGTAAGGTTTTGGAGAACAGACAGCCCAATTGGCAGGAAGGCAAGCCCTGGACACGTCCTGCCGAATGGGACGATGCCCGTAAAGCCTACGAGCTTGGGGTAAAGAATCAGACACAGCTCTCAGGAAGGCCTTTCAATTATGGATTCTGTCCCCAGGACGACTACTATCTGAAATCACATCTCTTTGGGGACATCTTCGCCGGTGACCAGCTCTCTGCCGCCGATCGCGAGATTGTCACCGTAGCTGCACTGAGCGGTCTGGAAGGTGTTACTCCGCAGCTCGCAGCCCACAAACAGGGAGCCGTTAATATGGGCAACAGCCAGTCTCTGGTGGATGAACTTTCCGCCTGGCTCGATGCCCAGGCTTATACGCTCCGCAGCAAGTGGCCCAAGGGAGAACCAAACCCCTACGGCGCATTTTTCAGTGGCAGGAGCTATCTGGCCGACGTCGGCGGAGGCGTAATGAATGTAACGTTCGAACCCGGCTGCCGCAACAACTGGCACATCCATCATGGACAGGTGCAGGTGCTTATCTGCGTTGCCGGCCGCGGCTGGTATCAGGAATGGGGTAAGGAACCCGTAGAGATGACTCCCGGCACAGTCATCGCCGTTCCGGCAGAAGTCAAGCACTGGCACGGTGCAGCCAAAGACTCATGGTTCCAGCACCTTACATATCACAAAGACGTGCAGGAAGGTGCCTCCAACGAGTGGCTGGAAAAAGTAGCTGACAACGAATAAGGGAAGCTTTAAAATGTAATCTTGTTCGGCGAAATTAGTTATCTTTAACAGTCATTTCATTTTTATCGGTATGAAGATCAGACTTGAAACCCCTGCCGACTACCGCGAGGTTGAGAACCTTACGCGCGAGGCTTTTTGGAATGTATACAGACCGGGATGCACCGAACCATTCGTACTTCATTGTTACAGGGACAATCCGGACTTTATTCCGGAATTGGACTTCGTGATGGAGGAGAATGGCCGGTTAATAGGCCACGTAATGTTCTCCAAGGCCAAATTGGTGCTGCCGGACGGCACGTGCAAGCCTTCCTGGACCTTTGGCCCCATCAGCATCCATCCCGACTTTAAGCGCAAAGGCTACGGGCTCAAGCTTTTGAGTTTTGCACTGGACAAGGCACGCGAAATGGGCGTCGGCTTCCTCTGCATGGAAGGGAACATCGACTTTTACAGACACGCTGGGTTCACTCTTGCAAGCGGATTCGGCATCCATTATCACGACTTTCCCAAAGATGATCCGGTTCCATTTTTTCTGGCTCAGGAACTCTTACCCGGCTGGCTCAAAGCAAATGGCATAGAAGAAGCTACGTATTGTCCTCCAAAGGGTTATTTCGTTGCCGATGAAGACACGAAGGCGTTTGAAGCCTTCGATGCCACCTTCCCTGCGAAGGAGAAAAAGCGGCTTCCCGGACAGCTGTTTTACGACGGTGTGATGGAAACAGGCCGCATTATTTTAAGGCCTTGGCGGGACAGTGACGCTCCCGCGTTGTATAAGTGGGCGTCGGATCCCGATGTGGGCCCCCGCGCCGGCTGGCCGCCCCATCAGTCCATAGAAGAAAGCCTGGAGGTCATCCGTACTGTCTTTCACGATGCCACCAATACCTGGGCAATCGAACTAAAGGAAACGGGGGAGGCTATCGGCGCCATGGGTTATGGCCCCTCGTGCAATTGCAATCTGCCGGCGCGTGACGGTGAGCCGCTGGCTATTGGATAGCCAAACCCTATTGGAACAAAGGTATTTGCACGGAAGCGCTGGAGCTGATGATTGAGCATATCCGGTGCATGACCGATATCAAATCCATTATATCCGGACACTTCGTGGACAATCCGGCCAGCGGCCGGGTGATGGAAAAATGCGGATTTGTCCCCACAGGGGAAACCGTAATCGATGAAACCCAATACCAAGGTGCCAATCGGCCCATAAGAGTACTTCGCTTAGAACTGGACCTCTAAGTGCAGTTTCTTCAAGTATCGTCTCCGATGCAGAAATAGACGGCTGCAAAGTTACGGAGCTTACCATTTGCGGGAAATCCCCATTTATTGCGATTTCTTCCCAGAGACCAGGGCCGCTTGTCGCGCGAATCTGGAAGAAAATCAAATGATTATTATCCCAGAAATGCCAGGATGGAATCGATGTCGCCGGTAGGGAAGGCCTGCTGGGAACCGGTTTCCAGGTTCTTGATGTTGACGCTGCCGGAAGCGATTTCTTCACTGCCGTTTATGGAAATGAACGGAATGTTCTTCTTCGCCGCGTAGTCGAACTGTTTCTTCAGTTTAGTGGCCTCCGGATAGATTTCCACCGAAACGCCCCTTTCGCGAAGCTGCCTTGCAACGGGCAGGGCATAGCGGAGGGCATCGGCATCCATTACCGCGAACAGAAGGCGGGTGCTGTTGCCAAGGCGCGCAGGGAACTTGTCGAGCCCCTTGAGAACGTCGTAAATGCGGTCGGCACCGAAGGAAATACCCACACCGGAGAGGCCGGGAAGGCCGAAAATGCCGGTGAGATTGTCGTATCGGCCGCCGCCGCAGATACTGCCGATGGGCCAGTCCAGAGCCTTCACTTCGAAGATTGCTCCGGTGTAGTAGTTGAGGCCGCGGGCAAGCGACAGGTCGAGCTCGACGGGCTGCGAAACGCCGGCGGCGTCGATAAGGCCAAACAGCTCTTCCAGCTCTTCGAGACCCTTCAGGCCGGCTTCCGAAACCACCTTCGACGAGCTTCCTCCATTGAAGAGGCCTTTCATCTGCGAAAGTTTCTCGAGAGTGCTCCCTTCAAGGCCGAGAATCTCTTTGACCACTGCGATTCCGCTTTCCGGAATACCTTTTTCGCGAAGTTCGGCCTCCACATTCTCAAGGCCGATTTTGTCCAGTTTATCTATTGCGACGGTGATGTCCACAACCTTGTCCGGAACAGCTGCAATCTCCGCGAGACCGGTGAGCACCTTGCGGTTGTTAAGCTTTATGGCAACCCTGATGCCAAGGAGGGTGAACACTCTGTCCACCATCTGGACGAGTTCAAGTTCGTTGAGGAGGGAGTCTGAACCTACCACATCCACATCGCACTGGTAGAACTCGCGGTAACGGCCTTTCTGAGGCCTGTCGGCACGCCAGACGGGCTGAATCTGGAAACGCTTGAAGGGGAAGGAAATCTCGTTCTGGTGCTGGACCACATAGCGTGCGAATGGCACGGTGAGGTCGTAGCGCAGACCTTTTTCCGACACCTTGAGCGAAAGGGCCTTGGAATTGAAGCTGTCGCCTTCCAGGCGGAACTGCTCATAGTCGATTCCGGAGAAGGCGTCGCCGGAATTCAGTATCCGGAACAGCAGCTTGTCGCCTTCCTCGCCATACTTTCCGAGGAGAGTGCTGAGATTCTCCATGGCGGGGGTTTCAATCTGACGGTAGCCGTAGGTTACGAATACGCTGCGGATGGTGTCGAAGATATAGTTGCGCTCGGCCATTTCCTGCTGTCCGAAATCACGTGTCCCCTTGGGTATGGATGGTTTCTGTGCCATAAGTGTCGATTTTTATCATGCAAATTTAGCGATTTTTGAGGAATTTGCTACTTTTGTATAATGAATTGAAACAGCAGCGTCATGAAAGAATTTGTAAAAACCATGCTGGCCGTCATATGCGGCATAATAGTGCTCCAGCTGATTGGCTTTATCTTCTTCCTTATACTCGTAGGCTCGATGGCCTCTTCCGGCAAAACCCCCATGCCCCGAAACGGCGTGCTGGACATCAATCTGGCCGATTTCACCCTTTCCGAGCAGACACAGGAGAGCGCTCCCGACGTGCGCAGCCTCAATTTCGAGGTCCTGCCCAATGTGGGTATGCATGATGCCGTAAAAGCCCTCGAGGCGGCGGCGGCCGATCCTGCCATCAAGTTCGTATTCATGCGTCCGGAAGGCATCGCAAGCATTTCTGCGGCCGAGGAAATGCGCGCGGCGCTGCTGAATTTCCGCCGCAGCGGCAAAGCTGTGGTGGCCTATATCGAGAATCCGAACAATGTCTCGTACTATCTGGCATCGGCCTGCGACAAGATATATATGGGGCCGTATCACGGGAGCAGCCCTCAGATGACGGGCCTTTCCGGTCAGATGCTCTTTGTGAAAGACCTCCTTTCCAAACTTGGAGTCAATGTCCAGCTCATCCGTCACGGAAAATACAAGAGTGCCGGTGAGATGTTCATAAATTCCCATGCATCGGATGCCAACCGCGAGCAGAACCAGGCTATGATCAATTCCATGTGGGAGACCGTCTCCACATCCATCGCAGTGTCCCGCGGAATTGAACCGGCCGTTTTCAACGGTCTCGTAGACAATCTGTCGCTCATATTCCCGGAAGACTTCCTGAATGCCGGCCTTGTGGACGAACTGCTTGACCGTGAGGCTCTTGTAGACAAACTCTGCATGCTCGGTCAGCTTGAGGACGCCTCGCTGCTCCATCTTGTGGCTTTCTCCGACTATGTGGGCGCAAAGGTCAACAGCTTCCCTTCGCACAGCAACGTCGGCGTCATTTATGCCGACGGTGAAATAGTCGAGGGCGACGAGCTTGCAGACATTGCAGGCGACCGCTTTGTCCGGGAAATCGAAAAGGCCCGCAAGGATGCCACGGTGAAGGCCGTGGTGCTGAGGGTGAATTCTCCCGGCGGCAGCGTCCTCGCTTCCGAAAAAATCCGCGGCGCGCTGGACCGCCTTATGGCTGAAAAGCCCCTTGTGGCATCCTATGGCGCTTACGCCGCATCGGGCGGATATTGGATTTCCAATGGCTGCCAGAGGATTTTCTCCGACGCCACCACACTTACCGGTTCGATAGGCGTCTTCTCCATGATTCCGGAATTCTCCGGCACCGCTGCCAAGCTGGGGGTGAACATGGAAATGGTAAATTCCAATGCCCACAGTGATGTATATTCCCTGATGAGGCCCTTCGACGCCGCTGAACTCGCATTCATGCAGGCCTCGGTGGAGGATATATACGGCCGTTTCGTTTCGCTCGTCGCCGAAGGCCGCTCCATGGAGCCCTCACGCGTCGACGAGATTGCCCAGGGACGCGTCTGGACCGGCGCCGAAGCGCTTGAAATAGGTCTTGTAGACGAAATCGGCACACTCGAAGATGCCATCGCATACGCCGCTTCTCTCGCCGGAATGGTCCAGGCCGACGAATACGGCGTGGTTCCTTTCCCCAGGCCACTGACCATGATGGAGCAGATGCTCCAGAGCTTCGGACAGAGCTCCCAGGAGCCTTCCGTCCTCACCGGTACCCCCTTCGAGAGCGCCGGCCGCTGCCTCCGCAATCTTTCCTACGAGGCCGATGCAAAGGTCTACGCCCTCATGCCCTGGTACATAGATATCCGTTAGGCCGATGGAAGAAGAGAAGAAACTCACTCCCGTAAAATTCCTCCCGGACAGCATCGAAGCCCCGTGGGGAAACGTGACCTATATGCTGGCCGACCTTGGCTTCATCGATTCCATGGCGGCAGGGGGCTGGCTCGGCGGGAATACCATAAGCGACATAATGCAGACCTATCTNNGACGCTTTCGAGTGCTACGGCACGCAGTTCCCGGTTCTGGTAAAGTGGCTCGATGTTAAGGGACGCACCTCCCTTCATGTAAATCCCGACGACGAAGCCGCCGAGCAGCGCTACGACTCCTTCGGCAAAACCGCCCTCTGGTATGTGGCGGAGACTTATCCGGATGCGGCCCTTTGCATCGGCCTGAAGAGGGATGTGAGCGCCGAGGAGTTCTATCGCCGCTGCAACGACGGCAGCGTGGACGGGATTCTGAACTGGTTCGTTCCGGAGAAGGGAAGGGCATATCTGATTCCGCCGTCCAGGGTCCATGCGGCAAGAGGCGTGAAACTACTGGAAATAGCCGAGTGCTCGGAGCTTTGCTTCCGCCTTCACGAATGGGAGGAAACCGGCCGCGAAAAGCATCTGGAGGAAGCTTTCGACCTTATTGACATGCGTGGGGGAGAGGTGGAACAGTCTCCTTCGGAGGATGGCTGGACACTCCATACCCCTCAGTTTACAGTACAGCAGATAAAACTGTCCGCACCCATGAAAAGTGTACCGGAGAAGCCCGACAGCTTCTTCGTCTATGTTTGCGTAAAGGGTGCTGCAAAGGTTCAGGACAGCAGCCTCAGGGAAGGCGAGGCCATCCTCATTCCCGCTGAAGTGGAGGAGTTTTTCCTTATCCCGGAACAGTCCGGCACAATCCTTCTGGAAATCCACTTCGACCCCCGTCCGGAGGTGGATTCCTATACCGGAGACAAAGAATCATGGCAGGAGTAAGGATAGACAAATACCTCTGGGCCATCCGGGCCTTCAAGACAAGGAGCGAGGCCACCGAAGCCTGCAAGGGGGGCAAGGTGAAAGTGGGCGGAGTGAACGCAAAGCCCTCCCGCGATGTCGCGCCCGGCGATGTCATTCAGGTCCGAAAAGGTGCCGTGACTTTTACCTACCAGGTGCTCCAGTGTCTTGAAAACCGCGTTGGAGCAAAGCTGGTGCCCGATTTTGCCCTCGACCTTACTCCTGAGGAAGAGAAAGAAAAACTCCGCGCTCCCGTGGAAACGTTCTTCGTAACCAGGGACCGCGGAGCTGGACGTCCCACCAAAAAGGAGAGGCGGGAGATGGATCAGCTGTGGGACAGCTTTGATGCCGATTAATCCTTGAACAGACGCTTGTAAAGGCCGAGGAAACCTGCTCCGTGGCGGGCTTCGTCGCGTGCCATTTCGTGGATGCTGTCGTGGATGGCGTCGTAACCGAGTTCTTTGGCGCGCTTTGCAATTGCCAGCTTGCCTTCGCAGGCTCCGGCTTCGGCTTCATAGCGCTTCTTGAGATTGGTCTTGGTGTCCCAGACGACTTCTCCCAGCATTTCGGCTATGCGGGCGGCATGGTCGGCCTCTTCGAAAGCATAGCGCTTGAAGGCGTCGGCCACCTCAGGATAGCCCTCGCGTTCCGCCTGACGGCTCATGGCAAGATACATGCCCACCTCCGAGCATTCTCCGGCGAAGTGTTCGTGAAGGCCGTCGAGGATTTGGGCGTCTACGCCTTTGGCCACGCCGAGTTCATGCTCGCAGGCCCATTTGGGGCCGTTGCCTTCCTCTTTCACTTCAACGAATTTGTCCGACTTGACGTGGCATACAGGGCATTCTGCCGGGGGATTTTCGCCTTCATAGACATATCCGCAAACAAGACATCTGAATTTCTTTTTCATGGTGTAAAAATTATTATGTGTGTTTGCACAAATATATGAAAAATTTCGCGGATTTTTCGTATTTTAGCGAAGAAATATTTTTTGCATGACGCCTTTTCTCAAACAGGTCGCGGAGCACTATGTATCGGCCCCCGGGCTGGACAGGACCTGCTTCATTTTCCCGAACCGCCGCAGCACGGTTTTCTTCAGGAAATATCTTGGGGAATCCCTTGCCGCGACGCTGGTGCAGGCAATGCTGTGCCCGCCGATGTATACCATAAACGACTTCTTCTACGCGGTATACGGGCAGGAGGTTACGCCCCTTCTGAGGCTGCTCCCGGAACTGTACAGGGTGTATTGCAGCCTCAATCCCAAGGCCGAGCCCCTTGACGAATTCATATTCTGGGGTGAGGTCATACTCCAGGACTTCGACGACATAGACAAGTATCTCGTGGACGCGTCCTCCCTGTTCACCAACGTGTCTGAGTTCAGGGAGATTCAGGGTGGGCTGGATTACCTGAGCGAACTGCAGAAAGAGGCGGTGGAACGTTTTGTGTCGCATTTCAGGGACGTTCACGCCGGCGGCAAGGTCATGAAAGAGCGCTTCCTCGGCATCTGGAATCTGCTCTGGCCCCTGTACAGGGACTATAATGCAGCACTTGCCGCAAAGGGGATGTCCTATGAGGGAATGGTGTACCGCAGCCTTGCAGGGCGTCTTGTGGCAGGAGAAGCGGTTATGGACATCCTGCACGGTACTTTCCCGGAAGTGGACCGCTACGTGTTTGTGGGCCTGAATGCCCTGAACGAGTGCGAGAAAACTCTGCTCGGGAAGATGCGCGATGCCTCCGTGGCGGAGTTCGTCTGGGATTTCGGCGGAAAGCTGCTCACCAACGAGCTCAACAAGGCCGGCCTTTTCATGAGAGAGAACATCCGGCTCTTCCCCCAGGCTTTCGAGCTCGATCCCGAACCCCTGCCCGAGCCGGAAATTCATGTGGTGAGTTTCGCCTCCTCCGTCGGACAGGCCAAACTGGCTCCGGAGATACTGTCAAAGGCGGTTCCGGGGCGTCCGGAGGAAACGGCGTTCGTGCTTCCGGACGAAAACCAGCTCCTGCCCCTCCTGAACTCCTTTCCTCCTGAAGTGAACCTTGTGAACGTAACCATGGGCTGTCCCATGAGCGGAGGTTCTGTCTATTCTCTGATGAAGGCGGTGCAGGCCATGCAGCTCAGGATGCGTTTCCATGGCGGCAAATGGTATTTCTATCACAAGAATGTGAGCGAGATATTCTGCAACACGCTTTTCCGTACCGTACTCGGCGAAGAGGAGCTCGCCACCGTAGAGAAGGTAAAGGCCGCTGCGAAATACTACATTCCCCAGGACGACCTCGCCGGGGGCGAATTTCTCAGGCTTGTTTTCCGCCCGGTGGTGACTAATCCGAAGGAAGTGTCTTCAAGAGTGAACCGCGAGTTCGCCGACTACCTGAAATCCATTGTGAGTTACTCCGGCTGGATGCTCCGTGACAAGGACGGAATGCTTCTGGAGCTCGACTACGCCAAGCGCTACCACACGCGCCTTTGCATGGTGGCCGAGCTCGAGCTGGAAGTTCTTCCCGCCACATTCATAAGGCTTCTTGACCAGCTGGTTACTTCCGAGGCCGTCCCCTTCAGGGGAGAGCCCCTGCGCGGACTTCAGATTATGGGGCCGCTTGAAACCCGCGCCCTGGATTTCAAGAACCTGGTGATAATGAATGCCAACGAGGGCGTTTTCCCGAGAAAGAGTTTCAGTCCTTCGTTCATTCCGCCGGAACTCCGCAGAGGCTTCGGCCTTCCCACGGCGGAATATCAGGACGCCGTCTGGGCCTACTACTTCTACCGGATGATACGCCGTTCAAGCAAGGTCTGGCTCCTTTACGACAGCCGTACCGAGGGCCTGAAGACAGGTGAGGAAAGCCGATACATCAAGCAGCTCCAGTATCACTTCGGGATAGACCTTCACCGTGAGTATGTGGGTGCGTCGATGAATGTGACAAAAGCCCAGGGCGACATTCCAAAGACCGAAGAGCATGTGCGTACGCTTAAGGAGGGCCATCTTTCGGCATCCAGCCTCAGGCAGTATCTCAACTGTCAGGCGCAGTTCTACTACAGCACCGTCTGCGGCCTGAAACAGGATGAAGAGGTTGCCGAATCCATGGACGGGCGTCTGCTGGGAGATGTTTTCCACAAGAGTATGGAGCAGCTGTATACCCCTTACAGAGAGCTTACGCCGCAGATACTGGAAAGCATTCTCAAAGACCGTGGAAAGATAAATGATACCATAAGGGCGAATATCCTGGAGCTCATGCACACCATAGAAGTGAGCGGCCGCGACCTGGTTCTCGAAGAGATAATACGGGATTATGTGCGTCTGACCCTCGAATACGACCTGCGGCTGCTTAAGGAGAACGCTGTTCCCAGAATGAAGATTCTGGGCCTGGAACGCTTCATGGAATGCCATTTCGGCGGCTTCCACTTCCTCGGCTTCGTGGACAGGGTGGATTCTTACAGGGACGGAGAAGTGAGGATAGTGGATTACAAGACAGGCCGCGTTACGGATGATGAAGTGGCCATTACAGACAGCAATGCGGCTGCGGTTGTGGACAAACTCTTCGACCCGGCCTCAAAAAAACGCCCCGGCATTGCGATGCAGCTCTTTATTTACGACCTCTTTGCCGAGAATTATCCGGACCTCAGGGGCAAGACCGTCGTAAATGCGATTTATTCCCCCTCCCACCTCTTCAACGAACCCCTCGAGGAGAAGGCGGGCAGCCCTGTTTTCCACAGCCTGATGAAGGAGCGCCTCGCAGAGCTCCTGGACGGGCTGTGCGACACTTCCGTTCCCTTCCGCCGGACAGAGAACCTGGACATGTGCAAATGGTGTGACTTCAAAAACATTTGTGGAAGATGACGCGCATTCTCAAAGCATCGGCAGGCAGCGGAAAAACCTACAACCTGGCAAAAGAATATATCCGCCTGCTTCTGGAGAGCCGAGAGCCGGACGCATACCGGCATATACTTGCGGTCACCTTCACGAACAAGGCCACCGACGAGATGAAGCAGCGCATCCTGAAGGAGCTTTATGTCCTGTCTTCAACTCCTGAAGAATCGCCATATTATGCCGATTTCCTCCCTCTTTTCAAGGGTGATTCAGGAAAGCTCCGCGCCCGTTCCCTGGGGCAGCTGTGCGCCATCCTGCACGACTATTCGGCATTCTCGGTGAGCACCATCGACCGTTTCTTCCAGCAGGCCCTGAGGGCCTTTTCAAGGGAGATAGGCCAGTTCGCCTCGTACCAGGTTGACCTCGACAGGGAAGCCCTTGTAGCGGAGAGCGTAGACCGTGTCCTGGATTCACTCACGCCAGAGGACAAGCTTCTTCTGGGGTGGCTCACGGAATCGGCCAGGAGCCAGCTGGAGAAATCTTCGCGTTTCAATCTGCAGGAAACCCTCGGCAAAGTGGCGGTTTTCCTCAGAAGCGACGACTACAAGCGTGCCGTGGAGCGCTATGGCATTGACGAAGAGAGCGCGTTCTCCAAAGAGCGTCTCGCCCGGGTGAGAAAAGTTCTCAACACGGTAATCGACGGCTTCACCGGAAAGGTGAGCGGGAGCGCCGAAGCCCTTACGAAGATTCTCGAGGCCTCGGGCGTCCCTGCCGAAAAATCGGCCGGAAGGGGGTTCCTTATGAAGCTCTACAATTATGCCGAGGCCAATTCGAGGACGCTGATCCCATATCCTTCGGTGAGTTTTTTCAACGGCGCGAACGACCCTTCGAAGTGGTTTGCAAAGGCCAATGCCTCTTATGTGAAGGACCTTCAGGAAGCCGGGTTCGAAAAGCCCTTCTCCGATTTTTGCGCCCTGTTCGAAACCTCATATTCAGAATACAGCACCGCATACATAATGAGGGCCCAGCTATACGGCCTTGGTGTGGTACACGAGCTCCGGGAAGCGTTTTCGGCGGTCCAGAAGGAGAAGAACACCCTTTCGCTGGACGATTCCAACACCATCCTGAAAAGCATAATCGACGGCTCCGACGCCCCGTTCATCTACGAAAAACTGGGAGTCCGCTACGAGCATTTCCTGCTGGATGAATTCCAGGACACGGCGCTCATCCAGTGGGAAAACTTCCTTCCTCTGGTGAAGAATGCCGATGCCGGCGGTTTTGACAACCTCATAGTGGGCGACGTGAAGCAGGCAATCTATCGCTGGAGAGGCTCGGACTGGACACTTCTGGGTTCAAAGGTCCAGAGGCAGCTGTCCGTCCCAGACGACGAAGAGCATATTACGCCGCTGAAGAAAAACTTCCGCAGCTGCAGGGCGATAGTTGATTTCAACAACGCCTTCTTCCCCTTCGCCGCAGAAACTCTGGACGGGGAACTTGGCCTCGACCCTTCTTCGCCGGAGAGTCTCTCTTCCCTTTATGCCGATGTCTCCCAGGAGGCGTGTTTCGGGGAAACGGAGAAGGGGAGCGTGGATATGGTATGGTGCGAGGACCAGATGGCGGAGATCCTCTCCACTATCGAATCTGTCCGCGCCCATGAAGGGAAATATGGAGATATCGCTATTCTGGTGAGGGACAACAGGGATGCCCGCTCCATAGCGTCCATGCTGGTGGACAGTCAGATTCCCGTGGTTTCGGACGAATCCCTGGAAGTGAAGAGTTCCGTTACGGTAAGAAGGCTTTCGTCCATCCTCTCGCTGGTGGATTCGCCGGATGCCGACGGAGCGCATCCTTCGGTGAAGGGCTTCCTTGCAAGGGAACTGAATGTGAACATACCGTCGAGCTATCATTCTCTGCTCGATCTCGCCGAGGGCATACTTCGCGACCTTCGTCTTGGAGACTCGGAACACTTTGAAGCGGAAATCCCACATATCCAGGCCTTTATGGACTTCCTGCAGGAATGGGTGGGGGTAAACGGCAACAATCTCTCCGCCTTCCTCAAGGCATGGGACAAGGCCGACATCACCGTCAACTCCCCGGATGGCGGAAATGCCGTAAGGGTGATGACGATCCACAAGGCAAAGGGCCTCGAATTCCCCTATGTGATCCTTCCCTTCGCCGAGAAGATAGATATGTTCAAGGAGTCGGCATACTGGTGCCGTCCTGCCCTTGAAGGCACTTTCATAGATCCGCTTGCCGACGGAATCTACCCCGTGAGTCTAAATTCGGGCAGCGAGCGCACCTGTTTCAGCGAGCGCTACCACAGGGAAAGATACCTTCAGTGCGTAGACAACCTGAACGTGCTGTATGTGGCCCTCACAAGGCCGGTCTACGGCATCAAGGTGATATCGGCCCCGGTGCCAAAAAGCTTCACCGGAAGCAGCTGGTCGAATTTTTCACAGCTTCTGAGGACCTATGTGAAGAGCGATTCATACTCTTCCGGGAGCATGTACGACTTTTCGCGCATGAAGCGTCCCGCCCGTCTTGCCGGCCCGGTGGCTTCCTATCCTTCCTGGCCGGTTGACGAGAGAGGGCGCCTGAGTTTCAGCTCCGAGGCCTACGATTACTTCGGCCCGGACGGCTCAATCGGCGCCGACGCCTCCCGCCGCCTCCGCGGACTGGCGCTTCACCGCATTCTATCCTATGTCAGGGTTCCTTCCGACCTGGAGGCGGCCGTAGAGCGGGTGATGGGGGACGGAGAGGTGGAAGCGTCCCAGAAGGAGGAGGTGATGTCCCTGCTTTCCAGGGCCGTCTCGGACGGAGCGTCGCGGGGATGGTTCCCGGACGACGGTTCCCGCATTCTAATCGAGGCACCAATAGTGGACAGATGGGGTAACGTCCACAGGCCCGACCGCGTCGTTATACGTCCGGACGGCGGCGTGGTTGTAATCGACTATAAATTCGGACGTCGTGACGACGCATATATCCGTCAGGTTCAGAGCTACATGGAGCTGTTCAGAAAAATGGGTTATGAAAAGCTTGAAGGCTATGTCTGGTATGTCTCGGATTTTTCGTATATTTGCATCCACTAGTCTGAGCGTTTATGGAACAGAGCGAGAATACCATCAAATTATACTACAATACCGAAGTTGAAAAGCTGGGAATGCCGGAGTATGGCCGCAACGTGCTCAAAATGGTGGAGCAGGTAAAGGCGATTCCGGACAGGGAAACCCGTACGAAGCAGGCCTGGGCGGTAGTGAAGGTAATGGAAAGCCTCAATCCCCAGGTTCACCAGCAGGAGAATTATATCCAGAAACTCTGGGACCATCTCTACATGATTGCCGGTTACGACCTGGATGTGGATTCCCCTTATCCTGCTCCCAAACCCGAGGTGGTGAACAGCCGTCCTAATCCCATCCCGCTCAACACCACGCCCGTGCGTGCCCGTCATTACGGCCGCAATATCGAGAGCATACTCAACCTTATTGCGGAGCAGGAAGACAGTGAGGTCAAAACTGCCATGATCCGTTCCCTTGCCATCTACATGCGCCAGCAGTATCTCATCTGGAACAAAGACACCGTTGCCGATGAAACCATCTTCGCGGATATCGAACGTCTCTCCGGAGGACGCGTCAAGGTTCCCGCCGGAATAGAACTCTCCAAGATATCGGCCGATGCCAATTTCTCCCGTCCGGGAATCATCGGATTCAACAAGAACAAGTTCGCCCGCAATAATTTCCGTGGTAAAAACGGTAAGAAGAAATGAAGCCTTTCGCCAAATACTGGGAATCCTTGAGTGAGCGCAAGCGCACCGGCCTGCGCTTTGCCGGCGTCGCTCTTGTGCTGCTTTTTACGGTCGTACTTGCCGTGGGCGTAGTCTCATATCTTTTCACATGGAAGAGCGACCAGAGCGCAATCGGGGCCGCCGACGCCGCCGTGGCCAACGCGGGAGCCTCTTCGGGGCTCTCCATCGGCCATTTCCTGGTAACCGAATGTTTCGGCATCGCCGCACTTGCCGTTGTGGCTTTTTTCATTGTACTGTCCGTTAAGCTTGTCTGGAAGAATTCCGGCATCGACCTGTCCCGCTGGTTCTTCTCCTGCGCCACGCTTGCCATACTGCTGTCGTGGATTCTTTCCTATTGTGAGATTGTGTTCGGCAGCGCTCTCGCTTTCGGCGGAGGACTTGGCGGACGCTACGGTCATGCCGTCGTAATGTGGGGGCTCTCCGTTATGGGAGAACTGGTGGTGGCAATCATTTTGCTGACTCTGCTGTTCTTCTGGCTGTATGCCTCCAGCAGCCGTTTCGCAACCTTCCTTCAGGCAAAGCCCAAGGACGGTGAACCCGGGGAGGACGCCGGGGAGGAGGGTGAAGAGGAAGCCGCCGGCGAAGAAATTCCCGAGAGCGTTGAGGAAAAGCCGGAAGAGGAAGAAGAAGCCCCTGCCGCAGCCGAAGAGCCTGAGCCCGAGCAGGAAATCAAGCCTGTCGCATTGGCTCAAATGTCTGAAACGGAAGAGGCGCCGAAGGAAAATGAAGGCAACTTCACAGTCGTCACCGATGACACTCTGGAGCAGGAAGTGGAGAAAGACCTGCCGAGAATTGACAACCGTCTGGACCCCCCGGATGGCCTTCCCCGCTACAAGTTCCCGGAACTGAACCTGCTCGGAGACTATGCCTCGTCGCGCCATGAGGTTTCGCAGGACGAACTGAGCCGCAACAACAATAAGATCCGCGCCACCCTTGCCAGTTACAAGATCCAGGTGAAGGACGTTACCGCAATAGTGGGCCCCACGGTTACCCTGTACAAGGTCTATCCCGCCCCCGGCGTGAAGATATCGGCAATCAAGCAGCTGCAGGAGGATATCGGCATTTCGCTCAATGCGAAGGGCGTGCGAATCACCACCCTCTCGGATTCGGTGGGCATTGAAGTGGCGAACGACAACGCCTCCATCGTGCCCCTTAAGACTCTCCTGAACGACACAGCCTTCCGCGAGTCCAAGGCCGAGCTCCCGGTAGCCATCGGATATACCATTTCCCAGCAGGTGAAGGTCTTCGACCTGGCCGACGCTCCGCACCTTCTGGTGGCCGGCGCCACCAAACAGGGCAAGTCGGTGGGCCTTAACGTAATTGTGGCTTCCCTGCTCTATGCAAAGCATCCTTCCGAGCTGAAATTCGTGTTCGTGGACCCCAAGATGGTGGAGTTCTCTTCCTATGGAAACATGCTCCATCACTATCTCGCGGTGCTTCCTAACGCCGTGAGCGAGGAGCAGGAGCGTGACAGGGCCATAATCAAGAACGCCAAGGATGCGGCTGCAGTGCTTCAGAGCCTCTGCGTGGAAATGGATTCCCGCTATGAACTGCTTTCCAAGGCATTTGTCAACAATATCAAGCTCTACAACGACAAGTTCCGTGACCATCGTCTCCGTCCGGACCACGGGCACCACTTCCTGCCCTACATAGTCGTGGTCATTGACGAGTATGCAGACCTCACGATGTCCGTTGGGGCAGGCCCCGAGTCGAAGATGCTTGCAAAGAGCATTACCACTTCGGTCATCCGCCTCGCCCAGAAGGGACGTGCCGCCGGCCTGCATGTGATTCTCGCCACCCAGCGTCCTACGGTGGACGTCATCACCGGCCTCATCAAGGCCAATTTCCCCATGCGAATTGCCTTCAGGGTAACTTCCCGAATCGATTCCGCAACCATCCTGGACCAGCCGGGGGCCGACAAACTCATCGGCCGGGGAGATATGCTCCTTTACAGCGGAGTGGAGATGGAACGTGTCCAGTGTGCATTCATTAGCAACGACGAAATAGTATCTCTCACAAAAGCGGTCGGAGACCAGATTGGCTACCAGAAGTCCTACAACACTCCTTACCGTCTGCCTGATCCCGGCCCCGCGGAAGGCGAGGAATCCGGTGGCGGAATGGTGGACATGAAGGCTCTTGACGAGCGCTTCGAAGAGGCGGCCAAGATGGTGGTAATTAATCAGAGAGGCTCAACTTCAGACCTTCAGCGCCGTCTTGGCATGGGATATGCAAAGGCAGGTAGGGTGATGGACCAGTTGGAGGCCGCCGGTATAGTGGGGCCCCAGAATGGTGCCAAACCCCGCGAGGTGCTTGTAAAGGACCTTGCGGAACTGGAAGAGATACTAAAGCACTTCATGCAGTGAAACGTCTGTTGACATCGAACCTTGCAATCTGCCTTTCTCTGGTGGCCTTCGCCCAGCAGAGCATCCCGCTCTTCGACCGGGTGGACGGTCATAGGGTAAGTTTCAATTATTCCTACAGCCTGTCCCGCGACGGCTCCGCCTTCCGTGAGGTTACCTCCGGTGCGGTTACCGTCGAAGGGAATGCGTACCGCCTGGACGGTCTCGGCCTGGAAATATACAGCGACGGCACCTTCCGCTGGTCACTCGACCGTGAGGCGGCAGAACTGGTGATTGAGAATGTGGACGGGAACGACATCATCACCAATCCCGCCCTCCTGATGAGCGACTACCGAAGATTCCTTCCCAGTCTTACGGTGAATTCTTCAGGGGCCGATTCCCTTGACATTACCTACACTGTGGACGAGGATACCAAAGCGAGGTTCGTGCTTACCGGGGTGGTGTTCACGGAGCAAAAAGGAAGCGACGAATTCACTTTCGATCCTTCGTCGCTGTCTTCAGATTTCGTAATAACGGATTTGCGCTAGTCCTTTACGCAGCGCACTGAAAGAGCCAGGGAAGTAATGCTGCCCTGGCCTTTGTGTATCTTGGGCTGCTTGATTATGATATAGCGGTACTCCGCGGTGTCGCCGGTGGAGTCGGCCGTCCAGAAGGCGGCATACTCGCCGAGGCCCGAGAAGGACGCCGTGGCGAAGGAACGGTCGGCATATCCGGCGGGAATGGCGTTGAAGCCTGTGCTGTTGGTTATATTCACCTCGGGCCAGTATTCCCACATTTTTTCCTCGAGGAAATAGGCATCGGCCATGATCTCTCCGGCGTCTTCACCGAGGGTGTCCCATTCTGCGGCGCTGGGAAGGTGCCACCCGGAAGGGCAGGCCGTGGTGGCTTCCTGCCAGGTGTAATAGCGCCCGAGGGGCTGTGAGGAGACTTCGGCATACTTATATGCGAGCCCGCTGCCGGGAGTGGAAAGATTCACCGCCGTCCAGGTTTTTCCGGCTATGGTGGCGGTGGTGTTGGCGCCTGTTCCGGTAAGTGCCGTTGCAGGATCGATTGCCTGGAATTCCGACGAGGCGCTGGTCCCGTAATATTCGCTGCCGGCGTAGGCATTGCAGGTTACGGTATATTTGCCGAGAGTATCCACCTTGTAGGTGAAAGCCGGATTGGAAATGGCGATATTCTCCGTGAGAGTGTCCCTCTTCGCGCTGTTCACCTGCCAGTAAATGCCCACGACGGGCATTGAGCCGGTGGAAACGGTGATGTCGCTACGGTCGTATTCGAAAGTGAGGACGTCACCCACCGAGACATAGGGAGGTTGCTGGGTGATGGAAAGGCCGCTGAGGCTTGGATATGATGTGGTGCTGTTGTCTTTCTTGCAGGAAAGTGTGAGCGACGCAAGCACCGCGAGCAAGGCTGATATATATAATTTTTTCATACGCTTTGTATACATCCTGCAAATATCGTGAAAAATATCTTATTTTTGTACAAATTCTTTTCAAGATGAGAAAACCGCTTGTCCTCCTGCTTGCCCTCGCTCTGTTTGCCTGCACTCCGAAAGAGCGCTTCATACGGATAGACGGAATGGCCCAGGGCGGTGTCTATTGCGTAAAAATCGGCCTTGACGGAGTGAAGATGGCTCCGGCGGAGATTCGTGACAGCATCTCATCCATACTTTTTTATATCGATACCACCCTCAGCGGATACAATCAGGCGTCGCAGCTGGCAAGGTTCAACCGCGGCGAGAGCATCCGGCCGAACGCCCTGTTCAAAGACATGTACCATGAAGCGCGCCGGTGGTTCATCCTTTCGGAAGGGGCCCTGGATTTCGCCGCAGGCCCTCTTTTCGACGCCTGGGGCTTCGGCTTCAGGGAAGGCCGATTCCCGTCCGACTCGGAAGTGGACGCCATCCGTTCTTCCTGCGGAATGGGCCTGCTGCCGGCGGAACTCCCCATCGGCCCGGACGGAAGCCTCGACCCGGCCGACATGGGTTTTCCCCGTCTGAATTACAATGCCATCGCCCAGGGTTACAGCTGTGACCTTGTGGCCGCTTTCCTTTACCGGATAGGTGTCAAGGACATGCTTGTGGACATCGGGGAAATCTGGTGTGACGGCATCAATCCGGACGGAAAGCCGTGGGCGGTGGGCGTAGACCGCCCGTTCGACCGCCCGACGGATGGTTCAGACGTGCCTGGAAATGAACTGGACGGAATCTGGGTTTCTTCCGGAATGGGTAACGGAGTGGTCACTTCCGGCAATTACCGGAAATACTATTTCGACGAAAACGGGAACAAGATTTCCCATACAATCGATCCGCGTTCCGGCCGCCCGGTGAACCATTCTCTCCTTAGCGCCACCATCGTCTCTTCCGAGAGCGCCTGCGAGGCCGACGCCATGGCCACCTGGTGCATGGTGGTTGGGAAGGAGGAAGCCTCGAGGATTATCCTCTCCACTCCGACGGTGGAGGGCTATCTGATTTCATCGGCCCCGGACGGAGGAATGGAGGAGTGGCCTTCTCCCGGTTTTACATTGAGGCAATAATTCCAAGAATCCACAGCAGTGCGTTGCACACAGCGTCGGTCGCCTTTACGAGGAAAAGGGGGCAGAGTCCGGCTGCTCCGAGGGCGAGGCAGCCCATGGCGAGCGACATCAGCGCCGTGGTCGCCGGAATGGCGAACAGGTTCGTCAGGAGGAAGTAACGGGGGAAAGTGTGGAAGCGTACCCACACCAGCGGAGCCGTGAACAGCTGGCAGGAAATGCTCATTGCGAATACCTGCCACAGGCGTCTCATAGGGTCGTATTTCAGCCCGCCGGGATACCATTTCTCCAGAAACGGATACAGGAGGAAGATTCCGGCCATGGCAAGGTAGGAGAGTTGGAAGCCGGTGCTGCGGATGGCCTGCGGGTCTATTACCAGTTGAATGAAAAGTGCCAGGCAGAGTACTCTGGACGGTCTCCTTTCCCTTCCCGTGAGCTGGAGGCATTCGTTGATGAGGATAAAGAGGAATGCCCTGGTGAGCGAGGGCGAGGCTCCGGTGTAGAGGGTGAAGACTGCCGAAAGGCTCACAATTAAGGAGAAGCGGATATAGCGCATTGGAACACTCTTTCCAAACGGCCAGAGCAGCCGGTTCACAATCAGATACAGAATCCCCATGTGAAGGCCGGACAGGGCGAGCAGATGTGACGCTCCGCTGCTTCGGAACATCTCCACGGTCCCGGGGTCAAGAGCGCTGCGGTCTCCGGTCAGGAGCGCCTTCAGAAGGGGCGCCGTCGTGGCAGATGTCCAGGGAATCCTGTCGATGAAGGATGAATCCCTTCCCAAATCAAGTGACCAGCCTGCCGCCACGATGGAACTGTTTATGGCGCAGAAGCACCCCAGAAGGATGAATAGCGGTGGAACAAGGGCTTCTTTCCGGAGAAGCGCCAGGACAATCACCAGGCACAGAAGGAGGCCTCCCCACATGGGCTGGAACCAGCCCTCAAGGGCGGTCCCTGCGGCTATTCCTGCGGTGAAAAGCAGAGACAGCGCTTCGATATTCCGCACTTTCTCCATAGATTGCGAAAATACTGAAATAATTGTTAACTTTGCAAGGATTAAGCGAAAATTAATAACTGACCAAAATATGATTATCCTTGTTATCAACTGCGGAAGCTCCTCCATCAAGTATCAGCTTCTGGACATGAAGTCCGACGATGTCTATGACATTATCGCTAAGGGTATTGCCGAGAAAATCGGCCTTCCTTCCGGCATCCTTCAGTATGCACCCGCCGGTAAGGACAAGATTGTCACCGATATTCCCATTCCGGACCACAAGGTGGGTATGCAGCTCATCCTCGCAGCCCTCACCGACCGTGAGACCGGCGTGCTTTCCTCGCTTGAGGACATTGAGGCTGTGGGTCACCGCATCGTCCAGGGCGGTGATTTCTTCTCCGGCAGCGCTTTGGTGAACGACGACGTTCTCGACAAGATTGCTTTCTGCGCCGACTTCGCTCCTCTTCACAATCCCGCTCACCTGCTCGGCATCCATGCCATGCAGGAGGTGCTCCCGAGCGTTCCCCAGGTGGTAACTTTCGATACCGCTTTCCATCAGACCATGCCTTCGTACGCCTATATGTACGGCCTTCCTTACGAGTATTACGAGAAGTTCCGCGTCCGCCGCTACGGTGCCCACGGCACGTCCCATCAGTTCGTGGCCGGAGTGGGCGCAAAGCTCTGCGGCCTGGATGTGAACAACGCCAAGATAATCACCTGCCACCTCGGCGCCGGCAGTTCCATCTGCGCCATCCAGAACGGCAAGTGTGTGGATACTTCCATGGGCTTCACCCCGCTCGAGGGTATGATCATGGGCACCCGCGTGGGCAACATCGACGCCAACGCCGTCATCTATCTGGAGAACAAGCTGGGCGTAACCCCGGACGAGATGTCCGTGATCCTGAACCGTAAATCCGGCTTCCTGGGCGTTTCCACCAAGACTTCCGACGCCCGCGAACTGGACGAGCTGGCCAACGGCGGAGATCCCAAGGCCAAGCTGGTGTTCAAGAAGTTCACCTATGACATCATCAAGAATATCGGCTCATATGTGGCAGCCATGAACGGTGTGGACCTGATTGTCTTCACCGGCGGTATCGGCGAACACAACAGCCGTCTGCGCCGCAGGGTGCTCGAGAACTTCTCCTTCCTCGGCCTGAAGGTGGATTACGAAGCCAACGTGGCCTTCGGAGAGGATGCCATCATCACTACGGAAGATTCCAAGGTGAAGGCCGCCCTCATCTGCACCAACGAGGAACTGGTGATTGCCCGTGACACCATGCATCTGGTACTGGAAAATCAAGAATAAGCGATATGATTACCAATTTCAACGATTTGTTCGCCGAACTGAAGGCGAATGGCATCTGCAAACGCATGATTGCCGCCTGGGGCGTAGACTCCCACACCATCGAGGCCGCTTCCCTGGCCAGCGACATGGGTTTTGTAAAGGTTACCCTGGTGGGTGATGCCGACATGATTGCCGATGTCTGCAAGGCTGCCAAGATCAA
>CAJOCS010000018.1:1969-17966 GCA_905233655.1 uncultured Bacteroidales bacterium | reverse complement strand
CCGTTTCGAATACGCAGCACCGGAGGAAACCACTGCGCTGATGACGGACCTCGTGGATTGGTACAACGAGGCTGAGGCCTCCGGAGAGTATAATCCCGTGGAACTGGCAGCGCTTTTCCACTACCGGTATATCCGGATCCATCCTTTCGAGGACGGTAATGGACGTATTGCGCGGCTGTTGGTCAATTTCATCCTGGCACGTCACGATTATCCCATGGTGGTTGTGCGCAGCCGGAAGAAGAAGGATTATCTGGAAGCACTGCACCAGGCTGACCTGGTGGTGGGACCGGTACCCAGCGATGGCTCACACGCCAGCCTGCGGGAAGCCCGCAAGTTCGTGAACTGGTTCAAGAAGATGGTGATGGAAGAGGTCCAGAACGATATTGATTTCATCCAGACCCGGGATCCGAACGTCTGGTGGTACGATGGCCAGCGCATCGCGTTCCGCAGCCAGAACTCCGGCCGCATCCTGAATGTGCTGATGACAGAACCCGGAATAACCATCACGGCCCTGGCCAAAACCATCGGAATCAACACCTCCGCTATCCAGAAGCACCTGAAGTCAATGACCGACAAGGGTTTCATCGCCAGGCGCGTGAAGGACGGTCAGTGGGATGTGTTCATCATCCCGTCGGCATAAGGGCATACCACTTTTAAAGGTGGTAACTTACCACCTTTTTGCAGAATAATCAAACGGCCCCGGCAGAGTATATCTGTCGGGGCTGAGAAGTGCTATTCCACTCCGAATGAGGACTCATTTTCCGATAGCATAAAGAGGATGATTCTTTTCCTTTGCCTTGTGTCTCGTTTTCCGCTCCTTGTTCTGTTGTTCCTCGAACTCGTCGACCCGCCCCCAAAGCGTAGATGGCATTGTTTTCGCAGCGTTGGAGATTATATGAAAACAGGGAAACTCATCAAAGGATTTGCAATCGTCGCCATTCTTGTTCTGGCCTTCATTATCTATAGCAACGTCAGGATAGGTTGTTATTCAAAATCACGTGTATATGATAATGTGGCCGATATTCCTCACCACCATACAGCCCTTCTTCTTGGCACATCACCGGAAGGAAGGTTTGGGGGGCCGAATATGTTCTTTACAGCAAGAATCAATGCGACTGCCGAACTATATGAAGCTGGGAAGATAGAGCGCATTCTGGTAAGTGGAGACAATCGGAAGAAAGACTACAATGAACCGGAAGCAATGAAACAGGCGCTTATAGAAAAGGGAATCCCGGCCGAGATTATCTTCCTTGATTATGCCGGTTTCAGGACTTACGATTCAGTTATACGTGCAAAGGAAGTATTTGGCCAGAACTCATTCATCGTTGTGAGCCAGAAGTTCCACAATGAAAGAGCCGTATTCATCGCCGGGAAGAAAGGAATTGAAGCGGTTGGTTATAATGCCGGGGATGTCAGTCGGCGTTATGGAATTATCACCCATGTCCGCGAATGGGGGGCCAGATGTAAAGTGTTTCTGGATTTACTGTTTGGAAAGAAACCGCACTTTCTGGGAGAGCCGATAGATATCGGATAACAGACAGGCTATTTAAAGGGATGCTACAGAATCTTGAGCGCGATGTGAGCACAGGCTTCTGCGTCGGCCAGGGCGTGATGGTGGTTGGTTAAATCGTAGCCACAGGCGGCGGCCACAGTCTGGAGCTGGTGATTGGGTAAACTGCAACCGAAATGGCGGCGGGAAGCGGCCAGCGTATCGAAGAACTCGTAATCCGGGTAGTCCATCCTGTACACCCGGAACACCTCTTTCAGGCATCCTTCGTCGAAGGGACTGTTATGCGCAACAAGCGGCAGGCCCTCAATCTTTGGGGCAATCTTCTCCCAGACATACGGGAATACCGGTGCATCTTCAGTATCCTCTTCCGATAAACCGTGGACCTGCTGGCAGAACCAGCGGTAATACTCCGGCTCCGGATGGATCAGACTGTAGAACGAATCCACAATCCGGCCGCCACGGACGATTACCACGCCAACGCTGCAGACGCTGGAACGCTGCTCATTGGCCGTCTCGAAATCTATTGCTGCGAAATCTTTCATAATCCATTGCTGCCGTAAATATAGCACTAAATTCGCAATAAACGGCGAAGTATCCTCGCCGTGTATTCCAGATATGTTCAGGACACCCCGACCGAGGTTTTCAATTAACGCAACAGCAGGGCTATGCCGATGCCGATAGCGAAGACCACCCCCCAGAACACTATTCCGCAGAGAATGTCCAGGAGGTAGGTCTTCAGCCAGTTTTTCATTTCTTTATCCATATCAGAATCCAATTCTTCGGGTGGTGTGGCCGTCGAGCCGCTCGGCGTTGCAGTAGGCGTGCAGGATGTCCATCGGGCTCTTCTCGTTGCCGTAGAGGATAGAGTTGATGGAAAACTTTCGGGCGACGTTTTCCATCTGGCCACCGCTCAGATCGTAGGCCGAGGCGAGGGAGGAGCACTGCTCTTCAGACAGGGAGGGGAGCATGGTATGCCAGATCTTCTCTCGGACCGAAGCGTCCGGCTTCTCGAAGCAAATCTTGTAAAGGAAGCGGCGCTCGAAAGCCGGGTCGAGGTTCTGGGTAAGGTTGGTGGTGGCGATAAGTATGCCGTCCAGCGTTTCCATCTCCTGGAGGATTATGTTCTGGATGCTGTTTTCCATTTTGTCCACGGCCGATGTCGCCCCTTCCTGGCGGATGCCGATGATGCCGTCGGCCTCGTTGAAAAGGAGGATGGGGGCGAGGTCCATCCGCTCCACCGCGACGCGATAGCGGTCGAAAACCTCCTTGATGTTCTTCTCCGATTCTCCCACCCATTTGCTCTTGATGTCCGGCACATTTACGGCAATTATGCTCCGGCCGGTACGGCGTGCCAGCTGGTACACGGTTTCGGTCTTTCCTGTACCGGGGGCGCCGTAAAACAGGCAGGCAAAGCCGCTGCGGAATCCGCTTTCCTTCATTCGGGAACGGATTTCGGTGTAGCGCTCCGGCATCAGGAAGGAGAGCAGTTCATCTACCTGGGGGCTGTTTTTCGCCGTATAAAATAGCTCTTTTTCCGCAAGGGTGTCCGGCTTGATGAGACCGCTTACCGCCGCCTCTGCCTTACGGAGGTGAAAATCTGCCAGCAGGGCCGACTTGGCTTTCTGCGTGAGATGGATACGGGAAGTGTTGGCCTGTCCGTCGTTGCATTCGTGCTCCACCAGCCCCATCTCCATAAGTCTATGGCTGCCATCCCGGAAGGCCGCTTTCTCTTCGCAGAAGTCGCTCTTGTGGCGGTATACATCCTCTATCTGGTTGTAGCAGATGGAATCGTCGTCTTTGTTGATGAGAAGGTGACAGAGTATTACCATCACCATCCAGTGGGTATAGCAGTTCAGGTTCAGGGCTTTCAGCTCACGGACGAAGTTCAGTTCCGGATTATCTGCAAAGAGGTCCTGAAGCTCATGATAGAGCTCCTGAGGAAGGATAGCTTCATTGTCAAGGTCCTCATAAAGCCCTTCCATATAGTCGAAGAGCTCGGCTGCAGAGAGGCCCGTGCGCCTTGGCTGTTCCGGCTTCTCATTGTTTTTCAGGGAGCGGATAACGGACACCGGCACGTCGAACTCGTCCTGATCTTTGGCGTCGTGATACTTCAGATACTTGAGCCGTACAAGGGCGTTGATGTCGTCGCTGTAGCAGAGGGCCCGTATGTTGGTAATGTCCAGATGGGAGGCGATGTCGCTGAATTCCACCCTCCTGGGGCCCCGGCGGAGGCAAATCGTGAGGAGGACGGCCTGCTGGGGAGAAACGGAAAGACGTTTTCCGAGTTCTTCGGCATAGCATCCGCTGGCGGCCCAGAAATCTTCTTCCAGCCTGGAGTCGTTGGATTTTTCGGCAAGGATGTCCATCAGTTGCAGGATGGTCACCTCCTGCAGGGAGTTGCTGTTGTTCTTCATTCGCGTGACTTCTTTATTACGGTACAAAGATATTGTTTGTTTGCGCCAAAACGCTGCACAAGCCTCGTTCGGCTCACTTTCTTTATTACTATAGTACCAGAAGTCAAAAAATTCAAAAAAAAATTACCCCCGCAAGTGAGCGAGGGTAAAAAATTATTCAGTGCGTGCTGAAAGCTAGCGCTTGTAGAACCAGGGGCAGAGGCCGACTGCGCCGCCGTAGGCTTCCTTGCCGTTCGATGCAACGCAAAGGTCGAAGTCGAGAAGATCCGAGGCGTTGTCGTGGACATTCTCGGCCCATTCATAAATCATGAATTTGAAATAGAAGGGATAGGCCTTGTATTCGTCGTCGTTGGGATCCGGTTTCTTACCCATGCCCTTAAGCTCGTTCACGCTGTAATACCTGTACGGATACTGGAGCTCGAAGGTTTCGGGGTCCATGCTGCCGTAGCTGTCGTCCCAGCCCCACTGTTTCTTCAGCTCTTCGTCATCAGAGGGCGCATCCCAGGCGTTCCAGCCGATGGAGCCATAATCGCCGTCGCGTTCCATATATGCGCCGAACCAGATATGGTCGTCGTCGGTTTCGATATGCATCCTGCCGTCGGAAAGGGTGAAAGTGCCCTGAATGTGGTAACCCCACATGGGAACATACAAATCGATGGTTTTTCCTTTGACTACCATGCAGACCGTATACGATACGTCCTTGGTATAAGCTGGAGGAGCGACACCTGCGTGGGTGGCGTCCCAACGGCCGTCGGTGAGGGTTCCGGAATCCACGGTTGCGCCGAGTTTGCGGAAATTCTCATAGGACTTGTGGCCCTCGTTTTCGTGCACGAACACGAGCCATGCCTTTCCTCCGGTAAGAATCGTGTTGACACTCCAGGCTTCTCCGCCTTTGGGAGTAAGGGAGAGTTTGCCGTCGTTCAATTCCCAGTTTCCGGAGACGCTTTCTCCCCATTGGTTCTGAGTATATGTGCCGTCGGCCTTGAATTCGTATTCGGCTGTTTCATTCCAGCCCCAGCTGCCCACGAGGTCCGTCTTGGTGGCCGGTCCGTCGCTGCTGTTGCTGCCGGGTTTGTCGTCCTTGCCGCAAGCTGCCACAAGAAGGGCGGTGACTGCGATTAATGCAGTGAAAAATCTCTTTGACATGTCAACGTGTTATTATGGTTGTTCGCAAATATATGAATCTTTATCGAATAAAAAAAGAAATGCGCTTCAAATGAGGCTATTCCAGCATTTTGAATCTATGCATTCGAAAGCAAACGAAACGTTTTGTGGCCAGGTTGATTGATAATTATGTGAAAATGAAACGGAAAATGGTTACATTTGCAGGAAAACCGCAAGCTTTATACACTATGAAACTTCGTTATTTACTTTTGGCAGTTCTGGTTCCTGCGCTGGTTTTGTCCTGCAACAAGAACGGAAACGACAACAACGATAATCCCAACGACGAGGAGCAGCAGCAAGGGCAAACACCTCCCGAGCCGGAAGACGAGGAAGAACTCCCCACCGAAATCGTAAACGGGGCGGACCTTCTCGTAACCAACGAACTCGTGGAAAGGTTCCTCACCGAGGTCTCTTATCCGGACCACGACTACTCCTCCACCAGCATCCTTGACTATCCTCCCGTATCCCCGGGCAAGGCCGATATTCCCCAGATTTACAGCGTCCGCTGGAACAAGGCCGACATCGCAACCGAAAACGTCGTCTGCAAACTCTGGATGGACGGTTGGAGCAACGAAATATCTGTTGCGGCCGAGGACGGATACTGGAGAGTGACCAACCTCCTTCCCAACGCACATTACAATTACAGCGTTACCGACGAGGCCGGGAAACTGGTCAAGGAAGGACAGTTCAGCACCCACGGACATCTGCATCAGCTCACCTTCCGTTCCAACGTGAGAAACGTACGTGACCTTGGCGGCTGGCAGACCACCGACGGCAAGACCGTCAAATACCGCAAGGTATACCGTGGCGGACGTCTTCAGAGCAGCACCCTCACCAGGACCGGCCAGAAGGAAGTCATAGCCGAAGGCATCTGCGCCCAGCTTGACCTCCGTGGCCAGAGCGACGTCCTCTCCGGACCTGCCATCGAAGGCTTCGACTTCTGCGCACCCGTTATCGAGGAAGGCTATGTCCAGATGCTGAGGGACGACGAGGAAAAGACGAAGCAGTGCTTCGAGTTCATCGTCAACTGCGTCAGGAACAACAAGCCCGTCTACTATCACTGCTCTCTGGGCAGGGACCGTACAGGCACCGTTTCCATGATTCTGCTGGGCGTTCTTGGCGTACGTGAAGGCGACATCTCCAAGGAGTATGAGCTCACCCAGTTCGCTCCCTACGGCTACAGCGTGTCTTCGGGCGAGTCCATCAAGATGACCCGCCGCGTGGACTACAAAGGCGCCGCCAATTACATCTGGGACAATTACGTCGGAAGTGGCGAGACCTTCGCACAGGGCGTAGAGAAGTATCTGCTCCATATCGGCGTAAGCCAGCAGGATATCAACGATTTCCGCAGCCTCATGTTGCAGTAGATAAAAGAAAACAATCAACAGGAAAGGGGCCTTCTGGTCCCTTTTTTTTGAAAAAGTAGTATATTTGCAGGCGTGAAACCGTTGAGACACATAATCATGGCCGCCTTTGCGCTGGCTCTTGTGGCATGTACCAGGGAGGTAATCGTGCCCGAGCCTGCGGTCACTGAAAAGGACGCCGACAAGGACAAACCCACTCCGCCGGACAATCAGAATCCGCCGGTGGAGAGTTCCGGAAAACTCACGGGGACCATAATCGGCACAAGCAGATGCGTGGATTACAATACCGGAAACGCTTCCACGACGGTGAACACCGCGGCCAATGTCTTCGACGGGAACTTCAGCACTTTTTTCGCAACCTACGACCGCAGCAACACATGGGTGGGGCTTGACCTTGGAGAGAAACACATAATAACCAAGGTGGCCTATTCTCCCCGTATTTCCCAGGAAGGAAGGGTTGAGCTGGCCCTTTTCGAGGGCGCCAACCAGGCCGATTTCAGCGACGCCCTGCCGCTCGCTATAGTGAAGGAGCGCGGAACGGCAAGTGTCCTCAGCTATATCGACGTGAATTGTTCCCGTGGCTTCCGCTATGTGAGATATGTGGGCCCGAACGACGCCCGCTGCAACCTCGCGGAGCTGGAATTCTACGGTTACAAGGGGGAGGGAGACGATTCTCATCTTTACCAGCTCACCAATCTCCCCACAGTGGTAATCAATACCCAGAACGCCCAGGCCATAAAGTCCAAGACCACCTATATCCTCTCCAACGTCGCCATCATCTCGGACGGCGGTACCTCTCTGCTTGAAACTACCCAGACCCAGATACGCGGCCGCGGAAACGCAAGCTGGGATTTTCCCAAGAAGCCTTTCCGCATTAAATTCGCCGACAAGCAGGCTCCCCTCGGCGCTCCTGCCGGGAACCGCGACTGGACGCTTATCAACAATTATGGCGACAAAACCCTCATGCGCAACATCCTGGCCTTTGAGGTGAGCCGGCGCGTTGGGATGGCATACACCCCGTTCTGCACCCCCGTGGATGTGATTCTGAACGGCGAATACCAGGGCTGTTACCAGCTTTGCGACCAGGTGGAGGTGGCTACGAACCGGGTGGACGCGAAGAATGGCTACCTCATTGAGATAGACGCCTATGCATACGGTGAGAAGGTCTACTTCTACTCTTCCAGGGGAATTCCGGTGACGGTGAAGTATCCCGACGACGAAAAGATCACTTCAACCCAGCTGGATTTTATCAAGAATTATTTCGGCTCCTTCGAGAAGGCTGTTTTCTCGTCTTCCTACACCAGCGCCACTTCCGGATACAGGAAGTATCTGGACCTGGACAGCTTCCTGAAGAATTTCATAGTTGGAGAGTTTTCCGGTAATACGGACACCTACTGGAGCGTGTACATGTACAAGGACGGAGCCGAAGGTCCTTTCTTTACGGGACCGGTAT
The DNA here is from genome assembly GCA_905233655.1 of uncultured Bacteroidales bacterium. Lineage (GTDB taxonomy): Bacteria > Bacteroidota > Bacteroidia > Bacteroidales > UBA932 > Cryptobacteroides. Next base: position 10,061 of record CAJOCS010000018.1, on the reverse strand, counting down.
GGGACTATGACCTCGCCTTCGAGAACGACCAGCGCACCTATCCCATCAACAGTCTTTCGGACTATATCTATGCCAGCGCCGGCTCCGTTGCGGCCGACGCCGTGCGCACCATGGTCAACCGGATAGTGAAGCAGGACTCTGCGGCCCACTCCCGTCTGGTGGAGCTCTGGACTGCGTCAAAGGCAACGTTGCAGGACCTGAATTCCTACGTGGACCAGACCGCCGCCCTTCTGGACGAATCCCAGCAGCTGAATTTCAAGCGCTGGCCCATACTGAACCAGCGGGTGCATCAGAACAATTCGGTATACGGCTCATATCAGGGAGAGGTGAATGCGGTCAAGAACTACATCACCCGCCGTCTTACCCGCATGGACGAACTCGTCAATTCTAATTAAAAACGTTCGGATAACCAATTATTTTTCGTATCTTGTGGAAAATTCCGAAGATATGGATACCCAATGGATTGTTACGGAAGTAGACGGAAAAGTGGCGTCGGTGGCCGCCGACTACAGGCATTTTGCGGCCATAGCTTCCGTTATGGCCTCTGAGGCCCCTGAGGCCGTGAACGGCGTTAGAACATACAAGATATCCACCGAAGAACTCGTTTCGCTGAAGCTCGGCTGGGAGGATTTGCGCCTTTATGGCAGCAAGTTCCAGACGGGGGTGTGGAAGGCCCTTTTCGAGATGGAACGCCACCTGTACAGCTATTCTGACATCGCCGCCATGGTGGGCAATCCGCTTGGCGTGAGGGCGGTCGCTCATGCGGTGGCCATCAATCCCGTGGCTTTCGTGATACCCTGCCATCTGGTGGTTCCGAAGGAGTCGCTGGACAGGGTGCACGCAATCCGGGAAACGGCACGTACCACCACCCTTTTCCAGGGAAGCGACCTGTATCTTCTTGACAGCATCGATGTGGGTGACTTCGCCTACGGAGATGAAATCAAACGTGAACTGATAAAAATCTCCCTCTCCCGATGAGACGTTTTCTTCTGGCACTGACCGCACTTCTGTGCGGTTTTTTGGCATCGGCCCAGTATGTTCCGTCGGAGGGGAATCTCCGTGCGCGGGAGGAGTTCGCATCCGGCCGGCTCGGCATTTTCCTGCACTGGGGCATTTATTCCACCTACGCGCAGGGGGAGTGGTATCTCTCCACCCATAATCTCAATGCCGATGCCTATATGCAGGCGGCCGGCGGTTTTTATCCGGCGTCTTTCGATGCCGCAGCCTGGGCCGCCGCGTTCAGGGATGCGGGCGCAAGCTATGTTACCCTCACCTCGCGCCATCACGACGGCTTCAGCCTCTGGCCTTCGGCCGAAACTACATTCGATATTGCCGATGCAAGCCCTTTCGGGAGGGATGTCCTTGGCGAACTCACCGCGGCCGTCAAGGCCGAAGGGATGAGGATGCAGTACTACTATTCCCTCATCGACTGGATTCGTCCGGACTATCCCAAAGGCCATTCCGGTGTGCAGAAGGACGCCTCCCTGGCCGATTACGACCATTATTTCGAATTCGAGAAAGCCCAGATCCGGGAGCTGCTTTCCTATGGGCCCGGGGCCCTGTGGTTCGACGGCATGTGGGACCATGAAGACGAGCCTGACTTCCCCTGGAGGATGGAAGAGCTCTACGCTTTCATCCATTCCATCGCGCCGGACTGCCTGATTGGGAACAACCATCACCGGAGCACGCTGGAAGGCGAGGATTTCCAGATGTTCGAGAGAGACCTTCCGGGAGAAAACTACTGGGGATACAGCGACCAGGCCGTGTCCACCACGCTTCCTCTGGAAATGTGCCAGACCATGAACGGCGCCTGGGGTTACAGGGTGGACGACATGAACTACAAAAGCGTGAAGGAACTCGTCCAGTTGCTGGTTCGTGCCGCCTCGAAAGGTTCCAACCTGCTTCTGAACATTGGCCCCCAGGCCGACGGTTCCCTTCCCGCCCTCGCTCTCGAGCGTCTGCGTGGCATGGGCGAGTGGATGCGCCGCTATGGTTCAACCGTGAACGGCTGCGGCGCCACGGGTATCCCGGACCAGAGCTGGGGTGTTACCACACGTAACGCCGGAACGGTTTTCCTGCATATACTGGATGCTTCACGCCTTCCGTCCAACGGAAGCGACGCCGTGATAGTGCTCCCGTTCCCCCTTGGCAAGGTGGCATCCGTCAACATGTTCGATGGCGGTGAAAAATGCACCTGGAAGCTTTCACGCGACGGTTTTCTCAGCATTATGCTTCCGGTCCCTGACGCATCCGCCACAGACACTGTCATTAGCGTAAGGCTCAAATGATACTGGAGGTCTGCTGCGGAAAAATCGAGAGCGTACACGCCGCCGTCAAGGGCGGCGCAGTTCGAATCGAACTCTGCCGGGACCTCCCGGCCGACGGGCTCACGCCCTTCCCGGAAACCCTTCGTGAAGTGCGCCGGCTCTATCCCTCCCTTACCATCCATGTACTGATTCGTCCCCGGGACGGAGATTTCGTATACGACGCCGCCACACTCGAAACCATGGCCGCCCAAATCCGGGAGGCCGTTTCTCTCGGGGCCGACGGTATTGTGACCGGAGCCCTCACCCCCGGCTCGGACGTGGACGAGGCGGCCATGCGGCCTCTGATCGAGGCCTCGCAGGGACTCCCCGTCACTTTCCACAGGGCCTTCGACCGCTGCTGTCATCCCTTCGCGGCAATGGAGAGAATCGCCGCCCTCGGCTGCCGCCGGATACTTACATCCGGGCAGGCCCCGTCGGCCGAGGAAGGGATGCCCCTGCTCCGTGAATTGCAGGACAGGGCACCCCGGGGGCTTATTATTCTTCCCGGCGGAGGCGTATCGGCCTTGAACGCCGCACGTATAGTTGAATACACTGATTGTAAGGAAATACACGCATCGGCCTCGGTGGAGACGGGCGGTGAAAAGACAACCAGCGCAGACAAGGTGCGTGCGATTTTGAAGGCACTTATGTGCTTTTAGCAAATAAATTCCTATCTTCGTATTATGAAGACTGTTCCAGAGAGATTCGATATGGCCCGCGAGCCGGTGCGTACGCGCTGGTTCCTGAAGCCTATTACCAAGCTGCTGAGTTTTCCGGACATGATTGTCCACAGGCCGGAAATCCGTTTTCACGGAACAAAGGGCCTGAAGCCTCCGTATCTGCTGCTTTGCAACCACAACGCCTTCATGGACTTCAAAGTGGCCACACAGGTCATTTTCCCGCACAGCGCCAATTATGTGGTTGCGATAGACGGATTCATCGGCAGGGAATGGCTGCTTCGCAATGTGGGCTGTATCTGCAAGCGCAAATTCACCAACGACGCCACCCTCGTGCGTCAGCTCAAGCGGGTAATTGAAAACAAGAGCATAGCCGTCGTGTATCCCGAGGCGCGTTATTCCCTCTGCGGCACCACGGCCGTGCTGCCGTCTTCGCTGGGCAAACTGTGCAAGATGCTGGATGTGCCGGTGGCGACGCTAATCTGCCACGGGCATCACGTGAATTCCCCCTTCTGGAACACAACCCACGACCGCAAGGTCCACACCGAGGCCGATTTTACCCTGCTCTTTACACGCAAGGGCCTTCAGCACCGGACTCCGGAGCAGATAAACAAGGCAATTGTGGACGCTTTCCAATACGATGATTTCCAGTGGCAGGCCCAGAAGAGCGTCTACATCAAGTATCCGCGCAGGGCGGAAGGCCTTCACAAGGTGCTTTACCAGTGCCCTGCCTGCGGTACGGAATACAAAATGACATCCCGCGGAGTGCTGCTGAAATGCAACCACTGCGGAAAGACGTGGAAGCTCACCCAGATAGGGGAGCTGAATGCGCAGGGCGGGCAGGAAACCGAGTTTGCCCACGTTCCGGACTGGTATGAATGGGAGAGGGCCAATGTCCGAAAGGAAATAGAAGCCGGAACTTATTCCAGCGGAGACCTTCCGGTCCATGTGGACTCGCTGCCGAATTCGAAGGGATACATCCGCCTCGGAAACGGCACCATGAGGCACGACATGGACGGTTTCCATGTCTATGGAACCGATGTTGACGGCGACCTGTTCGACAAGCGTTGGGAGGTGCCGTCGCTCTATTCCGTCCATATCGAATACGAATATCTTGGGAAATTCGGCGACTGCGTGGACCTCAACACCCTCGAAGACACCTGGTATGTCTATCCCGAGAACCAGGATTTTTCCGTCACCAAGATGGCCCTCGCCACTGAAGAACTGTATTACGCATACCGCCGTCGCATAGGCAAGCCGTGCGAAGAAGGTCTTGCATAGAAAGGATATCCTATGAAACGTCTGGCATCCATTTGTTCATTTATTCTGCTGTGCGCTCTCTCCTTTGCGCAACCTGCTTCACGTGAAAGCTTCAACCATGGATGGACCTTCAGCAAGGATGGGGGGTGCAGACGTATCCTTGACCTCCCTCACGACTGGGGTGTGGAGGGCGATTTCTCCCAGGAGTATCCCGGAGAAACCGGCAAGCTCGCCTGGTGGGGCCACGCCTCCTATACGAACACTCTGTCGGTGAGCGCTGAAGACCTTGAGGGCGTAGTGCGTCTGGAGGTGGACGGCGCAATGAGCAATGCGAAGGTCTATGTGAACGGACTTCTCGCCGGTGGCTGGCCATACGGATACAGCTCCTGGGCATTGGATATTACATCCGCGCTGCATGAAGGGGAAAACACAATAGAGATAGTTCTCGACAATCCCGAGGAATCGTCCCGCTGGTATCCTGGAGGCGGCATTTACCGGAATGTCTGGATAAGCCGCGTTCACAAGGTGTCGGTCGCTCACTGGGGCACTTTCGTGAAAGTTAAGGAAATCTCCGGCGGCAAGGCTACGCTTCAGATTGTGACAACGGTTGCCACAGGGCAGAGCGAGCCGGTGAATGTCCTCGTGTCTTCGATTGTCACCAGTCCCGACGGCGAAACCCGCCTTGCGGCCATCCACTATGCCGCCGCCGTTGCCGACGGACAGGAACTCATCCAGGAACTCGATGTGCCGTCTCCGGAGCTCTGGAGCCCGGAATCTCCCCGGATGTACAGCCTTGAAACCGAGGTCGGCCCCCTGGACGGGAACCTCAACACCGTCTACAGAGACCGCTACATCACCTCATTCGGAATCAGGCAGACCGAATGGAAGGCCGACGGTTTCTACCTTAACGGCTTCCGCACCTTCCTCAAGGGCGTGTGCCTGCATCACGACGCCGGCGCGCTCGGAGCCGCCTGGCACAACGACGCCTGGATACGGCGCCTGGAGAGGCTTCGCTCCATGGGCTGCAATGCCATCCGCTGCAGCCATAATCCTCCCGCACCGGAGCTGCTCGACCTCTGCGACCGTATGGGCTTCCTGATAATGGACGAACTTACCGACACCTGGACCTATTCCAAAAAGCCCAACGGCTATGCCACCCTCTTCGACGAATGGGCCGAAAAGGACCTGGTGGCGATGATTCACCGCGACCGCAATCACCCTTCGGTGATTCTGTGGTCCATAGGCAACGAATGCGGGGAGCAGGGCGACGCCTCCCGCTGGTGGATACCCCAGATGCTCACCGACATCTGCCACCGTGAAGATTCCTCCCGCCTTGTGACTGCGGGAAACGACAATCCATGGGCCGCTTTCCAGCCCTATGCCGGCACCATCGACGTATATGGCTTCAATTACAAGCCGCATCTTTACCAGCAGTTCCGCGACTCTCATCCCGGGCATCCTTTCATTGGCAGCGAAACGGCCTCCTGCATTTCCACGAGGGGGTATTACCTCTTCCCGGTTTCGGACGAGAAGGACGGTGGCTGGATAGACGGCGCTCCCTTCCAGGTGAGCTCATACGATTTGTACGCCCCCGCCTGGGCTTCCAAACCGGACTATGAGTGGCACTATGAAGACGAAGTTCCGGAATGCGCGGGTGAGTTTGTGTGGACTGGATACGACTATCTCGGCGAGCCCACGCCCTACAATCTGGACATGTCCATCCTTTCGAATTTCCATACCGAGGAAGAGCGTCAGAGGGCGCTGGAACAGTTCGCGGCCTGGGGCCAGCACGTGAGCAGCGAGCCCCTTCCCTCGCGCAGCAGCTATTTCGGCATCATGGACCTCGCCGGCTTCCCCAAAGACCGCTTCTGGCTCTACCAGGCCCGCTGGCGGCCCGAGCTGCCCATGGCCCACATCCTTCCCCACTGGACATGGCCCGGCAGGGAAGGGGAGATTACTCCCGTCCACGTATACACTTCCGGCGACGAGGCGGAACTCTTCCTAAACGGCCGTTCTCTCGGCCGCCGTGGAAAGGACGGCGGCTACAGGATAGTCTGGGAGGATGTCCGTTACGAACCCGGAACGCTTGAGGTAGTAGCATACAAGGACGGCCGGGTATGGGCGCGGGACCGTGTGGTTACGGCAGAAAAGCCGAAACGCCTTCGCTGCAGCATCGATTATTCCGGCGACGAACTCGTATATGTAACCATAGATGTTGTGGACAGGCATGGGAACATCGTTCCCACTGCCACTCCCATGCTTGAGGTCGCGGCAAGGGGCGACGCCGTCTGCATCGGCCTCGATGCGGGAGACCCCACCTCGCATCTGCCCTTCGCGGGACGTGGCGTGAGGGCCTTTGCCGGCAGGGCGTCGGCGATAGTGAGGAGAACGGGCGAGGGGAAGGGTACCCTGGTTGTTAAATCCGCAGGTTTCAGAACCGCTAAAATAGATTTCTGACATGAGATTATTCCGTATTCTGTGTTTGGCCGGAGCCCTGGTTGCATCGGCATCAGTCCTTTCGGCGCAGGACAATGGCGCGCCCCGGGCGAATTATCAGCTTGCCGCGCGCTTCTCCGGTCCCAAACTGGAGAAGATGGTCTATTCCACCCGCATCCGCCCCAACTGGTTCCGCGACTCGGACAAGTTCTGGTATGCCTGGCGCACGTCCCAGGGAACCAATTATTATATAGTGGACCCTGCGAGCGGCCGTAAGACGGAGGTATTCGATATGGCGAAACTGGCCCGCCAGATAAGTGAAATCACTCACGACCCTTACGATGCGCAGCATCTTCCTCTGGACCTGACGCTGGTGGACGACAAGACCTTCCGTTTCGACCTTGACTCCCATACCGAAAAGCTGGATTCGCTCGGAAACACCACCGGGGAATATGTAAAATACCGTTTCTATTACGACATCGCTTCCGGAGACCTTACTTTTGACACCGACGAGCACGACCCTCTCTATCCTTACTGGGCCAATGTTTCGCCGGACGGCCAGTGGGGTGTATACGTGAAGGACCATAACCTGTGGAAGATGGATGCCGAGAACCTCGCAAAGGCCGCAAAGGACCCCACCGACACCACGATCGTGGAGGTTCGCCTCACTTCCGACGGCACCAGGGATTTCTCCTGGGACGGAGACAATTATACCGGCGACACTGAGGCCGACAGCACCGCCCGCAACTTCCCCATGCTATGGTGGAGCCCGGACAGCAGGCATTTCGCCATGGTGCGCTGGGACATGTCGGCCGTGAAGGAGTTCTGGGTAATCAATTCCCTTTCCATGCCCCGCCCCACTTTGGAGACCTACCACTACCAGATGCCCGGCGAGCCCGGACCTTCCGGAAATCTCTATGTCATGGACCTGGAAGGCGTCTCCCGTGAGATTTCGTGGGTGGCGTTCAAGGACGGTGACGCAACCATCCATTCCGCTCCCACGACATCGGCCGACAGATATGCCGAGTACGGCGGCCTCCGCTGGCTGGGCGGTGACGACCATTTCTATTTCACCCGCCAGAGCCGCGACATGCACCGCGTGGACCTCTGCCGCGTGGATATCGGCGCCGACAGCACAAAGACGCTTGTCTCTGAGCGCCTGAACACCTATGTCGAATACCGTACTCCGGTGATTCTTCCCGGAGGAGACTTTGTGTGGTGGAGCGAACGCAACGGTTGGGCCAACCTCTACCTTTACGGGGCCGACGGTTCCCTCAAGCGCAACCTCACCGAGGGCTCCTTCCATGTGGAGGATGTGCTCGCTCCCGGCAACGGATATCTGCTGGTGAGCGCATGCGGCGTGAATCCCGGAGAGAACCCCTACCAGATGCACACCTTCAGGGTGGGGCTGAA
>CAJOCS010000018.1:0-1880 GCA_905233655.1 uncultured Bacteroidales bacterium | reverse complement strand
TGCAGTGGCCCTGTTCACTGCCACAGGCCGCAGGACCGAGCTCGAGGAGGCCGACTTCTCCCGTCTTCTTGCTGCCGGATACCGTTTCCCCGAGCGCTTCGTGGTGAAGGCCGCCGACGGAGTTACCGACCTCTACGGCGTAATGTACAAACCCTTCGACTTCGACAGCACCAGGGTATATCCCATTGCCGATTACGTATATCCCGGTCCCCAGGTGGAGGCCAACAACATATCCTGGAGCGCGGGTATGCTCCGCACCGACCGTCTCGCACAAATTGGCATGATTGTGATTACGGTGGGTAACCGCGGAGGGCATCCCAACCGTTCCAAGTGGTATCACAATTATGGGTACGGCAATCTGCGCGATTATGGCCTGGCCGACCAGAAATATGCCGTGGAGCAGCTCGCCGCACGCCACAGCTTCATCGACGGCACCCGCGTGGGCATACACGGCCATTCCGGCGGCGGATTCATGTCCACCGCGGCCATCCTGACTTATCCCGACTTCTATACCGCCGCGGTATCCTGCGCCGGCAATCACGACAACAGCATCTACAACCGCTGGTGGAGCGAAACGCATCATGGCGTCCGTGAAAAAGTCTGGGAGGGCGACACCACCTTCGTCTACCACATCGAGACCAATCAGGAACTCGCCGGCAGACTCCGCGGGCACCTGATGCTTGTGACGGGAGACCAGGACAACAACGTGAACCCGGCCAACACCATCCGTGTGGTGAACGCCCTCATTCGGGCGAACAAGCGTTTCGACTTCGTGCTGCTTCCCGGCCAGCGCCACGGATTCGGCGACATGAACGAATACTTCTTCTGGAAGATGGCCGACCACTATGCCCGCTATCTTATCGGAGACGAATCGCCGCGCCCTGTGGATATCCCTGAATTGAACAACAATAACTGATATGGTAAAACGTATTCTGTCTTTTATGGCGGCCCTGGCCGCTCTCGCCGCCTGTAATGGTTTCAAGGTGGACTATTATGTATCGGACATCAGCTATCCCTTCGGTGAAGGCGGCGACACGCTCTTCGCCTCCGTATCGCTGGAATACCCGGTAAGGGGTATGGACGAAGAGGCGATGGATGCCGTGAAAGAGAGCATCTCCACCATCGCTTTCGATATGGAGGGCATGGAATATAGCTCCCTGGAAGAGATGGCCGCCATCTATGAGGCCGACCTCATAGACGAGTTCGTCACCGAAAACGAGTCTTCTCTCGGCAAGGGAGTTCTTTCGTGGGAAGACACCATGGAGGGCTATTTCGTGGAGCCATACAAAAAGTACCGCTGCTACGTCATCTCCTATTATTCCTACAGGGGAGGCCCTCACGGGATAAGCACCCTTACCGGCCTGGTGTTCGGGCCCGACGGGGCGCTTCTCACTGAAGACGCCCTTATCCGCGACGACGCCCGGGCGGATGTGGATGCCCTTATCTACCGCCATCTGGTGGAACAGGACGAGAGCCTTGCCGACTATATCGACGAAGATTATGTCGGGGCCAACGGGAACTTCCTGCTCCGGAAAGACGGTGTGGAATGGTTCTTCCAGCCCCTGGAAGTTGCCCCTTCTTCGCTCGGAATCCTGTCTTCTCTGGTGCCCTGGGCTGAATTAAAGCCGTATATTTTGGTATTTTAAAATATTTTACCTATCTTTGCGTCCCATTTTGCGGGTACATAAGACCCGGAAAGTGGGACGTAACTATAATTTATTTATTAACAAACATTTATGCCTACAATTCAACAACTTGTCCGTAAAGGACGCGAGCAACTTGAAGTAAAGAGCAAGTCTCGTGCGTTGGATGCATGCCCTCAGAAGCGTGGCGTATGTCTTCGTGTTTACACGACGACCCCTAAAAAGCCGAACTCAGCT
>CAJOCS010000017.1:5908-23936 GCA_905233655.1 uncultured Bacteroidales bacterium | reverse complement strand
CGGCCGTCTTGTAAACACCGGGCGTGTGGACCTGCGCTTCAAACTGGCCGTCACCGGCCCCGGCGCCATCAACCCCTCCTACACCCTCACCCTTCCCGGCGCTCCCGTAAAGAGCCTTACCAGCGTGGTTGAGGACATCCGCGTGGTGGGAGGCGACGTCCTCTCGGGAGAGAATATCGGCCCCGAGGGATATACCGGTTTCTTCGACGACCAGATTACCCTGCTCCGCGAAGGATACGACAGGGAAATCCTGGGCTGGGCGAAACCCTTCCGCTTCAATGTCCACTCCACCTCCTGGTGCTATTTCTCCTGGCTCACCCCCTGGAGGAAATACGACATGGACACCAACCTTCACGGCGGCCCCCGCGCATTTGTCCAGAGCAAGTGCTTCGAGGACGTGACTCCGATGGACATCTTCCCCATCTACCTCATCAAGGCCTGCCTGGCCGGCGAAATCGAGAAGATGGAGAAGTTCGGCATCTACGAAGTGCTCCCCGAGGATCTCGCCCTCTGCGACTACGTGGACCCTTCCAAGAACGATATCCAGGCCATTATCCGCAAGGGTATAGACCTCATGATCAAAGAAATGGCATAAGTTATGGCAGACGAGAAAAAACCCGGCCTCTTTGAAAAAGGCGGAAAGCTGTACTGGCTTCACTCTACCATCGACGCATTCGACACCTTCCTCCGCGTTCCCGGCACCGTAACGGCTAAGGGCGCACATGTGAGGGACGGTATCGACCTCAAGCGTGTTATGATTATGGTGGTCATTGCCCTCGTACCGGCCGCTCTGTTCGGCATGTACAACGTGGGCCTGCAGACCTCCACCGTATACGGCCTCGACTGGGGCTTCTTCCAGAAGTTCTGGTACGGCCTCCTCAGAATGCTCCCTCTCTTTGTGGTTTCCTATGCTGTGGGCCTTGCAATCGAGTTCGCAAGCTCCCAGATCCGCGAGGAAGAAGTGAATGAAGGTTACCTCGTAACCGGTTTCCTCATTCCACTGATCGTTCCCGTGGACGTTCCGCTGTGGATGCTCGCCCTCGCAGTAGCCTTCTCCGTAATCTTCGTGAAGGAGGTATTCGGCGGCACCGGCATGAACATCTGGAATCCCGCACTGGTAGCCCGTGCATTCCTCTTCTTCTCCTATCCTTCCAGCATGTCCGGTTCCGGAGTCTGGGTTTCCAAGACCTGGGTGGGCGTACTGAAGGATGTGGACGCCGTTTCCACCGCAACCCCTCTCGCCCTCGCTCACGACGGCGGTCTTGCGGAACTCGGCGCCCATTATTCATTCATGGACATGTTCTGGGGCTTCATTCCCGGCTCCACCGGTGAAACTTCGGTGATTGCCATCCTCCTCGGCGCCATCCTCCTCATCTGGACGGGCGTGGCTTCCTGGAAGATCATGCTGAGCTCGCTCGCCGGCGGCCTGCTCGTAGGCTGGCTCGGCCAGATTGCTGGCGCCACCGAACTTCCCTGCTACTACCAGCTTGTCATGGGCGGCTTCCTCTTCGGCTCCGTCTTCATGGCAACCGATCCCGTAACCGCCGCCCAGACCGAATGCGGCAAGTGGATTTACGGCTTCCTGGTGGGTGCCCTGGCAGTGGTCGTGCGTCTGTGGAATCCCGGATACATGGAAGGCATGATGCTCGCCATCCTGCTCATGAACACCTTCGCCCCGCTGATTGACCATTGCGTGGTAACGGTTCACATCAACCGTCGCGAAAAGAAACTGAGAACCGTCTAAAGCCGCTGCGATATGAATACCAACAACAATCTGTATACAATCATATACACCACAGTCATAGTGGTGGTGGTAGCGGCGCTGCTGGCCTTCGTGTCCCAGAGCCTCAAGGGCAAACAGGACGCCAACGAGAAGGCCGACACCGTGTCCCAGATTCTCACCGCCGCCGGTTTCGACACCAAGGCGGCCTACCAGAAAACAGACCCGTTCACAGGCTCTCCCCCTCCGCGCAGCTGTAATCCGGCATACCGCTTTCCTTCCGTTCCTTCTGCGCCCAGTGAAGAAGCGTTGCCGCATGGCTTGGGTAAACCCTGCCCGTGGAGCGCATATAAGCGGACAGCTCTTCAATCAGCTTTGGCAGGGTGGGGATTTCTTCTAACAGCTCCCGGTATTCGTCTTCAAGAACGGAATCACCGTGGTGCCTATCTACGGCGCAGGCCTCTGGGGCCCTGTCTGGGGATATGTCTCCTTCGAGGCCGACCATGCCACCCTTCACGGCGCATACTTCGACCATGAGAGCGAAACCGCCGGCCTCGGCGCAAAGATCAAGGACGATCCCGCCTTCCAGGCCCTCTTCGCCGGCGAGCAGCCCGATTTCTCCAGCGACAATGTCTTCGAAATCGTAAAGGGCGGCTCCCCCAAGAATGCCGACGGAAGCGAAATCGTCGATAACCGTATTGACGCCATCACCGGCGCAACCATGACATCCCAGGGCCTTGACGCCGCAATCGACACATGGCTCGGCGCATACAGCGCATACTTCGGCAACGGCGGCGCTCCCGCAGCCGGCTGTGCACACATGCACGATTGCGAGGGCATGCAGCAGTGCAACGGTGCGCACGAGTGCGACCATAATCACATGGAGGACTAAGAGATGAACGCAAAACTCAAAGAAACATTACTCAACCCTATCTTCAAGGGTAATCCCATTACCGTACTGGTGCTGGGTATCTGCTCTTCGCTGGCGGTTACCGTCACCCTGAAGGGTGCGCTGGTCATGGCTCTCTCCGTGATTGTGGTCTGCGGCATCTCCAGCCTGATTCTCTCCATCCTCCGCAATACCATTCCCGGCCGCGTGCGCATCATCGTACAGCTGGTGGTGGTTGCAATGATGGTGATTCTGGTAGACCAGATACTGAAGAGCTTCGAAGGCACCTACGCCATCGACAAGCAGTTGAGCGTCTACATTGGCCTCATTATCACGAACTGCATCGTGATGGGCCGCATCGAGGCGTTCGCCCTCGGCAACAAGCCCTGGCCCAGCTTCCTCGACGGTGTCTCGAACGGAGCCGGTTACGGCCTCATCCTCATAATCGTGGCCTTCTTCCGCGAGCTTCTCGGCAGCGGAACCCTCTTCGGCTTCGACATTCTCAACCGTTTCGGCTATGTTCCGAACAACCTGGTGATCCTGCCTCCATTCGCCCTCATCCTTCTGGGATGCATCGTGTGGGTGCAGCGTTCCATACAGAAAGACCTTCAGGAAAAGTAAAAGTACAGCCCTATGGAATTCCTCAGCCTATTCGTAAAGTCCATCTTCGTGGACAACATGATATTCGCATACTTCCTGGGAATGTGCTCCTTCCTGGCGGTATCGAAGAATGTCAAGACAGCAGCGGGCCTGGGCCTGGCGGTTATCGCCGTGCTCCTCATCACGCTGCCTGTGAACTACCTTCTGAACACCTACGTTCTGGCTCCCGACGCCCTGATCGACGGCGTGGACCTGAGCTTCCTCAGCTTTATCATCTTCATCGCAGTCATTGCGGCAATAGTACAGATTGTGGAGATGGTGGTGGAAAAATTCTCGCCGGAGCTCTACTCCTCGCTGGGTATTTTCCTGCCTCTGATTGCCGTAAACTGCGCCATTCTGGGAGGCAGCCTGTTCATGCAGCAGAAAGACTTCATGAACATAGGCGAAGCCACTGTCTATGCACTCGGTTCCGGCGTGGGCTGGTTCCTCGCCATAGTTTCGCTGGCCGCCATCCGTGAGAAGATGACCTATTCCAACGTGCCCGCAGCCCTCAAGGGACTCGGCATTACATTCATCACCGTGGGTCTGATGGGCATCGCCTTCATGACCTTCATGGGCATTTCACTGTAGGAGGACGAAACTATGGGAAACACAATTCTATTCTCCATCGTCGTTATCACGGTTGTAACGCTCATCCTGGTGGCCCTTCTCCTCTGGATCAAGACCGCCCTCACCCCCTCCGGCACCGTCAAGATTAACATCAACGACGGCAAGAAGGAGCTCGACGTCACCCCCGGCGGCGACGTTATGCACACCCTCGCCGACCACGGAATCTTCCTCCCCTCGGCCTGCGGCGGAAAGGCCAACTGCGGCCAGTGCAAACTCCAGGTACTGGAAGGCGGCGGAACCATACTCCCCACCGAAACCGGCTTCTTCTCCCGCAAGCAGATCAAGGAAGGCTGGCGCCTGGGATGCCAGGTTAAGGTGAAGGACAATATCTCCATCGCCGTTCCCGACAGCGCCCTCAGCGTCAAGAAACTCGAGTGCGAAGTCATCTCCAATGAAAACGTCGCCACCTTCATCAAAGAATTCACCGTGCGTCTCCCCGAAGGCGAGAACATCGAATTCAAGAGCGGCGAATACATCCAGATCGACATCCCCGAATATGAGGCCGACTTCGCCGATATGGGCGTTGCCGATATCTACAAGGGCGACTGGGACAAGTACGGCATCACGGACCTCAAGTTCAAGAACACCGAGCCCACCATCCGTGCCTATTCCATGGCCTCGTATCCGGCCGAGAAGAACGTCATCAAGCTCAACGTGCGTATTGCGACTCCCCCGTTCGACCGCAGCCAGCCGAAGGGCGTGTTCAAGTTCGTGCCCGGCGTGCCTCCGGGAATCGCCTCCACCTATGTTTTCTCCCGCAAACCGGGCGACAAGGTGTGGATAAGCGGCCCTTACGGTGAGTTCCTGCTCCCGAAGGACGATCCTGACTCCCAGGAGTACGTATTCGTGGGCGGCGGCGCCGGCATGGCTCCCCTGCGCAGTCATATCATGCACCTGTTCAAGACTCTGAAGACCAAGAAGACCGTGCACTTCTTCTATGGCGCACGCGCCCTTGTGGAAGCCTTCTACCTGGAGGATTTCGCGGAAATCGAAAAGGAATTCCCGAACTTCCACTTCCATCTGGCCCTCGACCGTCCTGACCCGGCCGCAGATGCCGCAGGAGTGAAGTACACCGCCGGCTTCGTCCACAATGTGATGAACGAGACCTACCTCAAGGACCACGAGGCACCCGAGGACATCAAGTACTTCATGTGCGGTCCGCCCATGATGACAAAGTGCGTGTGCGACCTGCTCGACAGCCTTGGAGTAGCACCCGAAAGCATCCTCTTCGACAATTTTGGAGGCTAATGGCAATGTAAAAAAAATTGACTTGTGCTTTTTTGCCTTGTCTGTTTCCTGACAAAAAATGCAGGAAACAGCACAAAATAAGTCGGAAACAAATAAAACTGCATCCGGAGCCCCCGGATGCGGTTTTTTTTCTGCACCTGTTCACATAGCTTTGCAGAAAAAGGCCGGATGAAATTCTATTGTTCATACACCGTCTATTCGCGTTTCGCGAGCCGCATATCTGTGGCACTATGGGCTGCGGTCCTGCAGTTCCCGGCCTTTTTGTCCTGCACGAAAGAAGCTGCCCCGGCGGCTTATCCCATACTGTTGAAAAGCGGCGCACAGGCGCCGGAAGAGAGTGTGGACCTCTTCCTTTTCTCCGCATCCGGCGACATGAGGCTGGACTCCTACCAGCACTGCGACGGCACCGTGCCGGACATCCTATATGGAATGTCTTCGGGGAGCGAAAGCCACGTTCTTGCCATAGCGAATTATACCGGCGACATTTACCAGTGGGCTTCGCTCACCACCTTCCCCCAGTTCAGGCGTTCCCTTGTATTCTCCCTGGAAAGGGACAACCCCCTTGCTCCGCTCATGACGGGCGAGGCGCACGCGGCTGCGGGTAAGGAGAGGAAAGTGGAGGTGCAACTGAAGCCGCTCCTTTGTGCCGTAAAACTGAACTCTGTCTGTTTCCGTCCATACGGGAGGCCCTATAATACATCGGCATCGTTAAACGTTTCCTCAGCCTTTCTAATGAACGCAGGTCTTGAGAGCCGCCCCCTGGACGGAAGCGACGGAGCGTTGGTGACGTACATAAACCAGGGCGGCCTGGACAGCACCGCGCTGAAGCGCCTTCCGAAGAGGGAAATGCTGGCGCGAAAACTCAATCTTGACGTGGGGCCGGACTTGCTGTATCCGGGCACTACCCTTTACTGCTATCCCAATCCGGCCACCGGGGAGGACCTCGGCCAGCCCCTGACCTCGCTGGTGCTGGAATGTGTTATGGACGGGCGGAAATGCTATTATTCCATACCGCTTCCCGGAATGCAGAGGGGGCGGATTTACTCCCTTAACCTGCGAATCCGGAGGATGGGGGCACCGTCGGCAGACACCGCCGGGCTGAGCGGCGACGTGGAAGTGTTCACCTCAATCGCCGGTTGGGAGGAGTTTCCGAAAAGGGAGATAACACTGTGATGAAACGCTTTTTTTTAATAATGGTTATGGTTTCCGCTGTTTCGTGCAGCGGGGTGCGGATGGAGGAGAGGTGCGACATACTTATTGTGCCGCCCTCTCCCCTCACCCGCGCCGAAGACCCCGACGAATGCCTGATTTCAGACTACAACCTGTTTATATTCAATTCTTTCGGCATTCTGGAAGAAAAGCGCTATGTGAGCGTACGGGAGCACAGCGGAGGCAATGTGCACCACGTTACCACCCTTCTTCGCGACGCCCCGTACAGTATATTTGTGGCGGCGAATATCGGCTATGAACTTCCGTGCAACAATATGGACGACATAAACGAATACCGCTACCATCTCGCCTATCCCGACGAGTACTCGATGGGCATTCCCATGGCGGGCCGGGCCGAGAATGTCGCAGCCGGCGACGACGGAGTAATCGTAGTGCCGCTGGAGAGGCTTATGGCGCGGGTTCAGCTCTCTGTAGACAGGACACTTCTCCCAGCCGATGCCAGCCTCGGCGTAGAGCGGGTGACGGTTGGGGCCTGTCCCTCGTCGGCAAGGCTGTTCCGCGAAAGCAAAGCGCTGAGCAGCGACCATCTGTTCAACAGCGGCTACACCAAGACCGGCCTGGAGGTGGACGCGCTCAACCGCGATGTGGCGCCGGGAATAAGCGGGACGCTGAATCTATATCTACTGGAGAACTGCCAGGGAGAGGTGTCGGCCATGGAGAGCCCCAGGGAGCTGGAACTGTGCTCCACACTTGAGATTCGCATTACATACCGTTCGCAGAATTTTTCAACCGCACCCGGGAAACCAGTCGTATACAGCTTCCGCCTCGGAGAAGGCGAAGGCAACTGTGACGTACGCAGGAACACCAGCTACACTTACACGCTGAAAATCACGGAGGAGGGCATCCGGGGCCTGTAGATAATCCGGTATTTTTTGCTATATTTGCATAATCGGCAATTTTGAAACTGATTATGACCTACACAGCAGAAAAAGCCATTGTCCTGGCGGCCGGATTCGGCTCCAGAATGGTCCCTGTAACGCTTGACATCCCCAAACCCCTGGTCAGCGTAAACGGCACACGTATAATAGACACCCTCCTCGACGCCCTCACAGAGGCCGGAATCGAGGACATTACCATAGTAAGGGGCTACAAGAAGGAGAGTTTCGACGTCCTCCTGGAGAAGTATCCTAACCTGAAGTTCATCGACAATCCCCTTTTCGACAGCACCAACAGCATTTCGTCGGCACACGCCGCGCTGGACATCCTCCACGGAGGATGCTACATCTGCGAGGCCGACCTTCTGATCCGCAATCCCGAAGTAATACGTAAATACCATTCCTCCAGCGACTACCTGGGTTCCTTCACGAGGGAAACCGACGACTGGAGCCTTGAAGAGGTGGACGGACGCGCCGTGAACTACCGCAAGGGCAACACCAACTGCTTCAACTGCTACGGCATCTCTTTCTGGACGCCGGAAGACTGCGACAAGCTGCGCCGGGATATCGAAGAAGTCTGGGATGAAGACGGAGGACGCGACGTCTTTTACGAAATGGTCCCCCTGGTGCTCCGGAAGGACAATTACGACATCAAGATTCACGAATGCCAGAAAGGCGATGTGGTGGAGATCGACAGCTTCCAGGAGCTCATCTCGATTGACCCTTCCTACAAGCACTACAAGCGATGCTAATCATTTCCCAAAGCCGTATCAAGGAACTGGGCATCGCGCCAGCCACCTGCCTGGACTGGGTAAAGACGTCCTTCTCCATCAAGAAGGACTCCCAGCTTCCCGCAAAAATCAGCGTGCATCCCCAGGGATTCGACTTTTACACGGCAATGCCCTGCCTTCTTCCCGCCGAATACGACCGTGTGGGGCTCAAGATGGTCCACAGGGTAAAGGGCGCCGTACCTTCCCTTGGAAGCGATTTGCTTCTGTACAGGGCTTCCACCGGAGAGCTTCTGGCATTCATGGACAGCGACTGGATTACCGCGATGCGCACCGGAGCCACCGCAACCTATGCGGCACAGACCTTCCGCCGGAGCGGCGACGTAACCTACTGCTTCATGGGCCTTGGAAACACCGCCAGGGCAACCCTGCTCTGCCTTCTGGACTCCGAACCGGGCATGATGCACCGGGTTTTGCTGAAACGCTACAAAGACCAGGCGGAGCTCTTCATGGAAAGGTTTAAGGCCTACTCCAACGTCAGCTTCAGCATAATGGACAGCATCCCGGAAATGTTCGCTGCCTCCGACGTAATCTTTTCCTGCGTCACCGATGCCGACGGCCTCTTCTGCGAAGACGAGTCCTGCTTCCGTCCAGGCTGCACGCTTATTCCCGTACACGTCAGGGGCTTCCAGAACTGCGACCTCTTCTTCGACAAGGTCTTCGGCGACGACACCGCCCCGCTCCGGAGCTGGAAGTACTTCAACCAGTACAGGCACTACGCCGAGCTACAGGACGTGATTGACGGCAGGGATCCCGGCAGGGAAAACGACAGCGAAAGGATAATCAGCTACAATTACGGGCTCGCCCTCCACGACACCTTCTTTGCGGCAAAGATTTACGAACTTGCGAAGGAAGGCTCTCCGGAAGTGACAATAGAAAAAGAAACCGCCAAATTCTGGCTATAGACTCCCCGTACCATGAAAGTATACAAAGCCAACATAGTTACGCTGGACAGCGGCAACAACGTATACAATTACCTGGTAGAAGACAACGGACGCATAGCTTACGTTGGCAATGAACTCCCCGAGGAGTTCGACATGGCCGACGTGGTGAATCTCTCGGGCAAGGCCCTGTGCCCCTCGTTTGTTGACACCCACCAGCATTTTGCCTCCTTCTCCATCTTCCACGCCGGCCTGAATGTGATGGATGCTTCCTCCAACGAGGAAATCGCCGCCGCAGTGGCCGATTTCTACGCCAGGAGCGGCAAGGCCAAAACCCTCATCGCCTTCGGAGCGTCGCCCTACTCCGTCAAGGAGCGCCGGCTCATCTCCCGCGAGGAACTCGACCGCGTGTGCCCCGACAAGGAAATCATGGTGGTGAAATACGACGGCCACGCCTGCATAGTAAACAGCAAACTGCTCCGCAAGATAGACTCCCTGGTGAGGGAGCTTCGCGGATATCATCCGGACACGGGAGAGATGAACCAGGAGGCTTTCTTCAAGGTTTCGGACTACATCACCGGCTCGCTGAGCATAGTGGACCTCTTTTCAAAGATGCAGGAAGCGGCCGACTTCGAGGCCTCAAGGGGAATCGGCATGGTTCATACCGTGAGCGGTGTGGGCTTTGTTGGGAATCTGGACATTACCACCGAGAAGATTTTCGCAAAATCGCTCTCCAACGGCTTCCAGCTGAGGGTTTTCCCTCAGTCGATGAAGGTTTCCACCGCCACGTCCCGAAAACTGCCCCGCATAGGCGGCTGCTTCGAATGCGCCCTCGACGGCTGTTTCGGCTCGATGGACGCAGCCATGAACGAGCCCTATGCCGACGGCTCCGACGGAGTGCTCTACTACTCCGACGAAAAGGTGACCGAATTCATGAAGGAAGCCAACCGCGCCGCCCTGCAGATTGAGGTCCACGCAATTGGCGACAAGGCCTTCGACCAGGCCACCCGCTGCCTGAAGGCCGCCCTGGACGACTTCCCCCGCGAAAACCACCGCCACGGAATCATCCACGACTGCCTGCCCACCCCCGAAGGTCTGGAAATTTGCAGCAAATACCATATTGCAATGCCCGTCCAGAGCGCATTCATCAACTGGAAACAGGAACCGGACGAGTATCTGGAAAGCATAATGGGCAAGGAGAGGGTTTCCCGCCTCAACCCCATCAAGACCTTCCTGGACAAAGGAATCGTGGTTTCGCTCGGCTCCGACGCCCCCTGCACCGATCCGGACCCCATAATGTGGCTGGACCGCTGCGTGAACAATCCCAACGAAAGCGAAAGGGTGAGCGTGGAACAGGCCCTGAGGATGGCAACCTGGAACGGCTGCTACACCTCTTTCGACGAAAAGCTTCGCGGCTCCCTCGAGGAAGGTAAGATCGCCGACATGGTAATCCTCGATGCCAACCCCTACGAACTTCCCTCAAGCGAAATCGGGAAACTGAAGGTGGAAGGCCTTATCCTTGGCGGCAAGCCCTACAGGAGCGCCCGTGAGAATATCCTGAAGGCCGTATTCCGCGGTCTCACTTCGAAAAACAAGTTCTGATGCCCTCCGTCAAGCATGCAGTAATACTTGCAGCCGGTGCCGCCACCCGCTTCATTCCCCTTTCGCTGGAACAGCCCAAGGGCCTGTTCGAAGTGAACGGCGAGAAGCTCATCGAGCGCCAGATACGCCAGCTCAGGGAAGCCGGAATCGGGGACATCACCCTTGTGCTTGGCTACAAGAGGGAGATGTTCACCTATCTCGAAGAACTCTTCGGCGTGAGGCTCATCTACAATCCCGCCTACAATACGAAGAACAATATCGAGAGCCTGCTCTGCGCGCGGGATTATCTCGAAGACGCATACATCTGCTCGTCCGACGACTATTTCCTTGAAAACCCCTTCCGGAGCGAAGAGCCCTGCTCCTTCTATGCCGGCGAGAGCGTGAACTACGCCTCCAAGGAGATGTTCGTAAGCACCGACAAAAACGGGGTTATAGTGAAGATGGACAAGGGCCGGCAGAGCGGGAAAATCCTTCTCGGCCATTCCTTCTGGACGGCCGATTTCGCCCGCCGCTTCATCGAAATCGCACTTTCCGACACAGTCGGCAAGTACGACAGCTCCTACTGGGAATGGCTGGTGCGCGACTACCTTCCGGTGCTCCCTCCCCTGCATTTCAAGCAGTATCCCAAAGGCATTATTTACGAGTTCGACTACTTCGAGGAACTCCGCACCTTCGACACCAAATACGTCGAAGACTCTCGGAGCCGCATCATCGGCAACATCTGCTCCGTTTTCCATTGCACCGATGCCGATGTGGTGGATTTCCGGAAAATCAGCGAAGGCCTCACCAACACCTCCTTCATCTTCAGGATCGCTGGGGCCGATTATATCTACCGCCATCCCGGCGACGGGACGTCGGCGATCATAGACCGCGCCCACGAGCGAACCTCGCTGGAAAAAGCCCTGGAGCTCGGAATCGACCCCACATACATCTACATAGACGTTGAAGAGGGGTGGAAGATAAGCCGCTACGTGAGCGCCTTCCGCGAGCCGGACTACAATTCCGACGAAGATTCCGCCCTGGTGCTCAACGTGCTGAGAAAACTCCACAACTCCGGAGTGAGCCTTCCCTACGGCCTCAGGCCCTGGGAGGACGCCTGCGAGATGGAAGCCATACTGAAAGAGAAGGCCCCGGGCTGTTTCGAGCCCTACGAAGAGCTGAAACGGAGGATCGGAGTCCTCTACAGGGAAACCCTCGGTGACGGCGTAAAAACCTGTTTCTGCCACGGCGACACCTATAAACACAACTGGATGATAAAGCCCGGCGGCGAGGTGGTCCTAATCGACTGGGAGTATGCCGGAGAGTCGGATCCCGGGATTGACGTGGGCTACTACATCGTGGACGCCATGTACGACAGGGAGCGTGCGAAGGCCTTCATAAGAGCATACCTGAGGGAGCAATGGACACCCGCGCTGGAAAAACACTATCTGATTTATACCGCACTCATCGCCTGGTACTGGTTCGTCTGGGCCCTTTACAGGGAGTCCTGCGGAGCCTCAATCGGCGAGAGCCTTAACAACTGGCTGAAGATGGCCAGATATTATTCCGCCTGAAATGACACTTAAAGAATTCTGGAACAGAGTCTATTCCAAGCCGAGAAGGCTGCGCCGCATGCGCCGCCACGGGCTTGAAGCCATGAAGGCCTTCACCAAGGCCATGAAAGACGGCGGCATCCCCTGGACGCCCGTCTACGGCACCCTCCTCGGAGCAATCCGCGAAAAGGGCTTCATCAAGCACGACGACGACCTGGACATGGGCGTCTGGAACGACAGCCTCCCGGGAGGTCTCGAGCACCTTCACAAAACCCTCAGCGACGCCGGATTCGTCCTCAAACACGGCTTCCTTGTGGACGGAGGCAAGTTCGCCCGCGAGGAAACCTGGACCTGGCACGGCCTGCACGTGGACATTTTCTTCTTCGACACCATTGAAGGCGACACCTGCCGGGGCTACATGTTCTATCCCTGGAAAGGATGCCGGAACTGCGGAGAGTCCATCCGCGAGCACGGCGGGCTGAGAGTGGTGGAATTCGACCTTCCCCTCGCACACGATAGGGAGGAAGTGCCCTTCGAGGACATCACCGTTCCCATAACGAAAAGCGCCGAAGGCTTTGTGGTGGCACGCTACGGAACCACCTGGCGCATTCCGGACCCCACCTTCGTATACCCCCGTCCGGGAGTGGTGGGCAACCGTGAACGCAACGACAAGCTGGCGGTGAGAGTCCCTGCCTCGGAGCTATGAAAGAGATTGGCATAGACGAGGTTCACGACATCCTCTACCGCATTATGGTGGACGTGGACGGGTTCTGCCGGCGGGAAGGAATCCGCTACAGCCTCGCCTATGGAACCCTTCTCGGAGCCGTGCGCAGCGGCGATTTCATCCCCTGGGACGCCGACATTATCATGCCCCGGGCCGATTTCGACCGCTTCGTCGCCACCTACAAGGGAAAATACTCCTGCATAATGGATGTGCGCACTCCGGAGGTATTCTACGTCTCCGGCCACGCCAAGGTGCACGACCCTTCCACCAACAAATACATCGGCAGCAAAAAATTCCGGATGAGCTACGGAGTGAGTCTGGATATATTTCCCCTCGATGCGGTTCCGGACGACGAGGCTCAGTGCGACGCCCTTATGAAAAAGGCCATACACACCCACCGGCGCCTGCTTTACCGCAGCCGCCTCTTTCCCCACGGCTCACCCCTGATGATGCTTGAGGCCTATATGCACAGTTACGACTGGTGGCTTGAACGCTGCGACAGAATTGCCCGCAGCTGCCGCCAGGAAGAGTGCAGACGTATGGGAGTTCTGATGGGCGCAAGGAGCAAGCGGAACATCCACCCGAAAGACTTTTTCGAGCATCTCGGGGAAATCCGGCTCAGGGAGCACAGTTTTCCCTGCCCCGAAGACACGAAAGCCTACCTCACACAAATCTACGGCCCCACCTACATGACTCCTCCTCCCGAGAGCGAACGCACGGGCCACGGAGGAAGCGTTTGGAAGCTATAGGAAGGGATACTCCTTGAAAACGCTGCAATCCCATACCAGACCCCACCAGCGGGCCTTCCGCAGCATCTTTCGCCAGAAGCGGCGAATGGGAGAAGTATCCAGACTGTCTTTATAGAACAGATACAGATCCAGGTAATTCCGGAGGGACTGTTTCCTTCTCGAACGCCTGGATTTCTTAGTCATGGCTCCACTGTTGGTGCGGCGGTAATGATATAGGGGCTCGGGCAGCAGCACGGCTTTCGAAGCCCTGTCCAGAAGCTGGACGCTCTGGACCATATCCTCATGGATGCCGAAACGGGGGAAGAAGATTTCCGGCTCGTAAAGAGCTCTGCGCCAGAACTTGAGGCAGACGCTGGCATGGGCGTTGTGGGCGTAGATTTCGTCGGCGAATTCCTGCGGGGTGGCATAGGCCCTGTCGGTAATCACGCGGCGCCGGCCGTCGGCAAACTCCTTCCAGGCATAGAAGTAAACCACGTCGGCGTTCTCCTTTTCGGCGGCGGCGACGAGTTTCTCCACGGCGTCGGTCTCCAGCCAGTCGTCGGAGTCCACATTCAGCACATAATCCCCGCTGCAGGCCTCCACACCGGTTTTCCGGGCCTGGGGAAGGCCCCCGTTCGGCTTGTCAATGATGCGGGAATCCCTGCCGGGATGGCGGGAAAGCACCTCCTCCAGTTTTTCCCGGGAAGAGTCCGTGCTGCCGTCATTGACGAAGACGAACTCTATATCCGCGTACGTCTGGGCCATCAGGGACTCGGCGCACTCGGCTATGTAGTCCTCGACCTTGTAGAAAGGAACTATTACCGAAACCTTCTTCATTTGCCCTCGATTTCAAAGCGGGACTGGTCCGGCAGAATCATTGCGAAGGCCTTCAGTATGGCGTCGCGGAAACTCTCGTAACGCTCCTGGGTCATTTCCACGTCGTTTATGCACACGAAGTTCTTCGAAGGGTTGGAAATGAAGGCGTAAATCTTCTCGGGCGTTGTCAGGGCCAGGGAGAAATGCTTGTGCGAGATGCGCTTGGATATGGCAAGGCGCTTGTGGAACATGTAGTCCGAGAAGAAGTACTGGTTGTAGTTCCCGTCGGCACGGACCGGCGTGAGGGTTGCCATGATGTCGGCCTCGCAGCGGGAGAAGGCCTCTTCGCAGGCGCTCTTGAGCATGGGCGTAATGGAATGCTGCGGACGCAGATAATAGGGCACTGGAATCTTGCCGGCCGCCTTGCGGGAAAGCCTGTCGGAATGGCGGCAGAGCTGCCTGAACGGATTCAGGGCGAAGAAATGCACGTGCATCTTCTTGGCCGGTTTGCCCTTGCGGAAGAAGATGTCCTCATATACGGGCCGAACCGGGAAGATGTCGTCATTAAGATAGAGGAAACGCTCCCCCAGACCGGGAATGCGGTGAAGGAACATCTCTATCATAGAGGCGTTGAATGTGGGAAGGTGATCCGCCGGGATGAAATCCTTGTGCAGAACCACTTTCACGGTTTCCGGATTCACCCACTCCGGAATCTGGCTCTCGCGTGCGACCACCAGGAAAACGCGGTCCACGAAGGGCATGTTGGATTCGATCGAGCGGAAGAGGAAACGGAGGGTTCCCCAGTCGCGGTAGCGCTTGGTCTGCAGGGGTACGCCTGCATAGGTCTCATAGTCCTTAATCCAGAGGGGGTCGTCCCCGTTCACATAAGTAATAACAGCGTCCATTATCGTAAATATTTGGCCGTAAATGTATTTCCTTTCGCAGCAAGGTCCTCGGGCGTGCCGGCGAAGACCACTTCTCCGCCGCGGTCCCCGGCGTCGGGGCCGAGGTCTATCACCCAGTCGGCACTGCGTATGACGTCTATGTTGTGCTCCACCACCACAACCGTATGGCCGCGGCCGAGCAGCAGGTCGAAGGCCTTCAGCAGCTTTTCCACATCGTAGAAATGGAGGCCCGTCGTAGGTTCGTCGAAAATGAACATGATATGTTCCCTGCGCGGACCGCTGTCGGCGATGGAGAGGAAGTAGGCGAGCTTGATTCGCTGGCTCTCGCCGCCGGAAAGCGTGCTGGAGCTCTGTCCGAGCTTGATATAGCCAAGGCCCACATCCACAAGGGTCTGGAGCTTCCCCGCTATCTCCTTTGCAAGCTCTTCCTTCTGGGCGCCGAAGAAAGCTATTGCCTCGTCCACGCTCATCGAGAGGATGTCATCCACGTTCTTTCCCTGGTAGCGCACCTCCAGAATATCCGGCTTGAAGCGCTTTCCGCCGCAGGAGGAGCAGACCATGGTAACGTCGGCCATGAACTGCATGCCGATGCGCACATATCCGTCGCCCTGACACTCCGGGCACCGTCCTCCCTCCTGGTTGAAGGAGAAGAAGGAGGGCGTGAAGCCGTTGATTTTGGCGAACTGCTGTTCGCTCAGGAGTTTGCGTATGTCGTCGTAAATCTTCAGGTAGGTTACGGCGTTGGAACGGGAGCTCTTCCCAATGGGATTCTGGTCCACATATTCCACTCTCTGGATGCGGTCCAGATTGCCGCTCAGCCCCTTGAACGTGCCGGGAAGGGCGCCGTTGTCATTGATGCGACGGTTCAGCGCCGGGAAGAGGATATCTCCAACCAGCGAGCTCTTGCCGCTTCCGGAAACGCCGCTCACCACGGTGAAAGCGCCCAGGGGGAACTGGACGTCGATATCCTTCAGATTGTTCTGCATGGCTCCGTTCACCGTAATGGAGTACTGCCAGGAGCGTTTTTCCCTTACGTATGGCTTACGTATTCCTTTCAGGTACTGGAGCGTGAGGGAAGAGTCCACGTCGGCGGAATCGGCATCGGCCACCCTGCCGTGGAACATCAACTCTCCCCCGTTCACTCCGGCGCGGGGCCCGAGATCAATCAGATAGTCGGCTGCGCGTATTATCTCAGGGTCGTGCTCCACCACGACCACGGTGTTGCCAATGTCACGGAGCCGCTTCAGCACGGCGATGAGCCTGTCCGTATCCCTCGGATGCAGGCCGATGGAAGGTTCATCCAGTATGTACAGCGACCCCACCAGAGAGCTGCCGAGGGCCGTCACCAGATTCACCCTCTGGCTTTCGCCGCCGGAAAGCGTATTCATCGGGCGGGAAAGCGTAAGGTACCCCAGGCCCACGTCGTCGATGCACTGCAGGCGGTAGCGTATCTCTTCGAAAATCTTTCCGGCAATCTCCGTCTCGTTCTCAGTGAAGCCGCCCATCGAAGAATCCATCCATTTCAGCAGCTCCTCCACCGTCATGCACATGAGTTCGTGTATGGTCTTTCCGCCCACCTTCACATACAGGGCTTCGGGCCTCAGACGGCTTCCGCCGCAGGAGGAGCACACGGTGCGGCCGCTGTAGCGGCTCAGCATGTATTTGTACTGAATCTTGTAGCGGTTCTGCTCCACCCACTCGAAAAACTCGTTTATGCCGCAGAACGTGCCCTCGTCCTCGTAGCTGCCGCGCGTGTTCCAGAGTATGTCTTTCTGCTCCTGCGTAAGCTTGCAGTAGGGTTCGAAAATGGGTATGCCGTACTTTTCGGCATTTTTCACCAGAAGATCCTTGAACCAGCTCATCTTGTCGCCTCTCCAGCAGGCTATCGCGCCTTCGTAGATGCTCTTGGTCTTGTCCGGGACCACGAGGTCTTCGCTCACCCCCACTATCTTCCCGAGTCCGCCGCAGACGGGGCAGGCACCAAGCGGAGAATTGAAGCTGAAAAGGTACTCGTCCGGCACGCGGAAGCTTATTCCGTCGCGCTCGAACCTTGAACAGAAGTGCTTAAGGGCAAGCTGCGGAGCATCGGCGAGGTAGACGTCACCGCCGCCCTTGTCGAAGGCCGTGCGCACCGATGAGTGCAGTCTCGCGAGCATATCCTCGTCGGGAGCGCCGCCGGAGGTCCTCACACGGTCCACCATAAGCAGCAGGCCGGCGGGCCAGGCTCCGTCCATCTGCAGCACATCTTCTATCCGGTACACTGTCCCGGAGGCCGGCTCATACAGGCGGCTGAACCCTTCTTCCTTCAGGCCGAGCAGGTATTCCACCTTGTCGGGACGCGTGTCCCAAGAAGCATCGGCAAGGATATAGACGGATTTCGCGGCTCCGTCAAAAATTGCTCCCAGAACGTCCTGGACCGTATTCGCCCTCACCTCTTCCCCGCTTACCGGCGAATATGTACGGCCGATTCGGGCAAAGAGAAGACGCAGATAGTCGTAAATCTCGGTAGTGGTGGCAACCGTGGAACGGGGATTCTTCACGTTCACCTTCTGCTCGATTGCGATTGCCGGAGGAATGCCGTCGATGGCTTCCACGTCCGGTTTCGACATCCTCCCCAGGAACTGTCTGGCATAAGACGAAAGGCTTTCGGCAAAACGCCTCTGCCCTTCGGCGAAAAGGGTGTCGAAGGCAAGAGACGACTTGCCGCTTCCGGAAATGCCGGTCACGACCACAAGACGGTTGCGCGGAATCTCCAGCGAGAGATTCTTCAGGTTGTTCACCCTGGCTCCCTTGATTACTATGCTGCCTTCCCTGCTCATGC
>CAJOCS010000017.1:0-5846 GCA_905233655.1 uncultured Bacteroidales bacterium | reverse complement strand
CGCTTGATACGCTTGATATAGCCTTCCGCGCCTTTGAGCGGCCCCTCTACAACCCTCACTTTCTCGCCCTGGCGGAAGCGCGTGATATCATCATCGGCATAGAATTCCAGGCCCGTCACGCCTGAATCGGTCACAAGGCGGAACGTGGTCATCTGGCGGTCCGGGATTGCCACTGCGGCGCGCGTTTCGGCGTTTCTGTAAACGAAGCCCTTGCCTTCAAGTTCTTTGTTCAGCAACTTGACGTGCTCGGGGGTGTCGTGCACGAACATCAGCGACGCCACCATGGGCCTGCGCTCGAAGAGCTCCGGCCCCTTCGCGACGTATCTTCCCCTCCGGGGATTGTCCGGATCGGCCAGTATTATCTGCGCGCGGATATGGTCGTCCCCTTTCAGATGCACAAGTTCCACTGCGATATAGCTCTCCAGGCCCATGGCGTTGAACAGGCTCTCCATTTCGAAGACCCTGTTATAGAATATCTTAAGCGCATACCAGCGCAGTTTCTCCTCTGCCATTGGCCAAAACTTTAGGGGATAACAAAAATAGCCATTATTTGCCGATAAAGCAAACCTGCCCCAATTTGCGACTTTTTGGCGGATAATTATGCCATTTTGGCACCGTTTTATGCCATTTTGTCTACCTTTTGCTAATTTTTGGCGATTGGTCCGACCTTTGCCATTCCTTACGGCGAAACCGATTTGATAATGTTTAACTTTTAATATAGGAGATTTAGTTATGTTACCAGTCAGAAGAAACAACCAAACATGGGTTCCGGACATCTTCAACGACTTTTTCGATACCACCTGGATGGACCGGCCCAAGGCAACCTGCCCCGCTATCAACGTGCTTGAAACCGCAGATTCCTATCAGCTTGAACTTGCCGCTCCCGGCATGACCAAAGAGCATTTCGACGTACACCTCGACGACGACGGCGACCTCGTGATCCGCATGGAAAAGAAGGTGGACGAGAAAGAGGAGGCCAAGAAGGGCCACTATCTGCGCCGTGAGTTCTCCTACACTCAGTTCCAGCAGACGATGCTCCTCCCCGACGACGCCCTTCGCGAATCCATCTCCGCAAAAGTGGAGAACGGTGTGCTCACTGTCACCATCCCGAAGGTGAAGAAAGTCGAAGTGGAAAAGGCAAAACGCCAGATTGAAATCAAATAAAAAATATTTGAAAAAAATCCGGCAAAACCTTGCAGAATAAAAAAAAGGTTGTAACTTTGCAATCCCGTTCCACGGGACCCAAAGTTTGGTGCGGTAGTTCAGTTGGTTTAGAATACCGGCCTGTCACGCCGGGGGTCGCGAGTTCGAGCCTCGTCCGCACCGCTTAAAAAGCCTCTACAGCTATCTGTAGGGGCTTTTTTGTTTCACAATGTGCCTACATTGTGCCTCTTTTGCCTCACTTATCTAAAAAATGCCTGGAGGCACGTTTGAAAAGCGTCTCCAGGCGGTTGCGTTTATAAATACCCTTTGATACGGATATCCGCTACAAAGTTAATGGAATTTCTGGGAAATTGATATTACCACATTATATCTCCATCTTGCAGGCACAATAAACCTGCTTGCTATGAAGATTCTCCTTGACAATGGCCACGGCCAAAACACTCCCGGGAAGCGGAGCCCGGATGGTTTCTTCCGCGAATACGCATACACCAGATTTCTCGCCAGTCAGATCCAGGAGCAACTCATCGCCCTGGGACTGGACGCCCAGCTGCTGGTGCCGGAGCTGGAAGACATTTCCCTACCTGAGCGCTGCCGTCGGGTCAACGCCTTTTGTCAGGAATTTGGGAAGGACCAAGTAATCCTGGTCTCTCTCCACGTCAATGCTGCAGGAAATGGCCGTGAATGGATGAACGCTCGCGGATGGAGCTGCTACACCACCCGGGGCGAGACTGCCGCTGATGGCTTGGCAACGGCCCTGTACGAGGCGGCGAAAGACTGGCTGCCGGGGATGCGTCTCCGCTCTGATTATACGGATGGAGATCCGGACATCGAAAAAGACTTCTACCTTCTGCGCCATACCCAGTGCCCTGCTGTGCTAACCGAAAACCTTTTCATGGATAACAAGGAAGACGTGGCCTTCCTGGAATCCGGAGAAGGCGCCCAGGCCATCATCAATCTCCACGTAGAAGGAATCTTCCGCCACATCAATAAATAAGTCTCCAGACACAGAAAAAGCCCCGGCCGCATCAAGCAGTCGGGGCTTCATTCGTTCAGCGCAGCTCAAAGTTGCCAGGGTCTAGCCGTTGCTAAGCACAGCGCTCACCATCTTCTCTCCGGACTTCTCGCCAGTGGCGGAATTCACGTAGAAATACTTGATGAACACCTTGGGAGCGCCGGCGGACGGAGCGCCATACTTGGCGTCGTACTTGGCCTTCAGGGCGATGGCGGTATCCACCGGAGTCATCGGGTCGTCGAAGGCGGCCGCCTTGCTGTAGGCACGGGTGATGCCGTTGCCCTGGGGCTCGGAAGCCAGGATGACCAGCTTCAGGTTGGTGACGTCGCTGGGAACGTCGGCCAGCTGGAGGCTTTGGCTGTGCATATCAGGGCGCTGAAGGCCTGGCGGGATGTACCCCATGAGGAGCAGCTGCGCTGGGAGCCGTATGCCAAGGTGGTGGAGCCTCACCGACCGCCATTCGACCACAAGGCCAGGATCTCCGGCAACAATCTGTTCATCTCTGCATACCACGGCTTCGCCACCCTGGGGAGGGAGCACACGCCGTCTCCGGCTCCGTTTGAGAAGTTTCCAACGTTCCTGGTGAGTATTCTGGAAGCCTCGGCCCAGGGCGGAACGCTGTATATACGTTGGAAGCTGGATATGATAGACCCTGAAGGCCGGTACCGGCTGCTTACCAAGGTACAGCTGGCCAGTCCTGGGAGGGGGCTCAGTACAGGGGATCTGCGGAATTTTCTGGCGGAAGGTACCGCGAACGATGCAGCAGTGACCACGTGCATACCTGGCTACACTTCCATTTGGGGCCTTGACCTCCAGTCCTACCAGATTCACGCCCGCTGCATCCTTCTGGATACGAAAACCGGATACCGGAGTCAGTATCTCCCAGTATCCGGCATTGTGAGCTTGTGATTAGATTCTTACCTATTCGATGTCTTCTTTTGCCTCAATGCAGAATACGGCATAAAGGGGAACAGACTTGATTTCATTGGCGAAGCCGAAGTTCTTTCCGGAAATGCGGTAAGCGAAAGGACACTTGTAGGTCTTTTTGAAATTGTTCATGCTGATTGCATCCACCTTCTTGCCTTTCTTGACCTCTACAGGAATCACGTTCATTCCATCCTGCAGTATGTATTCCACTTCTTGGGTGTTGCCGTTTTTCCAATAGCGGAGTGTAATACCGTTGGCAGAAAGGGCTTGGGCCACATAGTTCTCGGCTACCGAACCAAGGAAAGTGTTCTCAGTCTCTATGGAGTTGAGTAGCATCTGGGCCGGCATCTGAGCCTTTGTGTTCAGCAGGCCAATATCGGACATATAAATCTTGAAGTCGCTGTCATCTTCCTGGGCTGAGATGGGAATAAAGCCATGTGATATCAGTTTGCATTTATGTACTATCCCGGCCAGAATGAGCCACTCGATAGCTTCACCGAAAATCTTAGCGGTTCCGCCCTTTTGCGCCAGTTTGTACTGGAACTTGCGATTCTCTTTAGCCAGCTGTGCCGGAATAGAATTGAAGCAGGCTCTGATCTTGACAGTGGTTGCCGGCTTGGCATATTTGGCCATATCGGCATTGTAACCAACCAGGATGGACTGCTGAACGGTTCTGCACTCCAGGAAGCTGTGGGTCTCTACATATTTGCCAACACTCTCGGGCATGCCGCCGACTATCAGATAGCGCTGGTACAGGTCAAGTGCCAACAGGTGAACGGAAGCCGGCATTGCCTCATTAGAGTTGAAGTGGGTACGGATATCCTGCGCCAGAACATCCATATTGATGGCCCAGAGGAATTCTTCAAAGTCCATAGGGTACAGGCGCAATTCATCCACTTTACCAACCGGATAGGAGAATACCTCTTCTTCCTGCTGCTGTTGGGCCTTTCCTGCTTCATCTTCTTCGTCGGGCTTGTTTCCCTGATTCACAGCCACCCCCAGAAGGCTACCTGCGGCCACAATATCATACTGAGGATAATCTTCCTGGAAGTATTTGAGAGCAAGCAGCGCCCGCTTGCAGTCCTGAATCTCATCCAGGATGACCAGCGTCTCATGCGGGACAATTCGCTCATTATATAGAGTTTCCAGATAAGCGATGATTTCCAAAGGATTGATGTTATCCTTCAGGAAATTGCGCACATCAGGGACCAGGTCAAGGCTTACCTTGATATAATTCTTATAGTGCTCGCGCCCGAATTCTTCCAGAATGTATGTTTTTCCAACCTGACGGGCTCCCTGGAGGATGAGAGGCTTATGATCCGGCCTGTTCTTCCAGTCTATGAGTTGCTGAGTGATTTTTCTTTTCATAGCAATTACAGCCTTTAATTCCAAGGCAAATATAATCAAAAACTATGAAAAAGTCACAGCGATTTTGATTTTTTCATAGTTTCTGATTGGATTAGCGGAAATACTCGTATTTGTCGGTGAGTTTCTCCACCACTTCCAGCGTGTCAGCTTTGATGTACTTCTTGAGCATCTTAGGCGAGGCGTGGCCAGTGACCTTCATGATGTCGTACAGATCCACGCCGGCAAGATACATGAGTGTGGCGCCAGTACGTCGGGCCGTGTGGCTGTGGACCAGCTTGTACTTCTCAATCTTCTCCTTCTTGGGCGTGCCGCCTTTGGTGGTCTCAATCTCTACCAGCTCCGTGAGTCCTGCTGCCAGGGCAATTTCCTTGATGTAGCGGTTGATGACTTGGTCGGCAAGGTGCGGAACCTGGTAATCGTATTTCTCCAGGATGGCCTTCAGGGCGGAGTTGCAGGGAATTGCGACCTTGGCGCCGGTCTTCTGCTGGCGGACGTTCAGGTAGGTAATTTCCTGCTTCTCAATCCAGGCGATCTTTTCGCCGGGGTTATCCGGATCGGGCTTCTCCTTCATGACATTCTTGGTCAATGTACTGAAGTCCTCCTTCTTGATATAGTTGTAGTCGGAGACACGCTGAGCAGTCCAGACGCCAATCATGAAGATATCCCGGGCCTGCTCATATCCGTTGGGATATCCGCTGAGGTCAACGGCCATGATGGCGTCCAGGTCTTCTTTAGTGAGGTAGATGCTATCCACTTCCACGCGCGTTCCTTTGAACTTCTTGTCACGCCAGACGTGGTTGGTGTGGTATCCTTCGCTCTCGGCCGCGGCCATGATGGTCTTAAGTTCCTTAATGCATTTCCCGTACGTGTTGATGGAGTACCCTTTCTTCTTCAGGTGCGCCGTATACGCGTAGTAGAAATTCATGTTGATGTCGTCAAAGTCGTACTGGTGCTTGGTCTCCTTCTGGAACTTGGTGAACTGGTCCAGAGCGAGCTTGACGGTTTTCACGGTGGATGGAGCGAAGTTGCTGCCCTTCTCGGTCTGCCTGGCGCCGGTGGTGATCTGGTCACAGTACATGGCAATGTACTTGTTCAGCGTCATCCGGTTGGCTTCTGCATCGGCCTTCTCTTTTTCTTCCTTCCTCTTTTGCTGAGCGGCCCGGGCCTCTGCGTAGACGACATTCTCAATGATGGCCTTAATCTCATCCTTGGTGGGCGGAGTTTCCTTCTTTAGAGCCAGGTCAAGGTTCCTCTTGATCTGGTCCATCTTTGCCGCTAAATCAGTTACTATGTTTGTATTCCAGAGTGAGTCTTGAGGACTCACTTGGCACCGCCGCCTCGATATACGCCCCTCGGCGGCTACAGCTCGCCAGAG
>CAJOCS010000016.1 GCA_905233655.1 uncultured Bacteroidales bacterium | reverse complement strand
TGGGGCTTCCGTTAAGAAGGGTGTGCACGTAGGCATTGGTGTGGAAGGTGTTGCCAGTACCGAAAGTCACGTTGGCTTTGGTCACCTGGCTCATGTAGTTTGCGGCCTGAAAAGAGATGGCCTGGTCGGGGGTGTTAACCTCGGCCTTGGTGCAGGAAGCGAGTACTGCGACTGCTGCGACTGCGAAAACGAAAAGCTTTTTCATAATGTGTTTAATTAAAATAAGGTTGTTTAATAATCTTGTCAATATAGCAATTATTTTTCAAATAATCATCTTTTTTTTGCACCCCGGGGTGGTTTCACCCGCCCCGGGACGATAGCTTTATGCGGCGGGAACAGTCTGGTCCACAGTGTCTTCAGTCTCCCAGTCAGCAACTGCGGGATCGTACTTGATCTCTGCGGTCACAGGGTTGATGATGATGTTGTAGACATAACGGTGGTTCATCTGCCACTTGTCCCATGCGCCGGTGATGGCGTTCAGCTGGATACCGGTGTCGGTGTAGGGAGCGCCGTAGTTGCCAACTGCAGGGCCGAGGTCGTTCACGTTGATGGTCTCGGTGGATACCAGAGTGGCGGTGCCTGCGGAGTACTGTGCCTCAGTGCCGTAGTAGGTCTTGATGGTGTACTTGAAGGTGAGGGTCACACCATTTCCAATCTCCTGAGGGAGAACGGTGAAGTAGTTATTGTCCATGAAGTTGGTTCCGGTGAGGGACTGAGCGTCTGCGGTGAGGAGGACGGGGTTGGAGCTGCCGTCTACGCCTCTTGCCACATCGGTGTCAAAGATACCGCCGCTGGCGTTGCCGAGGTTGGCGGTCAGATAGGTCTGAGCTGCAGTGGGAGCGTCCCAGATGGTGCCGGTAGTAGCAGTCCAGCTGCCCTGGGTTGCGACAGAGGTCTTGCTGGCCTCGGTGAGGGAGAGCTTACCGTTGTTCTTGATGGTGCCGGAAGAGAGGGAAACCTCGGAGAGGGTGACATCCCAGAAGGTATAGTTGGAGGAAGTGCCGTCCTGCTGCTTCATAGGGTTCTGCTTAACGGTGAAGCGGACCTTTGCAAGGGCGTGGTGGAAGAGGGTGGGAACACCTTCGGTAACACCGTCGAGCTTGTGGTTCTGGGCACCGTTGTCGTTCTTCTTGTAGTGATATGCGGCGTCGGCATACATCACATTGTCCTTGAGGGCAATGGTGCGGTCGGCCCATGCGAGGGTGACGGTGGCGCCGTCGGTGGTGTAACCGCTGACGGTGGGAGTCACCTGATCGAGATAGTCATACCAGGAGAAGAAGGAGATGCTGCTCAGAGGGGACTTGGGCCAGTAGTAAGGATGAGCGGGCTTCCAGGTGCTGGAACCGTCGTAGTTGATGGACTCGACGTTGGCGGTGCCTGCGGTGAAGAAAGCTGCGGGATCGGCCACGGTACCGTCGGCCTGTGCGGCGTGGATGTAAGCGGCGCTCTTGAAGTACTGGCTGGAGGAGATACCAAGCTCTGCGAGCTCGGAGATGAAACTGGTGTGGCCATGGCTGTCGGCGTCGGCCTTGGTCTGGTTGAGGTAGGTGGCTACCTGGAAACCAATCTCCACTTCGGGAGTGGTCTCGGTCTCAACCTTGGTGCAGGCTACGCTTGCTACAAGCGCTGCGGCTGCGACGATTAAAAGCTTTTTCATAGTGTTTGATTGTTGTTTATTTGTTTGTTTTTGTTTCTTGTTTGTCCTTGGCACCCCGGGGTGGTTTCACCCGCCCCGGAGCGATATATGTATTACTGAGGGATGTTGGCGGTACCGGTGCTCTCAGCAGCCCATGCTTCCACTGCAGGATCGTAGAGGATGGTGTTGGTGGAAGGATCGATGATGAGATTGTAGGTATACTTGTGATTCATTTCCCATGCAGTGATCGCGGTCGTGCCGAGCTTGTTCAGCTGGATACCGGTGGAGGTGTACAGGTCGCCGGAAGCAGTGTCGATAGCTGTGCCATCGTAGTCGTTCATTGCGATAACCTCGGTGGAACGGAGGGTGCAGCCGCTGTGGTTGGAAGCACCGAACTGCTCCTGAGTGCCATAGTAGGTCTTGATAGTCATCTTGAAGTTCAGAGTCATGTCGTTGCCGACGCTCTGGGGACGCACTGCAACATAACCGCTACCCATATGGCTGTCGGGGATGAGGTTGGCTGCGGTGGTGGTGAGCACTGCTGCGCCGGTGGCGGCGTCGGTGGTGAACCATTCGGCCTCGGTGTCAACATAAACCGGGGAAGCTGCGTTGGCCCATACTGCGGGGCTGGTGGGAGCGGTCCAGGCGGTAACGCTGGTGCTGTTGGGGTTGGTGATGCTCAGGCTGAGGGTACCGTTCTTGTGAACCTTACTGGGGGCAATGGCGAAATCGTCAAGGGTGACTTCCCAGAAGATGTAGTATCCGCTGTTCTTGGAGTCGGCCTTCTTGTCGCAGTCGTCCTTGATCTTCACGGTGAACTTCACCTGTGCAAGTGCGTGGTGGAAGAGG
The DNA here is from genome assembly GCA_905233655.1 of uncultured Bacteroidales bacterium. Classification (GTDB taxonomy): domain Bacteria; phylum Bacteroidota; class Bacteroidia; order Bacteroidales; family UBA932; genus Cryptobacteroides. Next base: position 22,588 of record CAJOCS010000016.1, on the reverse strand, counting down.
GTGGGAACACCTTCGCTCACACCATCGAGCTGGTAGGTCTCGGAGTTGTCCTTCTGCTGCCATGCAACGTCGGCATAGAGGATGTCGGACTTGGGAGCAACGGTGCGGTTGGTCCATGCAAGGGTAGCGGAGGTGAAAGGAGTGGTGTAGGTAAGGGTGGGTGCTGCGCCCTCGTAGCAGTACCAGGAGAAGAAGTCGATGCTGCTCTTAGGGGACTTCGGCCAGTAGTAATCCTTGGAGGGTTCCCATTCTGTGGTGGAAGTGTTCCACTTGATGGTCTCAGGGTTGGGAGCGAAGAAGGCTGCGGGATCGGCCACGGTACCGTCGGCCTGAGCGGCATGGATGTAAGCGGCGCTGGTGAAAGTAGCGTCGGCTGCGGCTACGCCGAGACCGGAAAGCTCGGTGAGGAAGCTGGTTTCACCGGTCTTGGTCTGGGTCATGTAGTTGGCTACCTCGAAACCAATCTTGTGGTTGGGGATGGTTGCCTCGTCGGTAGTGACCTTGGTGCAAGCGACAGTAGCAATGACTGCGGTTGCGATAATCAAAAGCTTTTTCATAACGTTGTGGTTCTATTTATTTGTTTGTTTTATTCTACTGTTACCTGGAACTGGGTGTCAAATCCGCTGCTCCAGTCGCTTTCGACGGTGGGATTCAGCAGGATCTCCTGGCTCACGGGGTTGATTGTAATATTGTATACGTACTTTGTATTGGGCAGCCACTGAGTGATAGCCACGTCAGAGGTGTTCTTAATCTTGTTCATAACAACCGTGGCAGGAATGTCGTTCTCCACAGAGGTGGTGACGCCGTCGCTCTTGCAGGTTACCGAGTAGACGATGACCATCCTGATGTTGGAGGTGATTTCCTGAGGCATGATGCTGCGCTCTGCGAGGACCGAGGTCGGAGTTGTGCCGAGTGCGCCTGCGGTGAAGGCGATGGGGGTAGCATTGCTGCCTGCCGCGGAGGTCCAGTAGTAAGGTGCGCTGGCGTTCGACCAGGTCGATGTTCCCTTGCTGCCGGGGTCGTTGGTGGTGAGGTTGAGGGCGCCTCTCTGGTACACGCCTTCGAGACGTGCGCTCTGGAGGGTTACTTCGTAGGTGTCGTTGTTGTCTTCCGGATCCACGAGAGGGGAGGCCTTCATATTTACGCTTATGCGTGTGAGCATGTGACGGAACAGAGTGGGAACTCCGCCGGAGATGCCGTTGTTGCCGTAGGTGAGCATGTTGCCGTTCTGGCGCCATGCAGCGCGGGCTACGAGCACGTTGTCGTTGGCGTTGATGTTGCGCACGCTCCATGCGAGGTTGTTTTCCTCGACGGTGGAAGGCTCAACGCCGGCTGCGTCGTACCAGGACACGAAGTTTACATAGCTGGCGGGATGCTTGGGCCAGAAGTAATCCTGGGAAGGAGCCCATTCGTTGCCCTGCCAGCTGACGGTTTCATTGAAGTAAACCTCACCCGCTGCGGCGCCGTTTGCGTGAACCCATGCCTTGGAACGGAAGGAGGTAACGTTCTCGTCGTCCTTGAGGTTGAGTTCGCCGGTCTTAGTGGGGGAGGTGACATAGCTAGCCACGCTGTAGGAGATGCTCTCCTGCAGCTCAAGTCCGTTCTCAACCTTGGTGCAAGCCATAAGACTCACCAGGATTGCCAGAACCGCTATGTTAGACCACTTTTTCATTTATTTTGTTTTTCGTCAATTCTCATTAAATCACCATGTTACCTTCTTCTTCCTCCCAGTCGTCAACCTTGGGCTGGAAACCGCCGCCGCCACCGGTGGTGGGAGTCGGAGGTTCGAGCTTGAACACCTCGTTGATGATGAGCCAGTGGCGCTCGATTGCATCTTCACTCTGGAAGATGGTGTTCAGGTTGGTGCTGTATGTCTGGAGGTTGCCCGCGGTATCCACGATATTGAAGGTAACGTAGAGATCCGAAGAGGCGTTGTCAATCTTTCCGAAAGTGTTGAAGGTCGCGCAGATGACGTCCTTGTTGGCGCCGGGGATGTTCGGGTCGGTGCTCTTGTAGAGGTTGAACACAACTGCGGCGGAAGGATCCTCGGTGCGGATGTTCGGGCCGAAGCGGTTGGACGGGGACAGACCGGAGATGACTGCGGTTGCACCGTCGGCCGCCATGAACTGTGCGTTCTCGACGCGAATCTGAATATAATAAGTGTCCACGATGGTGGTGGCGGTGGTGCTGATCACAACCACGGTGTCGTGGGGCGACACATGGAGGTTGTGCTCACGGGCTACCACAAGGTGGTCGGGCTCATAGTTGATGAGCATGTTGCTGTAGTCGGGCTCACTGGGATCGGCCTTGGTGCCGAAGTAACGGTTGCGCATCGCCGGGGAGATCTCGGGAGTGTAGGCCAGGATCCTGTTCTCGTTGTTTTCGTTGGTGACCTGAGTGGTGGGGGTGTCGAAGTTGTAAATCACGAAGTCGTAGTCACCGTAGCTGATGTTCAGGTTGCCGCTGAGAACCTGGTTGCCCTCATCGTCAATTTCCTTGTTGAAAATGAAGCTCTGGGTGAGGAGGCCCTTGGTCTCGGGGTCGTAAACCATCACGCGCATCATGTCGGTGTTAAGATCCGGCACGGGGATGTGCTCGTTGTAGACGTGAGTGGTGATGTTCGCGATAGCGCGGATGTTCACCTTCACACGAATCTTCACCTGCTCCTGCATGTCCTCGAGGGGACGGCGCTGACAGGCGGCGAAGCTGGCCAGAAGGACGAGGGCCATGAATATGCGGACGATGCGCTTAGTCATGGTAAACCTCCTCTCCCCTCCTGGGGATATTGATGGGAACTACCAGGCTCACCTTTGCCTTGGTGGGGCCGAAGTACTCGGCCGAACCGTTCTTGTAGGGGTTGCGGATGAGCTTGGAGTAGTCGTCCATGGGCAGATAGTTGCGGTAGCGGGTGCTGAGGAAACCCAGTGCGAGGCTCAGTTCGAGGTTGACCCTCTTGCGGGAACCGATAGCGGTGCACCAGCCGGCGGAGATGCCTGCGCTCCAGTGTTCGCCCTGGTAGTTGAACTCCTTGTCGTTCTGGAAGTCGTACTTGGCGCTCATCAGGTAAGGGCCTGCGAAGAAGCCGCGGAGTTTCTCCGAACCGCGGGAATCCCAGCTGTTGAACCAATAACGGGGCTCGATGCCCATTTCCCAGTACTGGAAGCAGTACTTGTTTCCGGTTTCCCACCAGGGGAACACATCCTCTACCATGACGGAGAAGCGGTCTGCAATGGGAACTTCAACTTCCACGTTGAGAGCGGTCACGGCGTCGTAGAGGAGATTGGTCTTAACGGCTGCGATGGTGGTGTACTCGCGAGGCCTTGAGGTCACGACGGGTACGTATGTGGAACCGCCAGCCACACCGGGAAGACCGGCGTGAGTGCTGTCTGCGGGCTGGGTGGCGGTGGTGTCTGCGGGAATTGTTGCAGTGGTGTCGGCCGGCTGCACGGGTGCTGCCTGGTCCGCGCCTTCGATTTCGATGTTGCCGAAGCTGGCGGAGCGGATGACAGGGTAGATATCGCTTTCAATCCTTCCGTATGCGGGATGAGCCTTGAGGAGGACTTCCTTGCGGTCGGGAGTCTCGTTGGAATCGATGATTGCGAGGAGCTCGTCCTTCTCTGCATCGGTGAAGAGGTCGCTGCCAAGGATTGCGCTGCGGAGGCCGCTCCAGTTCTCACCGGCGGAAACTACATTGATGCGGCCTTCCATTTCAGGGAACATGCCGATGATGTAGTCTGCGAGGTTCTGTGCGCGGCGGAGTGCGAGGCTCTCATTGAGAGAGGCGGGACCGTCGGGAGTGGCAACACCCACGATGGTGAGGCTGCGCACATCGTTGGAAGAGAAGAAGCGGCGGATTTCGCGCATTGCAGCGGCGTTGTCCATGTAGTCCGGACGGATGAAGTCTTCGCCGGTAGCGTACTGGATGCCGGGAACGTTGGCACCGGAAGTGCGGGTGCCGGAAGTTTCGGTTGCGCCGGTAGCGGTGCCGGTAGTGGCCTGGCCCTCGCCGCTTGTTGCGGTTGCGGTGGTGTCCTGTCCTTCTGAGATTGTAGAATCTGCGTTATCCGCTGCGGAAATTGCGGAATTTTCAATTCTCAGGGCGAATTCTGCGTAGCGAAGGCTGCGGAAATACCTGGAATAGAGGCTCTTGTACTCCGGAAGTGCCTTGAGCGCACTTTCCTTAGCATCAGGAGCGGCGTTTCCATCGATGATTTCCAGGATGGAACGGCGTGCGTTCTCGCTCAGACGGGTGTCGGCGACAACGTTCTCACGGAGCATGTCCCATGCTTCCACACCGGGATTCACGCTCACCTTGTCTTTGAGTTCGGGATAGGTGGCGGTGAGGTAGCGCTGCATGGCAACTGCACGCCTTACGGAAAGGTTGCGGTTGTAGGAATAGTTACCTTCCGGGGAGGAGTAGGACACAATCTCGATTTCGGAAAGGTTTCCGCTGTTTGCAGCGATCATGCTGTCCAGACTGGCAAGAGTCTGGGCGTTCTGCATGTAGTTCCTGTCGAGGGTGGCGTTGTCGAAACGGTAGTTAACGCGGTAGGTGAATGTCTGCGCGCGTAAAAAAAGAGAATTGCAGAGCATAAACGCAACAACCAGGGCGAGCTTCAGGCCTGCCTGGAAGAGGGTGTTGAGTATGCGCTGCATGGTGTTCATTCGTTTGTTTTGTTTGGTTGTTCGCGATTACCGGGTGCAAAGGTAATACCATTTTAATTGTTTTCCAAAATTATTTAATCTTTTTTATAAGAATTTGCTTTTTGCGATTAGGATTTCGTTTCGGTGGGTTTCGTTTCGAGCAAAAAACCAGCCCGTATACCTCTATGGCCGTTATTTACTAAAATTTACATTGTTGTTTTGCGCTAATTCGAAACCATTTTAGGCGTTAAAATGCCTGTGTTTTAGCGCTTTTATGAATTTGTAAGAATTTTGCGTTTTTATAATTCTTTCTAAAAATATTTTAATTTTCTAAAATTCCTCTGTTTTCATAATTTTTTTCCGCGCTGTACTTTCTTCATTCTATTGTCGATGCTTTTACTGTTTTGATACTATTTTTTATGTGTCTTCTTGTAAAATCGCTTGATTATTTGTAAATTTGTTCAATTTGATACCGTAATGAAGGCCTCCAGACTTATATTTCTGCTGTTTTTTCTTGTTCTGACCATTCCAGGGCAAGCGTCTTCCCTTCATTTCCGTATCAATAAGAGTAACATCGATACTGCTTACAGGCTAAATGGTTCAACTATCGACTATTGTGACTCGGTTTTAAACTCCGGTGCTTTTGATGAAGTTCATCTGAGATCTTTCTCTTCTCCCGATGGCCCCGATACCTATAATATATGGTTGTCCCGTTGCCGTGCAGACTCTGCTTTAACCTATTTACGAGGCAGATATCCCTCTGTTATTGTTATAATCGATTCTGTACAAGAGGATTGGGATGGTGTAGCCGCTTACCTTCGCCGTGGTTCCAAACCCTGGAAGGACGATGCTCTTGCAATTATTTCCGCTGCTGCCCCTAACAGGAAGCAGCTCCTTCAGGAACTCTGGGTAGGGGAGGCCTGGGAAGACCTTGTTAAGAACTGTTTTCCCCGTCTGAGACGCGTAGAACTTATTTTTTCTTCTTCCGGCCCTTCTTCTGAAGGTGATATTTCAGGGACTGCGAACATCAGTTTCCGCCGTGGGTATTCGTTTGTTCAGGATTCATATGCATCGAATTCCTCTGCTCTTAATACTCTGAAGAGTTTTATCCGAGAGGGTGTCCATACCTTATATATATATAGCTATTCATCTCCGGATGGCAGTGAGGCTGCAAATGCTTCTCTTTCCAGAAGACGTGCAGAGTCGGTTAAATCCCGTCTTCTGAGTTATGGTTTCACTGGTTCTGTGGAGATTATAATAGTTTCTGAAGATTGGGACGGCCTCACTGAATATATCAGAAATTCTTCCCTGGTTGGCCGTGAAGATGCCCTGGAGGTGCTTGAGGACGGTTTTTTAACTTCTTCCAGAAAGAAAGCATTGCTTCATTCCATCTCTAACGGATCTCTCTGGAGAGCCATTATACAGGATGCTATGCCTGCTCTCAGGCGTGTTGTTGTTACTGCTGAATCCTGATGCCATGAGACGCCTGTTCTTGTTTTTGACCGTCCTGTTTGCATCGGCACATTTATTGGCGGCCAGTAATCCATTGAATGCCAATTGCATAGCTGTTTCCCCGAGTGACAGTTCCGTTTGGTATGGAATTAAAGGAGGGCAGCTTCATCGTCTTGGGCGAAACGGACGAGAGCTAACATACCCTGTCTACAATATTAAGAATCTTGCTTTCGACGCTTCCGGGGTCTTATGGATTCTGGATGGAGAAGGACTTCTCAGTACATATTCACCGGTCAGTGGTATTCAATCAAATTCGGCCTTCCAACAGCCTCTGGGTGCGTTTTTTCTTTCTTCAGACCATCAAAAGCTATATGCCGAAGGTTCAGACGGGAAGATTTATGTCATGGATGTGACGAGTCGTGCTCCGGTCCTGCTGGGTGAAGCAATATATGATGAGCCGCTTGCTCCCGAGGCTGAGTCCGGTCATTCATCCTGGTGGTGGCTTATTGCAATTGCCGCCCTTCTTGCCGGTTTTGCCGCAGGTTTTAGCGTTTCTAGAAAACGTAGGGCTCAATATATTGGAACAGAGACGGTTACGTCCGCTGTGCAATCGAATTCTGATGCCCTCTCCAATGAGGATAGTTCTGGGATTCTGCCAGATGAATCTGAAGAGTCTGAACTTCCCGAAACGGCCGTAGAACCGTGTCTGGACGGTCCGTTTGCCCGCTCTGTATTGGATTTAATTCGGAAAAACTTGTCAAATCCTGACTTTGGCGTTGAGGAAATAGCAAATGAACTTGGCTTGAGCCGTATCCATGTTAACCGTAAATTGAAGGCCGAAGCAGGGGTTTCTCCCTCTGCTATCATCAAAGTCGAGCGCATGAAGCTTGCAATGGAGCTTCTTCTCGACGGCTCCGTAGCTATTGCCGACATCTCCCAAAGATGCGGTTTCAAGACACCTTCCTACTTCTCTACTGCCTTCAAGGATTACTATGGAAAAACGCCCTCTGACATTCGTTCGTAAGGGTTTTGTTTCAAAACTGTAACTACAATCACGTAACATTTCTACGCGCGTACCTTAATATTGTACGCGCGATTTTGTTATTCTGTCCCGGGGTTTTTCCTGCTTGTCGGCATCTTTTTCTTTCTCATTGTTTAATCTCCGTAAAATATTTTTTTTCAAAATTTTTCAAGTTTTTACAATTTTTATTTGTTTGTAAAAAACTTTTGTCTATATTTGCACATAAATTGATTGTATGCAACTTGATCGTCTAATTCCTATTCTCTTAGTTCCTGCTGTTTTCTTTGCCTGCAGCAAGGTCTACGATGATATCCCCACTCCTTCCGGTATGTTGTCCCAGTCCAAGGTAGGGTTTAATATAGAGGTAACGCGCGACGGCGTTCCTGTTCCAACTGCCCGTCAGGGAAGAACTACGAAAGGCGCAAATCTCGACGCTGCCCGTTCATTTGGCCTCATCGGCATCGATTATGACCATCACAACCTCGTCATCGACAATGCTCAGGTCAATTCCGACGGCTCTAACTACTCCACCTTCATGGATAAGTTGTACTGGAATGAGGTCGGTGTTGAGCTTTTGAGCTTCAGCGCCTATTATCCTTATGTCAATTATATCGACTACGACGACGATCTTGTTACTTATTCAATTCCTTATTCCGCTCAGGAGACCGATGCCGGCCCGCTTGTGTCGAAGACTGTGGAAATGGCCGTTCAGCAGCTGAACATTATCCCTCTCGAGTTCCAGCACATTACAAACGATATCGGCTACTGCATTTGCGATGTTACTCCCAAGGAGGAGTTGCAGGGTCTTATCCATCTTCGCAAACTTACTGCCTACAATGTTGCTTCCGCCGGCGTTTTCGTCAATGATGTCACTCTTAGCCGCGGTATCTGGCACAGGCAGGGTTATTACCGCAATGTGGTGATTTTCGATGGCGACGCTCATGTGGGTGTCGGTACCGAGAATGAGAAATTTGTAGGCTTCGATACGCTTGAAGACCATCTGGTGAATTCTCACCGTTATTATTCAATTCCCGACGACATTGTGGTTGGAAAGCAGTATGTCGAGGCGGTTTTCGACGTGGACGGTTTTACGCACAACGGTGTATACTATTCTCCACTTCAGGAACAGGTCGCAAAGTACATGCTGTATGGATTGCTGGAAAACAATGTTTTCGAGTATGGCCGGCAGTACACCTTCCACATCGGCCTCGATCTGAGCAGCGTTTATCATGAAATAACCTTTGCGCCGTCGGTGGCCGACTGGCAAACGAAGATATATGAAGACAATACTGAGTTTTGATATGTTTATCACTCTTATTCTGTTTCTGCCTTTTGCGGCATGTATGTTCTGGGCGTTTTTGAATTTTTTCATAGCGCGCAGAACAAGTACTTATGCCGTATTCACAACGCTCTTGTTGGTGTTGGGGGTGTATCTGGTTACTGATGCCTGTTATGCGGCACCCGATACCAGTTACACTATTCTGGTTTTTACCAGTATATTCGCCCAGTTGACGGCCACAAGTATAATCCCCCTAGTCTGGCTATACCTACACCGATTGAAATATGGGCAGAAATTCCAACCGATTTCATTTGTCTGGGTCCTGCTCCCTGTAGCCCTCACAACCGCCGCCATGCTGCTCACACAGCTTGCCGGCGTTCCTGCTATTGCATCCTTCCTTGAGGCGCTCTACAGCGACGGTACCGAGGCGGCCGAGATGTATCGCGGCGACGTCATACATATTTATTATATATGGACGGCGGTGTTTTTCAGGATTGTACTTGGCGGAGAACTGCTCGTAGGCGTTATTGCCTTGATTTTCTTCATAAGGAAGGAAAAGTTCTCGTTCAAAATACTCAGGGACTTTTTCCTGAAGGGAGGAAAATGCAGGGTGCTTGAGCTCCAGATGTACAACCTCATCATCCCTGCCGTCATTGTCCTGCTCAAAATCGGCCTTGTGAACAGTTTCCTGGACCAGCATATGTGGATTTCCGTTGTCCTGTCCATTGTTATGACCCTGAGCCTGTTCAATTTTGCCTTTACCGCCCTTTTCGCCGGCCGCGAATTCATTACCAGGGAGAACATGAGGCATGTCATGGTGTATAATTTCAACGAAAACATCAAGTCTGTAATTGCTGAATTCACTCTTGACGACCTTCTCGTGGACACTGAACAGGACGGCCTGATTCGTCTCCGCGACAAGATAGGGGAGTATGTCCACGTTGAAGAGGAAGAGCCGTACAATCCTTCCGTTTCCGTAACTGAACAGCTCTTTGCAAACACTTCCAGCAATTGGGACGACGACAGCCTCCTTTCACGTTTCCAGCACTTGATGATGCACGACCAGCTCTTCCTCCAGCCCGGACTGAGCCTTGCCGACATTGCAGAGCGCCTGCATACCAACAAGACTTATGTTTCCAAACTGGTGAACAATACCTACAATCTTGGTTTCCCGGAATTGCTCAACACGCTTAGGATCGACTATGCCGAGCAGTATATAATGAGCCATCGCGATGCGCGCCAGGAAGAGATTGCCCAGGCCTGCGGTTTCCTCAGCGCATCTTCGTTCAACAGCATATTCAAGAAGGTTACCGGTGTCACTCCAAAGGTGTGGATAGCCGGAATCGACTCAAAGCGCGCCGTCAGCGCACGGTAAAAGATATGCTGAGGCTGTTGCCATCCTCGTCTACTACGGTGACGTGATGGCGCCCCGGAGAGGGCCTCAGGCGCAGTTCATGAACGAAACGGGTTTGTCCCGCATAATCGTTATCCAGATGCCACCAGACGGTGGCATCTGTTTTTGTATGTGCAATGCGGAAAACGGCCACGCCGGGGCTTCCGTCAAGCTGGCGGGGCAGTTCGAGAGTAGTTCCCTGGGAGGGATAGATGAACTCCATTGTGCGTGTCTGAGAGGCCCTTCTTTGGGCTCCGCGGTATTCCGGATGACTGCCCCTGTAGAACCACTCCATTGCCGGAGGAAGGACGAATTCTCCGCCAGCATGATAGGGGCAGGGCTCGCTGTCAGCGGCCCTTTCGGGCAGCCTTACCGGTTCAGTATGCGGGCAATCGGGGCCCGCGAGATGGCCGGACAGGGGACAGGTGCTTGCAAAGATGCCTCCATCGGCCTGGGGGAACCAGTCTTCGCTCATTGGGAGCATATTGAGAATGGTGAACAGCACCGGACCTGAGGTTCTGGCTCCGGTAAGCCCCGGAACGCCCTGTCCCTGGGCATTCCCGGTCCAGACTCCGATTGTCCATTCGGGAGTCATTCCAATGGCCCAGGCGTCGCGGAAACCATAGCTTGTCCCGGTTTTCCACGCCGCTTTCCTAAGGGAAGGAATGAGGTTCGGATCCAGCTCGTCCGGACGGGATACGTTTCTGAGGGCGTCCAGCGTATAGCCTATCGCCACGCGGTCCCTGAGGGGAAAGTCTTCATTTCCATACAGGAGTTGGCGGGCCATTCTGCTGTATGCGCGTGTGAGTTCTTCCAGAGTGGCCTCTCCGCCTCCAAGTATGAGCGAAAGCCCGTAGTAGGAACTCTCCTTTGTCATAGTGCTTATTCCCGCGCTTTTCAGCAGTTCATGGAACTTCTGAACGCCGTAGTCCCTGAGCAGATTCACGGCAGGCACGTTGAGTGAGCGTGCAAGGGCCTCCGAGGCCGGAACGGCTCCATAGAACTGCCGGTCGAAGTTCTGTGGGGCAAAACCGTCAAGGTTTATAGGGGTATCCTTAAGAAGGGTTTCAGGCAGTATCAGTCCTTCTTCCATGGCGGCGCAGAACAGGAAGGGTTTGAGTATGCTGCCTGTGGAGCGCGGGCTCGCCGCTATGTCCACCTGTACGCCGGGGCGGTTGCGTCCGGGCGAAGAATTGCCGCAGTAGGCCACTGTTTCGCCGCTGCGGTTGTCTATTACCACTACAGCCATGTCCGCTATTCCTTCTTCCGAGAGATGGTCGCTTTCCCGCTCTACTACGCTTTCAATATTGCGCTGGAACTCATAGACAAGGCTGCTCACGCTGCGCCTGCCTTTTGGGAAGTGTTCCACCCACTGGCGGGCAAGGGAGGGAAGGGGAAGCGGCTCCCCCGGGAGTGGTTCTTCCATCGATTCCAGGCAGGTTTCTTCCGAGATGTCTCCATGCTCGCAAAGACGCCTTAAGAGGCGGTTTCGTTTCTGAAGCAGAGCATCGCGGTTTCTACCCGGGTGAATTGAAGAGGGGGAATTCGGAAGCACTGCGAGGGTGGCCGCTTCGGCCCACGAGAGCTCGGCTGCCGGACGTCCGAAATACCGCCACGAGGCGGCCTCCAGTCCAACCACATTTCCGCCGAACGGAGCATGTGCCGCATAGAGGGAAATAATTTCGTTTTTGGAACATCGCACTTCCAATCTTGTAGCCAAAATAGCCTCTACAAGTTTCTGTATTACGGTTCTTTCTTTTTTTCTGGAAAGCCTTATAACCTGCATGGTTATAGTGCTTCCTCCGCTGGTTACGTGCCCTGCGCGGATGTTTCCCGCAAGGGCCCGCACTATCGCTACGGGGTTCACTCCAGGGTGATAGCGGAAGTAGCGGTCTTCGAACTGGATGAGCGCTTTTGCATAGCGCTCGGGAATGCTGTCCGAGGGAGGAAACCGCCACTGGCCGTCGTCGGCTATCCTCGCTCCGAGGAGCTCTCCGTTTCGGTCTGTGACCACGGTGGAATAGGCCGTGCCCCGGAATAAATCCCGGGGCAGGCAAAACAACCAGGCCAGGAACAGTACTCCTGCCACTGAGCCTGCTATCCACCATTTGGTCTTTCGCGTCATCTGGTCACAACCGCTGTTCCACTTGCCGTGCTGGCGTTCTGCGTTGCGTCGTACATTGCTGAACATGAAGTTGCCGGCAGTACGTATCGGCCTTCATAAACCGCTCTCATTTGAACGGTGAAGGTCTTGCTGCGGCCGTGAGGCAGGGCGAAGAAGAAGTCCACCCTGTCGTCGCGAATGTCTTTGTGGTCGTACTCTCCCTCGCTTTCTCCGCCCGTGAGGCGCTTGTTCTGGATTTCCCAGCCGGAGGCGATGGGTACTGTGAGGGCGAGGTTTTCAAGATCCTGTACCTGCGAACGGTTGGTCACTTTAACCACTGCCCTGAACAGGGTTCCCTGAGGCAGGGAAGCGGGATTCAGGCTGTGGCCGTTGTCGTCCAGATAGCGCAGTTCAAGCTGCAGCGAGCCGTTGGAGCGGGCTGGAGTAACGCTGAACGGAGCGGGAACGCTGGTGCTTACAAGGCTTGCGGAGAGAGTGCTGGAGGAATTGTTGCGCAGCGTTGCGGGCGCATCTACCGCGAGGGTGAGCATCGCTCCGGCGCTGGCATGATTCTGCTGCCCGAGGGTGATGTCAATTCCGTCGTCGCCAACTATCTCGTACAGCGCCCTCAGAGCCATGGATGCGAATGCGGCCTCCTGGGTGGAGAACCAGCTCACGAGGGCCACCTCACGTGCGAGCGGCATGGCCTGGGTGAGGATTCCGCAGCGGGCAAATGCCTCCAGAGCGTTCATCTTGTCGCGGAGCGGCGTGGCATAGGTCAGAGTGTTGGGCGCATATTCCTCGAATTCTCCGTCGATTCCCTGGATGATTCCGCCGGCAATCTGCCCCTTGCCCGCAAGGGCGTAGGCCGATGCCAGCATCCACTTGGCCCTGTAGCCGATTCCGTCGGCCTCCCTCATACGGTTCATGCCGGCGACGTCGGCATTGCCGCTGGCGGCGAGGGTGTACAGGCGGAAGCATTCATCCAGATGGGTGAAGACGCTGTTTCCGGCAATACGGTATGCCTGTGACATCCTCCTTTGGTAGCGGAGCCAGTTGGAGATCACGCCTTCATTCACTTCAAAGCCTTCCTGGGCGGCCTTTGACAGGAACAGTCCGGCAAGTGACGATTCCCAACTGCCGGAAGCGCCGCCGCCCCAGTAGCTGAAGCCGCCGTCGGCCCCCTGACGGGAGTAGATGCTGCTTATGAGCGTGGGGATGAAGGCCCGGGCGTCGTTGCGCGTGGCTTCGTCCAGAAGCGGCAGCAGGCTCAGCGCGGTGAGTCCGCGGGAAGCGAGCTGTTCGGTGCAGTCGTAGGGATAGCCGCGCATCTTCCGGTACAGGGCATTGGCATTGAATGCGGGGAAGGTGGCCACCTGGAGGGTTCCTGCCGCGATTTCGTGGCTTTCGCCGGGATTGAGCGTGAAGCTCTCCACGTTCACCGTAGCGGGGTTGGGGTTACGGACGGGAATCGCCCGGCTCTCATTTGCCCTGAAGGAGGCGCCCGTAGCGCTTACGTTTACGTGGGCGGTGCCTTCGGCCCCTTCAACGGCCTTTATCCTGAATTCGACCATATAGTCGCCCTTGGACGGGGTCTGGACCGTTCTGGTGGCTGGTCCCTGGACCTCAAGCGGACCGTCGACAGCGACGCTTACAGAAGCGTTTTTCACTCTCTCGTCCATTGCAAAGACGTTCACGGGAAGGCTGATTTCCTCTCCCGGGCCGAGCACCCTCGGAAGGGTAGTCACGAGCATCAGCGGGGCCTGCACGGGGACGGTGGCATCGGCATTACCGTAGGCTCCGTCATGGGCGGCCACGAGCATTACCCTGACGCTTCCCACGTACTGGGGCAGGCGCAGGGTGAGCACGTCGGTGCCACGGGTGAGAGTCTTCGGCGGCAGATACATCACCACCGGATTGAAGCGGTTGTCCTTTCGGGCCGACACCACATTGTCCTGGTCACCGCCGATGGATGCCAGCGGAGCAAGTCCGCCAGTCCATGCTCCCACCACCTGGTCGAACAGATCCCAGGTCCTGACTCCAAGGGCTTCGGGCCGGTTCATCTTCTCCCAGGGATCGGGCGTACGGAAAGCGGTGAGGTCCAGAAGGCCCTCGTCCACTATTGCAAGGGTATAGGTCATTGTGCGGCCGCTCTTTTCGGAAACCCTCACGGTGAAGTCCTCTTCGGGATGGATCACGTCGGGAAGTACCAGCTGAGGCTCCAGATGCGAGGTGGGATTCTCCACCCTAAGCCTCTGAACGCCGTACAGACGGAGCGGAAGGTCGTTCACATTGTTGCCGTAGGGCTGTACCAGAGTAATGTGCACATAGAAATTGGGCGCCATCGCGGGCGTTACATTGAACTTGTAGGGAGTGTCTCCGTTGGCCGATGTCTCCACCCACCTGCGCTCAATCACGCCGGTGGAATTCTCCAGCGACACGAGGGCGTGGCCGCCTGCCGCCGCGGGAATGTACACCGTGGCCTGCTCTCTGAGGTCTTGGAGGTGGAGAAACTAAGCATTGTGAGAGATTCAGGGTCTCTGCGTGAGGCCCTGCCGCGGTAGAGCGGCCAGTCGATGGTCACCATGCGTCCGCTGGTGTGTCCGCTGGATTTATCGCGCGCGAGTATAAGGTAGCGTCCCCAGTCGGGATAATTCACACGGATGGAGAAGCTGGCGTCGGAATTGCTGCCGGAGGTGAGTTCACCCTCTCCCACGAGTTCTACGCTGCTGCCGCTGATGTAGGCGCTCAGCGAACCGCCGGGGTTGTCCCACCACCAGTTCCAGCCGGTCTTGAACACGGCGTATTCGATTTTATGGCCGTGTACACGGTGCCCATCGGCATCGAGCACAGCAAGGCTTACGATCTGGTCCGTGTCGGTCTCCAGGTAGTCGCCGTCCGGGACTTTGATTCCCACATAAGATGAATAAGGTGAGAAGAGAACGCTCTGGGTGGTGAAGCTCTCGTCTCCGCCGGGTTCCTGCACGCTTGTGACCACAAAGGCGTTAAGCATGCCGGGAGCGTCGGAGGCTTCGGGAAGCGTGATCCTGAGATTTGCGAAACCGTTGCCGTCGAGCTTTCCGCTATAGAGGTTCATCTCGGTGGAGGTGAAATTTGAAGACGGGTCGGAGAAGCTGTATTTATCAAATCCGGGGAAGGGATTGGAGACGGGACGCAGAGTCATCGTTGCGCGCACTGCGCTGTTGGAAGCCGGGCCGCCGGCAAGCCAGCTTGCGCTGGTCTGCACGTTCATCTGCTCTCCCGCCTGAAGGGTTGCAGAGCCTATCGATGTTTCAATTCTGAAACGATTAGGTTTCACAGTCTCAATATTCAAAGTCTTGTGGAAGCTGCTTCCGCCAAGCTTGAAATATGCATTCCAATAGCCTGTGGGGTCGTTTTCGCTGGTCTGGATGTCGAAGCTGTAGAAGCCGTCGGTGGCTGTTCCCACCAGGCGGCGGTAAAACTGTCCGGAAGGAGTGTAAAGCTCCAGCGTCGCCGGATGTGCGTCTGGAAGCGGAGCTCCTGCGCGGGCAACAATCGCGCTGAGGTGGATGGTGTCGCCCGGACGCCAGACGCCCCTTTCACCATAGATGAAAGCTTTGAGTCCGCCGGAGAGCACTTCTCCTCCAACGTCGAAACGGCTCATCGAGCGTTCGCCTGCGCTCGTCATTTTTAGGTAGCTCACGCTGTTCCCGCTTCTTGCCACAACCACGAAGGGCTTGTGGCTCACGCTGAGTTCCGCAAGGCCCTGCCGGTCTGTGCGTCCTTCGGCTATTTTCTGGAGCTGGTAGTCGTAGACTTCAAGCTTTGCTCCCGGGAGGGGAGAGGCGTCCAGCAGGTCGGTAGCCGCCACCCATACTTTATCGCCTCCTGCATATTCCGTTACAAGGCCTATTTCAGAGGTCATCAGCATAATTGAGGGGAAACGGTCGGAGTCCATATAATAAGAAGGCTTTTCAGGGTCTTCAGACTCTCTCCAGTCGTAGTTTTCCCAGTCGAAGTCATTGTCCCAGTAGTAAGGGCTTGTCACGTCCCATGCCGCGTCGTCTTCCGCCGTAGGCGTTCCGGAAGGGGTTCCGGGGCGCATCATGGGCGATTTGCCGCCGTAGAGCGACTGGTCCAGGCGGAAATTCAGGCGAATACGGTAAATGGCTCCCGGTTCCTTCTTAAGAAGGCCGCTTAGGTCAATCACATGGTCGTTCCATTTATGCAGGTCCAGGGATGCATCAAGCGGAATGTCGCCCCTGTAGATGAGACGGCCGCTTCTGCGGAGGCTGCCCTCTTCACCGAGGTCATTGTCCTGAAGATATGAAAGCACGTTGTTCTCGTATATCTTCACTATCCTCACTTCCACGGCCGAGAGGTTCACAGCCCGGAAGGGGAGCAGCAGCCTCTCCTTGTCGGGGAGGATGCCTCCGCCTATGGATATCTGCACCGCCGGCTTGGGCTCGTCCGGCCTGAATGTCTTGGTGAACGTGCTCCCGAGGGCGTTTCCGTCGTTGTCTTTCACTGCTTTGTCCACGGTAAGGACCATATCCTCGGCGCTCCGGCCGTCGAAATATACTCTTACCAGAGTGTCGGTGACCTGGATATAGCTCCGGCGTACTCCGCGAAGTTCAATCAGGCCGTGCGTGGCCGCGTTTGCAGGAGCGGCGCTGAACACCAGATCTATCCTTTCCCCGTCGGCTGCGAGGGTGGCGCTCCGGATATGGAAGCCATCGCCTTCGTAGATTTCGTCGTCTGCGACATAGGCACCTGCTTCGCCGCGAACTGCGAATCCATAGCGGAATTCCCGCAGATTCGGTTGCACCACATCGGTCACTTTCCCCAGCTGGAAGCATGCGGCATAGGTCTTTCCGCTTTCCATGGCATTCTCGTCGGGGTGGAAGCTAACCTGTGTGGGTGTATTCCATACCACCGTACCACGAAGCTGTGGGGAGAAGCTGAACAGTCCCTCCGTAATCTGTCTGTCCTCCGGTACCGGCTCGTTAAGCTCCACCCTGAGGGCGGTGCCGGGAGCCACGATTCCGCCGGTGTAGGCTTTGATGTACTGTGCGAAGGCGGGGTCCGGCGAGGTGACCACCTTCTTGTTCTGACATCCAAGGGCCGACGCTGCAAGCAGCAGGGCCAAAAGCAGTTTATGTTTCATATTTAAAATGTTTTGATTCCATTTTTAAAGCGTTTCAGGCCTTCCAGAAGCCTCTCGCGCGGGCAGGCTATATTAAGGCGTTCGAAGCCTTCCCCTGCGGGACCATATATTGTTCCCGTGCTCAGGATTAGTTTTGCATTGTGCCTAAGATGCAGCTGAAGCCGTTCGCTGAAGCCTTCCAGGGGCTCTCCCGGATGATTCGCCGCTCTGCAGTCGAGCCACATGAGGTATGTCCCTTCGAGCGGGGGACAGCTAATCTGAGGCAGTTCCCTTTGGAGGAAATTAACCACAGTGAGGTAATTCTCATAGAGGTAGGCGCGAAGGCTGTCCAGCCAGGGAGCGCCTTTGGTGTAAGCGGCTTTCAGGGCTGCCACTCCGAACACATTCACGTCGCAGCATTCGTTGTCGTTTATTGCACGGTTCATCTTCCGGGCGATTTCTTTCTCTCGTGCATAGATATTGGCAATCTGGATGCCTGCAATGTTGAAGGCCTTGGTGGGTGAAATGCAGGAAACGCTTCCTTTCACCATTTCTTCCGGCAGAGTTGCCCAGGGAGTATAGTCGTGCCCGGGGCTGGTAAGCTCACAGTGAATCTCGTCGGAAATCACGAATACTCCATGCTGGAGGCAGATTTCTCCCACGCGCAGAAGCTCTTCACTAGTCCAGACGCGTCCCACGGGGTTGTGGGGGTTGCAAAGAAGCAGGGCAGTGGTCCTATTTTCCATTGCCGCCTTCTCCAGGGCTTCGAAATCTATGCTGTATAGGCCGTTTTCATAGTGCAACGGGCAGTGTACCGCCTCGCAGCGGTTGTTCCTGATTGCGGGGAAAAAGGCGTTGTAGCAGGGGGTCATCACAATCACCCCGTCGCCGGGCTGCGTCATGGCTTTGATCGCTGCGCTGTAGGCTGCGATTACCCCGGTAGTGGGTATGATATTCTCTTTGACTATTCCGTCCCATCCGTGGCGGGAGGAGAACCAGGAGGAAACGGCTTCGAAATAGTCGTCCGGAATGAGTTCGTAGCCGAAAACTCCGTGCTCCAGACGGGCCCTCAGGGCGTCCATAATCTCAGGTGCCGCCGGGAAGTCCATATCGGCCACCCACATGGGAAGAGCGTCGGGTTCGAACTCGTCCCATTTTACACTTTCGGTACCTAAACGGCTTGGTACACTTTCAAAATCGTAATGATTTTCCACTTTTACCCCAACTTTTTCCGCTTGTCTTCGCACCTCCGGAAATGCTTCCAAAAGGCGTCTTGAATCTATTTTGTTATTAGTATTAACTCTTTTGTTTTATGTGCTTTGCGGCAGCATAATACTATGCTAGTTTTGCCAGGTTTTTTCCGGGCTCTTCAAAAGTTGCAACAGTGCAGTTTGCAGGGGCTTTTATGTTGCTGTCGAGGATAATTTCCCCGAAACTCTCTGCAACTATGCTTCCGGAGCTCGGATTTTTCACCGAAGGCACCCTGTTCAGCACCGTTGCATGCACGCTGCTGTACTCGAAGGCGAGGTCGGCGTCTTCGTCGAAGGTGCAGTTTTCCAGCACCAGGTTCTCGCAGTAGCAGAGCGGCTGCGTTCCGCCTATCTGGCAGTTCACCAGGCGCAGGTTTTTCGAATACCATGCCAGATACTCTCCGTTGATGCGGGAATCGTATATCGTAACGTTCTCGCTTTCCCAGAAGGAGTCCTTGGATTCGATGTCGGCATTGTGGATTTCAACGTTGCGGGCATACTGGAAAGAGTAGTTTCCGCTCTGGCGGTAGTCGTCTATACGGACGTTCTCCGCGTGCATGAACAGATAATCGGCCTTCGCGATTTCCACATTCTTAAGACGCACGTCGCTGCAGTCCCAGAAGGTCTCGAGGGCGTTGGGGATGCGCACGTTCTCGAGATACACGTCGCTAATCCGGCGGAACATCTTCGGCGCCTCAATCAGGCTGTCGTACATTCTGCAGCCTTTTGAGTACCACAGGGCCGAGCGGGCCCCTTCGCGGAAGATGCAGCCTCGCACCATGAAGCCGCGGCACTCCCAGAAAGGGTACTTGCCGTTGAATTCACAGTTTTCCGCCTCTATGTCGGCTCCTTCCTTGAGGGATGACTCTCCGGGGCCTATCTTTACATTCTCAATCCTGAGGCCCTTTTTGGCATAGAGTGGGCGTTCTCCTTCAAAATACTGGTTTTTAATTACTTCCATATAGTCTTATAAAGCGTTAATTACACTTTCTTTCACCTCGAAGAAGTTGTTGCTTCCGCTTTCCAGCAGACGGTATTCAGGGTGGTTTCCCCAGCCCGCCGGCCAGTCGTTTATCTCACAGTCTTCACCGGTGTCGTTGTTCACGAAGCCCCTAATAATATTCTGCCAGCCCACAATCCTTGCTTCGCTCTGGCTGTGGTAGAAATCTCCTCCCGGAGCGCACAGGTCTTTCAGATACTTGATATACAGGGCTTTCCACTCGCTGTTTTGAAGTATTTTGGAGATAAGCGGGCAGTTGTCCATTCCCCAGTGCAGGGGGTTCTGCCGGCCGGAGTCGTTCTGTACTCCGCAGTTGCTGGAGGTCCCGAGGGTATTGTCGTAGTCATAAGGGATGAACCACACTTTATAATTGTGTTCGTCCACGCTGTTGAAGTAGAGGTAGTAGTTGTTGGAGTTGTTCCAATAGTCGTCCCACATGCCCACGGCCACGTTCACCGCATAGGTCTTCAGCAGCAGCGGCACGTCCATGTGGGTGGAAATCCAGCTGTCGAACTGGGCGCCGCTCAGATCCCTTACATTCCGGATGAAGTCTTTCAGCTGCTTCTTTGCAGCGTCAAAGCCGTTGGTTTTGTTCGTTTTTAGCTCGTAGGTGGGGGAGTCCTTGTCGTTGTCGGCCAGCATCCAGGCATTGTCGTCGGAGAGGTTGGCGCCCCAGTGGCATTTCCACAGATTGCCGCTCCGGGAACCGAACTCGTTCACTCGCGTGCGGAGGTAGTTCTTGTCTATATGCTCCATGAGCTCGTAAACTCCGTAGTAGCGCTCGGTATCGCCTACCTGAATCCACAGGCGGGCATAGACGCTGTGAATCGCCGTCCAGACGCCCTGGCGGCGGAAGAGGTCGTAACAGTAGATTTCCCGGGTATAGGAAGGGTCGTCCTTGAACCATTTGAGGTCGAACTTGCGCACTCCGTGAATTGTGTGGGAGGCATCCTGGACGAATTTGTGGAGGTTCACTCCAAAGTGGACGTGGCGGTAGTGATTCCCTTCCTGGGGCCTTCTGCGGGAAGTATTTCCCTTCAGGCGCAGCCCGGCGCTGTCTATGGCCGAGGCTCCGTTCCGTCCGGAAAACTCAACCCGGCAAACAACGTATTCCTGTGTGTTCTTATCCTTGTCATAATAGCCGATGAGGCGGTCCCATTCCTGCCGCGAGAGGCGAATGTGAATCTCCGCCACGTCGTCGTGGTTGAACACATGGCTCACGGCCTCGGCCCAGTTGACATCGTCGGCGTCGTCCCCGTCGCCTTCGTCGTTGACGTCCGGAGGGGTTACGGGACCGGGAACGGGTTCATCGGAGGGCGCCAATATCTCGTCGTGCCCGCAGGTGATGAGAACGGGCAGCAGCAGAATCAGTATGAGAAACCTCCTGAACAAGACAATAGCAAATATAACACTTTTGGGCAAATTATAAAAGTCTTGTTGCTCCCCGGCGTGTGGTGGATTTCACCACGGGGCATTCCGGGAAATACCTTACATTTGCAGAAATGACACTGAACACTGATATGAAAAAGGCACTTTTCTTCATTTCACTCACCGCTGTTTTAACGTTCGCGGGCGCTCCCGCGCTGCGGGCTCAGGTGGATGTACCGCCGGTGAGCGACCCTGTGGTGGTTGCTGTTTACTGCTACCACTGCGGCTGGATAGACTACGAACGCGGCGAATCCCACCGGGCCGACTGCCCCTACGTCAATGGCGGCGGGGACGGCGGTTACAGCTCCGGCGGCTACACCTCGAGAAGTTCCACACCTACGATAGACCCTGCGCTGTCGCAGGCCGTGAGTTCCATGAGTTACGCCCTCGGTGAAGCCATGGTGGCCGGATTCGACCGCGGCATGACCGAATATGCCGCCGGCTCCATGACCCAGTACAGCGGCATCCGTCCCGGTGACCAGAACGGCGACTACGTGGTAGCCAGAAATGGCCGGCACGGCCGGGTTGGCATGTTCGACAACGACGCTAGCAACCGCTGGTGGAAAATCGGCCCTGTGTACAGGGACCTTGTAATATATGACCTCCAGTCGGTAATTGCGGTGAAGGGAAAACGCGTAGGCGTGCTGGATGCCTCCGGCAAGAGGGTAACCACCGTCCAGCCCTTCAAGTACCGCGACTTCCAGATTCTCTATCAGGGGAGCGGCAACCGCCTCGTCTATGCCCTGGCACGCGAGGATCACGGCCGCACGCTCTGGACCATCTGGCGCGGCAACGAACGCCTTATTGCCGATGAATTCGAGGACGTCCGCCTCACCGAGGACGGAATCGTCGCCGAGGTAGGAGACCGCTATCAGGTTTTCGACCTGGAAGGCCGTCTGAGGATGATTGTGGTGAATAACGCAAGATAGGGGAGGGAAGCCATGAAAAGATTTGCAATCGCTCTCGCACTGTGCATGTGCCTTCTGCCTGCAAAAGCGCAGGTCGTTATAAACGTTCGCCGTCCCACCGTGTTCCTGATGGTGGAAGGCGGCATGTCGCAGCCCCGCATCGTCAATTACGACAACCGCGCCCAGGGCATCTGGCATCCTTATGCCGGCATCGGCATGGACCTGCCCATGACCGCCCACCTCAATATGGTGCTTCGCCTTACATACCTCAACAAGAGCTACTCCGGTGTGGCCACGGCCGATAATCCCACCGCGCCTCCGGGCCACGACATCCATTCCGTCGAAATGGGTCTTCTGCAGTTCCACTGGTATCCTTTCCGCAAGAGTTTCTACCTCGGAGCCGGACTCACCTTCGGAGGCAATTTCCTCATCGACCGGGTCGATGCCGGTACCAGGACGCGTCTCAAGGCCAATGACCTCGACGCCCTCGGCCTCACCATGGGATATGCCCTGGAGACCGGCCTGAGCCTGAGTTTCTGGCCCGTCGTCGACCGCATTACCTTCTTTGCCCGCTACAGCAGGGATTTCCTTGGCTCTCCTTTCAGCGACGGCTACCTCAGCGCCTACGGCATCCCCGGCGGGATGCGCTGCTCGAATCTCACCGCCGGCGTCCGTATCCCTCTCGTCCTCATCCGCGATTAGGCCGAGTCTTTGCCGGCTCAGACCGAAGGCCGCAGCCCATCCCGTCGTCTCCAATGTCCACCTTGCCGCCTTAGACAAAGAATGCCGTTTTTACACCTGAGGCGGCAACGTCGCACGAGTGCGGCCGCCGCGAGGAGGCCCCTTTCGCGTTGGCCCCCGCAGCGGCGAGCCGAGCCGCCGGAGGTGCTCTATTCCGGCGGCGTCACCTTTGCTGGACCTGGTCCACACTATATTTGGCCGAGGTCATCATCATCTTTGGACCAGGTTTACTTTTAGCCC
>CAJOCS010000015.1 GCA_905233655.1 uncultured Bacteroidales bacterium | reverse complement strand
ACGAGGGCCTTGTTGTAGCACTCGCGGCAGAGAGGCTCATAGGTGTCCTTCTCGCCCAGGACCACCAGTTTCTTACTGGCCGAGAGACGGTGCGAATGGTTCGCCAGGGCGCCGCAGCGGACGCAGATGGCATGGACCTTCTGAACATCTTCGGCGATTGCCATAAGGGCGGGCATGGGGCCGAAAGGCTTGCCGGTGAAGTCGGTGTCCAGACCGGCGATTATGACACGCACACCCCGGGCGGCGAGCTGGGTGCAGACATCCACCAGGGTCTCGTCGAAGAACTGGGCCTCGTCAATGCCAACCACCTGGACGTCGTCATCTATCTGAAGCATCCTGGCGGGCGTTTTAATGGGAGTGCAGGAAATGCTGTGGGAGTCGTGCGAAACCACGTCCAAATCCGAATAACGCTTGTCGATGGTGGGTTTGAATGTGGCTATTTTCTGCTTTGCGAACTGAGCCCTGCGGAGCCTTCTGATGAGTTCTTCCGTCTTACCCGAGAACATGGAGCCGCAAATAACTTCAATGCAGCCCGATTTTTTTGCATTTTCCAAAAACATTTCCTTAACTTTGCTAATGTTGACTGATGCAAATATAGTCATTTATGGAGAAAAGTCATACAGAAATCTTAACGGAATTGGAGCAGGAACTCGCCGCCGTCAAACAGCAGGTTTCCGCTCTCGAAGAGAAGATAGAATCCCTCAGGGCATCCCTCCAGGAGGCCGATGTTGACTTCACCGAAGTGGAGCTCGGCGTGGTAGAGGAGCCGGAGGCCATCCAGGCCGGCCCAGAGCCCGAAGAGGAACCGGAACCGGTGCCCGTGAATGAGCCGGAACAAGAACCAGTGCCCGTGAATGAGCCGGAACCCGAACCCATGCCTGAACCTGAACCTGAACCGGAACCCGAACCCGAGCCGTTCGGCCCGAAAAAGGTGCTCCAGCCGTCGGCCAGGACGGCCTTCATGGCATGGCGCACCGACAAACCCGGCGCGGCGGTAAAGAACATCCGCAGCGGCATCTCCCTCTACGACAGGGCGCTTTTCATCGGCACCCTTTTCAAAGAGGACTACGCCCTGTATGACAGCACAATCGCAACGCTCAACGGAATGGGATCGCTGGAAGAGGCGGTGCAGTATCTCGAGGCGACGTTCCCGGACTGGGACTTCGGCTCAGACCCTGTGTACAACTTCATGATGGCAATCCGTAAGAAACTCTCCTGATGGCCGGAAAACTGTATATAGTCCCCACTCCGGTGGGAAACCTGGAAGACATGACTTTCAGGGCGGTGAGGGTTCTGCAGGAAGCGGATCTGATTCTGGCCGAGGACACCCGCACCTCGTCGGTGCTGATGAAGAAATACGACATCCACAAGCCACTGCGTTCCCACCACAAATTCAACGAGCATGAGACCGTGGAGCTGGTGAAAGAGCGCATTGAGGGAGGCCTCAACGTGGCACTGGTGAGCGACGCCGGAACCCCCGGTATTTCAGACCCGGGTTTCCTGCTGGTGAGAACCTGCGCCGAGGCCGGCATTCCAGTCGAAACACTACCCGGCCCCACAGCCTGCATCCCGGCCCTGGTCTCGTCCGGGCTCCCCTGCGACCGATTCGTCTTCGAAGGCTTCCTGCCACAGAAAAAAGGCCGCCAGACCCTTCTCACGGCACTTTCCACCGAAGAGAGGACCATGGTGTTCTACGAGAGCCCGTTCCGCCTGGTGAAAACCCTGGAACAGATGGCGCAGCTGTTCGGAGCGGAACGTCCCTGCAGCGTGGCCCGCGAAATTTCCAAATTCCATGAGGAGCACCGCCGGGGCAGCCTGGAAGAGGTGGCGGCATGGTACCGGGAACATGAACCCAAGGGGGAAATCGTGCTCGTAGTGGGCGGAGCCCCCTCAAAGAAGAACAGCAAGCTTGGCAAAAAAGAAGAATAGCCTCAAGGCCTCCTTTATGACCGGTGCAATCGCGCTGGTCTTTATGGTCGTGGGCTATCAGGTGGCGCTTTTCATCAACAAGGCCGCCCTTACCAGGATAGTTGCGAACCGGGACAATCCCGACACTGTTTATATTATAGATGCAGATTTGGCCCGCTCCGTCCTCCAGGATATGCCGCAGGAGGCGGTTGCCGGCTCTCCTGTTACAGTGAGGCGGAACGCACCGCATTCCGAAGGAGCGCAGAGCATCAGAGCCGCCACACGAAGGGTGGAGAGCTTCCCCTTCGACCCTAACACCGTCTCGGTAGAGGAGCTCCAGAGGCTCGGATTCAGCGAAAGACAGGCCCTCGCAATAGACAATTACCGCTCCAAAGGCGGGCGCTTCCGCCGCAAAGAGGACTTTGCCCGCTCCTACGTCGTGGCCGATTCGGTTTACGAACGCCTCGCCCCCTGGATTCGCATACCCCGAATAGACATCAACCGGGCCGATTCCGCTGCCCTCCTTGCCCTCCCCGGGATAGGGCCGTATTTCGCCGGGAAGGTGGTGAGCTACCGCAATGCGCTCAGGGGCTATTCCTACCCGGAGCAACTGCTTGAAATATACCATTTCGACCGCGAAAAATACGACGCCCTGGCAGACCTTATCTCTTGCTCGGCGCCGGAGCCCTACCCGCTGTGGACGCTCAGCGAAGAAGAGCTCTCGAAGCACCCTTATCTCTCGAGGGCCGAGGCCCACGGAGTTGTGCTCTACCGCAGCAACCAGCCCGCCGCAATGTGCACCATCGAAGGCCTGCTCGCAGCCGGAGTGATCTCAAGGGAGCATGCCGCCGCCCTTTCGCGCTGCAGGATAAGCGCCCCGCCACAGGAATCTTAAAAACACAACGATATGAAAAAAATCCTCGCAGGACTGTTACTGTCCATGTTTTCTCTCTCTCTCGCCGCCCAGGACGTAGTCCATCTCGAGCGCTATGCAGAACGGAACGCAGAACTGCCGTCGAACGCCAGGGGCCGCGTTGTGATTATCGGAGACTCGATTGTGGAAGGCTGGAGCGAAAGGGCCCATCCGGGGTTCTTCCACAACACCCGCTTCGTGGCAAGGGGAATCAGCGGCGAAGTCACCGCCCAGATGCTCCTCCGTTTCCGCGCCGACGTGGTGGCCCTCAACCCCAAAACCGTAGTAATCATGGGCGGAACCAACGACATCGCCCTCAACCTGGGAGCCTACAACGAGGATTACACCTTCGGCAATATCGTTTCGATGGTGGAAATCGCCCGTGCGAACAGAATCAAGGTAGTGCTCACTTCGGTACTTCCCGCCGCCGCATACCGCTGGCGCCCCGAGGTGACGGACGCACCCGCAAAGATTGCCTCGCTGAACGCCCGGATCAGGGCCTACGCGGAAGCCAACCATATTCCATACATCGACTACTGGAGCGCCCTAGTCGCAGAAGACGGAGTGTCCATGAAGAGCGATTACACCAGCGACGGCGTACATCCTCTCCTGGCCGGATATATGGTAATGGAAGAACTTCTGCTTCTGGCGGTTAAATAACTCCGCTGCCAATCATTTCCTCACCGCTGTACCATACGGCGAACTGCCCCGGGGAGATTCCCCTCTGGGGCTTGTCGAACAGAATATAGAGGCCGCTCTCCCTCTGAAGAAGAGTGGCGCTCTGAAGCGGCTGACGATAGCGGATTCGCACCCTCATTCTCCGGCTCTCCCCCTCCCTGAGCTTCATCCCGGGCTGGATCCAATGCTCCTCACCGGGAGCGATCTTAAGGCAGAAACGGCTGAGGCCCTTGTGTTCGTGGCCTTCGCCAACGTAAACGGTATTGCTCGCAGTATCAGTCCCAATCACGAACACCGGAAGAGAGTGCCCTCCTATTCCAAGGCCTTTCCTCTGGCCGATGGTGTAGAACTGCGCACCTTCGTGGCGTCCCACAATACGGCCGAAGGGATTGTCCTTGTAGCGGGTTTTCTTAACGTGCTTTTTGCCGCTGCGGTAGACCTCGGTTTCAAATTGAATGGGAGAATAGTCAAGCGGTGAAGACAGCATGTCGAGGGTGGCGCCGTCGAGAGAGAGCAGCGCATCTTCCCTGAACGGGCATTCGCCGAGCGGCTCGCCGTCGGAGGTGAGATACTTCTCTTCCGGAGCGTAACGAACTGTCCTGCAAAGGCTTTCACCTTCCTTCAAAAGAGCGCTCAGGCAGTCCTGCTGGCGAAGGTAAAGCTCATTCTGGGCATAAAAGGGATCGAAGACCTCAACCACGTCGCCCTCCACCGACGCAAGCTTCTGCTTCAGGAAGGTGGGAAGGTCCACCTTGCCAACGAAGCATATTCCCTGCGAATCCTTCTTTTCTGCCGAAGGAAGCTCGGCCTCGCGGGCGATAGCCCTGACCTGAGGCTTAGTGAGATGGCCTATGGGAAAAAGGGCCGTGCGGAGCTGATCCTGGCTCAGCTGACAGAGGAAATAGCTCTGGTCCTTGTTCGGGTCGGCCCCCTCGAGAATGGCCACACTGCCGTCGGGACGGATTTCCTTGCGGCAGTAGTGGCCGGTGGCCACGTAATCGGCCCCATAGCGACGGGCAACCTCCCAGAAGGCGTCGAATTTGATTTCGCGGTTGCACAGCACGTCGGGATTCGGGGTGCGGCCCTTCTCGTATTCGCTGAACATGTAGTCCACCACCCTCTGGCGGTAGGTTTTGCTCAGGTCCACAAAATAGAAGGGTATGCCGATTTTGCGCGCCACAAGCTCCGCCACGAAGCGGTCCTCCTCCCACTCACAGTCGCCGTGGAGGGTGGAGTCGGCGTCGTGCCAGTTCTGCATGAACATGGCGAAAACGTCGTAGCCCTCCTGCTTGAGGAGCCACGCCGCCACGGAGGAGTCCACCCCTCCGGAAAGGCCTACACAGACCTTGATTTTCGATTTATCCATGCTCATCAGAGCCTCATGCTTCGTTTTTTCCCTGCAAAAATAAGTAATTTGAAAAAAAAATCCTATCTTGCAGCATGATTGAGAAGACACTAAGTATCGACTATCTCGAATACAGCTCTCTCGATGAGCTTTCTGAGGAAGACCGCGCCCTTGTGGAGACAGCCCGCGAGGCAATGTCCGGTTCATATTCTCCGTACTCAAATTTCCGTGTAGGCGCCGCTCTGCGCCTCGAAGACGGTACGGTAATCAAAGGCGCCAACCAGGAGAACGCAGCCTATCCTTCCGGCCTCTGCGCCGAGCGAGTCGCCATGTTCGCAGCCAGCGCCAACCATCCGGACAAGGCCTTTGACACGCTTGCAATAATTGCGGCGGACCACGGAGTGATATGCGAAAGCCCCGCCACCCCCTGCGGCAGCTGCCGTCAGGTAATGGCCGAATATGAACGCAAGTTCAACAGGCCCCTGAAAATAATCCTCGCCGGGGAGAAACGGCTCTACAAGTTCTGGAAAGTAAAAGACATCCTTCCCTTCGTCTTCGATTCCCTCAAGGTCTGAACCCCCGGATACGAAAAAAGGGAAAGCTTATTGCATCGCACCGCTACAACCTCCTACCCTTGCTACATTCCTGTCCTGGGGGGATTCGGAGGGAGCTGGTCGTGCAAGACTTTCCCGGTGCAAAGGTAGACATTTTTTCATCATCGGCAAAAAATATTTATGACTGCAGTATACACCATAACCTCCGGCCTTCACGACGAAAGCGCCGTCCAGAAACTCTCCGACGCCTTCCTCCAGAGCATTTTCGGCCCCCGCGAATACGAATTCATGGGAGCCGATTTCCGCAGCTGGGGCTCCCATCCCCTGGAGCTCATCTATGTGAGAACCGGCGGGGCCGAGGGCATCTTCAAGAGCCTTCTTCCGGAAATGCTCGCCCGCGGGACTGAGCGCTACTACCTGCTCACTTCCGGGAAAAGCAATTCCCTCGCGGCGTCGCTGGAGATTCTTTCGTATCTGCAACAGCAGGGCCTGAGGGGCGAAGTCCTTCACGGCTCCGAAGAGTATATCCGAGGCAGAATATGCCTTCTGGAGCGCGTGGAAGCCGCCCGAGCCGCCCTGAAGGGCATGAGAATGGGAGTAATCGGGGAACCCTCGGACTGGCTCATCTCGTCGAATGTTTCCACCCCCGTTCTTGCCGACAGGCTTGGAGTACGCCTCGTGCCCGTTCCCATGGAAGAGCTTCTCTCGGAAATCCCCTCTTCTCCGGCCACGGGGACGGAGATTCCGGAGGGCACAGCTCCCTCGGTGAAGGAAGCCTTCCCGGGTGCCAACCAGATATACAATGCGCTTAAAGTGCTGGTACAGAAGCATTCTCTCGGGGCGTTCACGCTCCGCTGCTTCGACCTTCTCTCCACCGTAGGCAACACCGGCTGCGTGGCCCTGGCCCGCTTCAATTCCGAAGGCGTTCCCGCGGCATGCGAAGGCGACGTTCCGGCCCTTCTTTCAATGATGCTCTGCCATGAACTCACAGGCTGCACGGGCTTCATGGCAAATCCCGCGAGAATCGATGCCGAAAGCGGCGAAATGCTCTTCGCCCACTGCACTATCCCCTTCTCGATGGTACGTTCCTGGCAGGCCGACACCCATTTCGAGTCCGGAATCGGCGTTGGAATCCACGGCCATTTCCCTGAGGGCCCGGTGACCGTTTTCAAGCTCTCGCCTAACCTGGACCGCCATTTTGCGGCCGAGGGAGTGCTGTTCGCAAATCAGTATGAGGATAATCTTTGCCGCACGCAGGTACGTCTGCGCCTTTCTCCGGAAGATGCGCGCTATTTCCTGACGAAGCCAATCGGCAATCATCATATCATACTTCCGGGGCATCACGCAGCCCTGCTGAACGAATTCCTTGGATAATTACTGCACCAGGGCGGTGGCGTCGTTCCAGGAGATGTTGGAACGATAGAAGTTGTCGAGATACTCGGAGCCGTCCTTCGGGAGATACATCGAAAGGCCGCAGGCCGTCTTGATGGGGATGGAGAGGAAATTCGGGGTGGCGGCCTTGTAGATTACGCACTGCGAGAGCGCTCCGTCCAGGAGCTCAAGGTCCTCATGGCTGGCTCCGCTCTGCTTCAGGATATCCCTCAGGTCATAGAACCACTGCCTCGAATAGCGGTAGTAACGCTGGACTTTCGTACTTGAGACTTCGTCCATCTGGGTGCGGTACTTCGCAAAGAGAGTCCTGCAGACCTCGGCGAGAGCATCCATTTTGTCGGTATCCACCACTGAAATCGTGGCCGAACGCTCCGAGCCGCTCCGGGCGTCGTAAAGCTCGAAATAGTCGCGGCAGACGGCCACCGGGTCCGGAAACTCGGTGAGAAGGTGCGTCGTTATTGTATGGTAGTTGAAACCTTCGGCAAGCACTTCCGTCTGCGAAAAGCCCACTATCGAAGCCTTCCCGCGAAGTTCCCAGGCCACCTCCACCGTGCCCATAAGGCAGGCGTCGAAGAGGAGATAATCCAGCTTGTAGGGTATTGCGGCGGCGAAATCGGCCAGTTCAATTTCTACCGAGGGAGAGCCCTCGTCCTGGCCGACGCTCTTGACCACGGGGAAAGGTTCTATCTCCGGGTATTCCCTCGGGTAGTTCTTCGGAGCGGAACGGCGCGAGACCCAGCTGAAGGAGGAGCCGTCGTCGAAAGAGCTGTCGAAATACGAGGGGTTGGTATAGTAGCCGGAAGGCAGCCATCCGGTGCCGTGGGAAGAGAATACCATCCCGTAACCGTCGGCAGGATAGGATTTGTAAACAAAGTCGAGCACGTCGTGCACAGTCCGGGCATCGGAAGCCCTGGTGTCGACCGGCCACACTTTCACGGTGTCGCGCACCGGGAAGCCGTCGTCGCCCCTGTACATGCGGAAGAGCACCGGGGAAACCTTGGTGCTGTAGTTGCCGTAGTATGTCGGAAGCTGGGAGAAAACCAGGAGGATATGGTCGTCGGGGCCGTTTCCGGGCAGAGTCCCCTGGCTGAGGTCGGAGATGTCCTCCGAAAGGAAGGGCGAGAGGGAATTGAATCCGGCCGAATAAAGGAGCATGACGTTCTTGACGTCGTTCGGGACGCGTCCGTTGCGGGAAGGGACATCCCCCGAATGAGTTTCCCCGTCCATGCGGTCGACGACGAAGTTCCCGTCCTTGCTGCAGCCGGCAAAGAGGAAAAACAGCGCCAGAAGGCACAGACTATGCGAAATGCGTCCCATAATAATATGCAAAGTTAAGCTATTTTTATTAAATTTGCACAAATTGCACATATTTAGAACACTGAAACAAGAGTCATGAAACAGTTCTTCAAGATGATACTTATCGCCGGAGCGGCGGCAGCGTTCGCCGCCTGTGAGAATCCCAAGGACGGGGCCGACAGCTTCCGTTACACCATCGACCAGTTCGCCGACATCAGGGTAATGCGTTACCGCATCCCCGGCTGGGAGCAGCTCAGCCTGCAGCAGAAAGCCTATGCATACCACCTCAGCGAAGCCGCAAAATATGGCCGTGACATTCTCTGGGACCAGAACTGCCCCGCAAACCTGAGCATCAGGCACTGCGTTGAAAACATACTCGAGAACTTCGACGGAGACCGCGAGAGCGAAGACTTCCTCGCCTTCACCGAGTATGCCAAACGCCTGTTCTTCTCCAACGGCATCCACCACCACTATGCCGAAGACAAGTTCTTCCCGGCCTGCTCCAGGGACTATTTCGCCAGCCTCATGAACGCCGTTGGCGTGGTGGACGACAATCTTCTGGAAATCATCTACAACCCGGACATCTATCCCCAGCGCCGTTCCACCAACACCGAAGGAGACATCGTACTCCAGTCGGCCGTGAATTTCTATGAAGGGGTGACCCGTGACGACGTGGAGCGCTACTACGCTTCCATCGTGAATCCGAACGACCCCCATCCCATCTCCTACGGCCTCAACACCAAGGTGGTCAAAGGTCCGGACGGAGTGGTGAGGGAGCTCCCCTGGTGCATCGGCGGCATTTATTCCGCGGCCATCGAGAAAATCTGCGAGGAGCTTGAGCTTGCCATTGATTTTGCCGAGAACGACATCCAGAAACGCGCCCTGGGCATTCTCATCGAATATTATCACACGGGAGACCTGCGCAAGTGGGACGAGTTCAATATCGAATGGGTCAAGGACACAATCGGCACAGTCGATTTCATCAACGGCTTCATCGAAGACTACAACGACCCTCTCGGCCGCAAGGCATCCTGGGAAGGCTATGTGAATATCAAGGATTTCGAAGCCTCGGCCCGCACCGAAACCCTTTCGGCCAACGCCCAGTGGTTCGAGGACCACGCCCCGGTGGATCCGCGCTTCCGCAAGAGCGTCGTAAGGGGCATCTCCGCAAAGGTCATCAACGCGGTGTGCCTTGCCGGAGACAGCTATCCGTCCACTCCCATCGGCATAAATCTTCCCAATGCCGACTGGATCCGCCGCGACCACGGCTCCAAGAGCGTGACCATCGCGAACATCACCCACACCTACGACCTCTCCTCCCAGGAAATGCCGGCGTCAACCCTCACGGAATTCGCCTGGAGCAAGGAGGAAATCGAGCGCGCAAAGCGCTGGGGAGCCATTGCCGACGAAGTGCATACCGACCTGCACGAATGCCTCGGCCACGGTTCCGGACAGCTCCTCCCCGGAGTTTCCACCACCGCCATGGGTGAATATGCCTCGGCCCTCGAGGAGGCGCGCGCAGACCTTTTCGGCCTCTATTACACCGCCGACCCGAAGATGGTTGAACTCGGCATCATGCCCGACCCGGAAGCCTACAAGGCCGAATACGACAACTATATCCGCAACGGCCTCATGGTCCAGTTTACCCGCGTGGAACTCGGACGTCCCAACACCGAGGCCCACATGCAGAACCGCAAACTCATCGCCGAATGGTGCTACCAGAAGGGCCTGCCCGAGAATGTGATTGAAAAGAAGGTGAGAAACGGCAAGACCTACTTCGTGATTAACGACTACGTGCGTCTGCGCGAACTCTTCGCCGAGCTCCTGGCCGAAATCCAGCGCATCAAGAGCGAAGGCGACTATGAAGCCGGAAAGGCCCTCATCGAGACCTACGCCGTTAACATCGACCCCGAACTCCACCGCGAAGTGAGGGCACGCTACGAGGCCCTGAACCTCAAGCCCTACGGCGGATTCGTGAATCCCGACATCCGGCCCGTCTACGGCGCGGACGGCACAATCACCGATTACGAGGTGGTCTATACCGACGATTACCTCGGCCAGATGCTCTTCTACGGAAGGAAATATGGCACCCTCTGAGACGCGTCTCGTCCGGGACTTCCGGACATACATGAGAATTGAGAGAAGGATGTCGCCGAACACGGTGACATCCTATTCTCATGATGTGGGGGCTTTCCTTCAGGCTTGCGGAAAAACACCTTCCGAAGTCACTCCGGACGACATTCGCGCCTACCTTTCGTCGCTTGCGGAAAAGAAAGTTTCCAAACGCAGCCAGGCCAGGGAGCTGAGCGCCCTCAGGAGCTTTTTCCTCTGGTGCGTCCAGGAAGGCGACATCAAGGACAACCCCTGCGACAGGGTTGACTCCCCGAAACTCGGCACCTATCTTCCCACGGTTCTGAGCGTGGAGGAAGTGAGCGCAATAATAGATGCCGTTCAGGCCGATACCCCGTCTGGCGCCCGCGACAGGGCCATACTCGAGGTGCTATACGGCGCAGGGCTCCGGGTGAGCGAGGTGGCCGGCCTGAGGATGAGCCACGTCCATCTGGACGAAGGCTTTGTGGACGTGATCGGAAAAGGCGACAAGCAGAGGCTCGTTCCCCTCGGGGAAATGGCCGCCGACGCAATTCGCGCCTACCTCCCCGCCAGGCCCGTCCCGGCCGGGCCCGAGTGGGACGACATCCTTTTCCTGAACCGTGCGGGAAAAGGGCTAAGCCGGGTTTACATTTTCAAGATGGTGAAGGATATGGCCATGGCGGCGGGAGTGAGGAAGGAGATTTCGCCCCACACCTTCCGTCACAGCTTTGCCACCCATCTGGTGGAAAACGGCGCCGACCTCAGGACCGTGCAGGAGATGCTCGGCCATTCGTCCATTCTCACCACTGAAATATACACGCACGTGAGCACCTCCACCTGGCACAATGCCATCCTCGAACACCATCCGAGGAAAAAATAATTTGCCTGTTCAAAAATAGTTTCGTATCTTTGCGCGCTTAAAAAAGCCGCAAAGGCTTTTGGTGCAATGGGGTGCGTGAAAAATCGCACTGAGTAACACATTTTAACAAACAAAAGCAATGAAGCATTTCACACTCAACGGTCAGATCCGTACCAAGGGTAACAAGGCCGTCATCAAGGCTTTCCGCCGCCAGGGCCTGGTCCCCTGCAATCTTTACGGACTTGGCATGAAGAACATCCTCTTCACCGTTTCCGAGAAGGAACTCAAGGGCATCACCCACACTCCCGCATCCTACATCGTAGACCTCAACCTCGACGGTAAAGTCTACACCGCAGTTGCACACGAGTATCAGTGGCACCCCGTAGAGGACAACTGCCTCCACGTGGATTTCCTTGCAGTGGACGAGAAGAAGCCCATCGTGATCAACGTTCCGCTTAACCTCACCGGTCATCCGGTTGGCGTTCAGGCTGGTGGTAAGTTCACCCAGAGCGCCCGTTCCCTCAAGGTCTGCGCCCTCATGAAGGACCTCCCGGACCAGCTGGATATCGACGTCACTTCCCTGCAGCTCGACAAGCGCATGGTGGCTGGTGACATCCAGATTCCCGGACTTCAGATTGTGTCCGACAAGAACACCATCATCTGCTCCGTGAAAACCACCCGTGCCATGCAGCAGGCTGCAGCCGAGGCTGCCAAGGCTGCCAAGTAGTGATGAACTACCTGGTTGTAGGGCTGGGAAACATTGGTGCGGAATACGCATCGACCCGCCACAACATGGGATTTATGGTATTGGATGCCTGGGCTCAGGCATCCAATGCCTTATTTGAAAACCGCCGCTACGGCGCCGTGACCGAGGTTTCATTCAAGGGACGGCATTTCACTCTCCTGAAGCCCTCCACCTATATGAACCTCAGCGGAAACGCAGTCCGCTACTGGATGCAGAAGCTTGGGCTCCCACTCGAGAACCTGATAGTTATTTCCGACGACCTCAACCTCCCCTTCGGCACAATCCGCATGAGGCTGAACGGTTCGTCCGGAGGTCACAACGGGCTTGAAAACATCTGTTGGGAGCTGGACAGCGAAGAGTGGGCACGCATCCGCGTGGGCATAGGAAATGACTTTTCACAAGGCCACCAGGTCGATTTTGTGCTTGGTGAACTGAGTGAAGAAGAAAAAAATGCAATCCCCGAAATAGCCGCAAAAATCATCCAGGGAATCAAGGATTTCTCGACGATTGGGCCGCAGAGGGCTATGAGTGGTTTAAATTCAAAGCCGAAACAAAAACCGGAGAAATCTGAAGAAAAAACGGAAATAGCTGAAAACTAATTTTTTGGCATTTTATTTTTGCTGTTTATCTTTTTTTTTCTTAACTTGCCGACAGTTTTGAAACTTCATTAACATTTAACGAACTAATATCTAAAACTATGAAAGAGCTTGTTGCAAAGATCAACGCCACCTACGCAGAGTTCGCAAAGAACGCAGAGGCACAGGTAGTAAAGGGTAACAAGGCCGCCGGCGCTCGCGCCCGCAAGGCTGCCCTCGCACTTATGAAAGACCTCAAGGAATTCCGCAAGGTGTCTGTCGAGGCCGGTAAATAAGGCATTAACGACTAATTTTTAAAAAAATGTTGCAGAAAATCATTTTTTCTGCAACATTTTTATTTTTTCTGCATCTTTATAGTAGGTTTAGGTTTTAGTACACGTCAAGAAAGCGGCTCCGAGGCATTTGCCAAGAAGCCGCTTTCCTGCGTTTAATTCTGTCCGTTAAGCCTAAAAGGAGCTTGCGATTCCGAAGAAGTCGTCGGCCTTGAGGGCTGCGCCTCCGATGAGGCCGCCGTCGATGTCCTTCTCGGCAAAGAGTTCTTTGGCGTTGGAAGGTTTGCAGGAGCCGCCATAGAGGATGGTCATGTCTTCAGCGACTTCCAGAGAGAACTTTTCGGCGATGACGCTGCGGATGCAGGCGTGAATCTCCTGAGCCTGGGCGGCGGTAGCGGTCTTGCCGGTGCCGATTGCCCAGACGGGCTCGTAGGCGATTACAATATTCTTCATGTCCTCGGCGGTGAAGTTGTAAAGGACGGCCTTTGTCTGCTCCGTAACAACCTGAAAATGCTTTCCGGCTTCCCTCTCCTCGAGGTTCTCGCCCACGCAGAGGATAACCTTGAGGCCGGCGGCAAGGGCCAGCTGGGTTTTCACCACGAGCTTCTCGTCGGTCTCGCCATAGTACTGGCGGCGCTCGCTGTGGCCGAGGATGGTGTACTCGCAGCCAAGGGAGCAGAGCATGTTCACTGCTACTTCGCCGGTGTATGCGCCTTTTTCATGGTCGGCACAGTTCTGGGCGGAAAGCTTAACCTTGGAGCCCTTCAGAGCTTCTGCTACAGGATAAAGGTGGGTGAACGGCGGTGCAACCACGAGTTCCACGTTTGCAGGAAGTTCCTTTGCTTTCTCGACTACAGCCTTTGCGAGCTCTACGCCCTCGGGCACGGTGGTGTTCATTTTCCAGTTGCCCGCTACAATGTATTTTCTCATAAGATATAGATTGTTAATTGACTTCTATCCTACAAATTTACTAACTACTTTTGAATAATCCTCCATTTTTCTTCACATTTGCTTTAGCTGAGGAATTGTTGTAAATTTGTGGTCTTAAATAAGGAATATATATATATGAAAAACTTCGTAGAGGAACTCAGGTGGAGAGGCATGATCCAGGACATCATGCCCGGGACGGAAGAAAAACTTATGGAAGGCCCTCAGGCCGCTTATGTGGGAATAGACCCTACGGCCGATTCCCTTCACATCGGCCATCTTGTGAGCGTAATGATTCTCAAGCATTTCCAGCGTTGCGGGCACAAGCCCTATGCCCTTGTGGGCGGCGCTACCGGAATGATTGGCGACCCTTCCATGAAAAGCGCCGAGCGCAACCTCCTCGACGAAGAGACCCTGAACCATAACGTCGAGTGCATCAAGGCCCAGCTTTCCCGCTTCCTCGACTTCGACTCCACCGCGCCCAACAAGGCCGAACTGGTGAACAACTACGAGTGGATGAAGGACTACACGTTCATCAACTTCATCCGTGATATCGGCAAGCATATCACCGTGAACTACATGATGGCGAAGGACTCCGTCAAGAAGCGCCTTTCCCGCGACTCTTCCGAGGGCATGTCGTTCACCGAATTCAGCTACCAGCTCATGCAGGGCTACGATTTCTACTGGCTGTGGAAGAACAAGGGCTGCGTGCTCCAGCTGGGCGGCAGCGACCAGTGGGGCAACATCACCACCGGCACCGAGCTCATCCGCCGCATGGACGGCGGCGAAGCCTTCGCCCTCACCTGCCCCCTCATCCGCAAGGCCGACGGCACCAAGTTCGGAAAGACCGAGAAGGGCAACATCTGGCTGGACGCCGAGCGCACCTCCCCCTATGAATTCTACCAGTTCTGGCTCAATGTGGCCGACAACGACGCGGAAAGCTATATCAGGATTTTCACCATGCTGGACCGTGAGACCATCGAAAGCCTCATCGCCCGCCACCGTGAGAACCCCGGCGCACGTGAGCTCCAGAAGGTTCTGGCAAGGGAAGTGACCGTAATGTGCCATGGCCAGGAAGCTTACGACAAGGCTCTCGAAGCCTCCCAGATGCTCTTTGGAGGCAATTCCGAGGCCCTTCGCCGTCTGGACGAGCGCACCTTCCTCGCCGTGTTTGCCGACGTGCCCTCCTTCGACGTTCCCCGCTCCGAACTCCCCTGCAACGTGCTTGACTTCCTTGCGGTGAAGACCGCGATTCTCCCTTCCAAGGGCGAGGCCCGCAAGATGGTGCAGAACGGCGGAGTGTCCGTGAACAAGGACAAGGTGGCCGGCATCGAAAGGGAGATAGGCCCGGACGACATTGTGAACGGCCACTATATCCTGGTCCAGAGAGGCAAGAAAAACTACTTCATAGTGAATATAATATAATGGAAAAACCCGCAAGCACCAGGCAACTCAGGGTTGCCCGTGAAATCCAGAAGTCCCTTGCCGAGATTATCCGCATGAAAGGAATGGCGGCATGGGGCGGCGCCATGCTCACCGTGAGCGAGGTCCGGATCAGCCCCGACCTGTCGTCGGCAAAGGTGTTCGTGAGCGTGTTCCCGTCCGAGAAGCAGCACGAAGTGATGCACAAGCTGGAAGAGGACAACAAGGCGCTGCGCGGAGAGCTGGGCGGCGTAATGGGGCGTCAGCTTAGGATAGTTCCCGAACTGCAGTTCCTGCTTGACACTTCCCTGGACTATGCCCAGCATATCGACGAACTCCTGAAAAAATGAACCTTCTGCCGCAGAGAATAGCGTTACGTTACCTCTTTGCCCGCAAAAGCCACAATGTAATCAATATGATTTCGGCCGTGGGACTTGTGGGCATGGCCATAGGGACTGCGGCTCTCATTGCAATTCTTTCCGTTTTCAACGGCTTCGACCATCTGGTGAGTTCAGCGCTTGGTGACTACAGCCCTGAAATACGCATTATCCCCTCGGCGGGAAAAACCTTCACCCCGGACGCTTCGCTCCTTGAGTGGCTTTCCTCCTGCGAGGAAGTGGAAAGCGTGTCCCAGACGCTTGAAGAGCAGGTTTTCCTGAGTTTCGAGGGCACCCAGAGCCTTGCCAGGATCAAGGGTGTCGACAGCGTGGCGGAGCATTCTTCCCGTCTCGCCGCACATATCACCGACGGCGGCTGGGAACTGCACCGTAACGGCAGGCCCATGGCCGTCGCGGGTTCCGGCCTGGCATATCGGCTTGGAGCCAGCCCGCGCTTTTTCACCCCGATAGACATCCACTACCCGGAAAGGGGCTCGAACATCTCCATGACCAACCCCCAAGCTTCGCTACGGAGCGTCCATATCAAGCTTGGAGGCGTCGTTTCCGTGAATGCCGAACTCGACTCCAAACTCCTCCTGGTGCCGCTGGAAACGGTGAGGGAGTTGCTGGACTGCGGGAGCGAGGTGTCGGCCCTCGAAATCCGGACGAAGGAAGGGGTAAAGCTGAGTGCATTCCGCAGGAAGGTGCAGGAGCATCTCGGCGACTCCTTCAGGGTGCAGGACAGTTACATGCAGAACGAGTCGCTCTTCCGGATGATGCGCTATGAAAAACTGGCCATCTACCTCATCCTGCTCTTCGTGGTGCTCATCATTGCGTTCAACATCTACAGCTCGCTCACGATGCTCATAATCGAAAAGGAGCCCGACCGCCAGACGCTTCTCGCCCTTGGCATGGAAGCGGGACAGACGAGGGCCATTTTCCGCTGGGAGGGGCTACTGGTCTCGCTGCTGGGAATGGCTGCTGGTATTGTCCTCGGTATCGTACTGGTGCTTCTGCAGCAGCGTTTCGGCTTTGTGAAAATGCCGGGGAACTACATTGTGGACTCATATCCCGTGGTTCTCCGCCTCTCCGACATTCTGTGGACCATCCTGGGCGTTAGCGCCATCGGCTCTGTCATTGCCTTCATTCCAAGCCGGAAACTATAAAAAAACAGGACAGCCTTCCTGAGAAGCACTGTCCTGATAACCGTTTGCAGAAACTGTTTATTTCTTTCTGCTCTTGTATCTCTGATAGAACATATCGACACGGCCGGCGGTATCCACAAGCTTCACCTTTCCAGTGTAGAAAGGATGTGAAGTGTTGGAAATTTCCAGCTTCACCAGCGGGTACTCAACACCTTCCACGGTGAGAGTTTCCTTTGCAGGAGCGCAGGAACGCGTGATGAACACGGTGTCATTCGACATATCCTTGAAAGCTACAAGTCGGTAGGTTTCGGGATGAATTCCTTTCTTCATTTTACGTAAAATCTAATTGTTAACAATTTGGGACCGCAAAGATAGGAATAATTCTTTTGATTCACAAATTATTTTATCCTGTATGGCTGGTCTTCGTACAGGACATAGCGTTTGGCCTTGCGAATCCACTTCTGTTCCTCCAGTTTTACGTGTTCCTGAGCCACATCCAGCGGAATGCTGCCCTTGAGATATTCTTCCAGGACGGGGTCTGAAAGCTTTGTCCAGAAAGCGTCCTCGAACTCGAAGGCCGAGTAATGCTCGCGCAGCCAGCGCATGAGCCTCAGGGTGTGAAGAAGGGAATGGTAGTTCTCTCCGGGAGTGAGCATTATCTGGAATCCGGTGCAGCGCTCGCCTGCATAGCGGCCGGCGGCCGGAGTGAACGAGCACGGACGCAGCAGAGCGCCCGCAGCCTGTGGAAGCTCCTCAGGATGAATGGTTTTCACAAACGGAGCGCCGATATACTCGTAGGGCCTTGAAGTCCCAATTCCCGGAGTAACCGTAGTATTGTTCCATAGACCTCCCCCGCTGTAAAGGGACGATGTGAAGAGCCCCGGAACGTCAGAGGCTGGTGCTATTGTCCATGGCAGCAGCTGCCTCGTTGCATCCGATGCCATGGCCGATATCACATGAATCGCGAACTTCGCACCTATCTCGCTGCAGTACAGATTCACAAGCTCGCCCAGAGTGAGCCCGTGACGATGGGCTACCCTCGGAACGAACATCTCTCCCGCAACGGAGGGACTCCCCTCCACCACCCTGCCGGCCGGATTGATATGGTCCACGATGTATAGCGACGGAGCGTCTTCGCCAAGTAGAGCGAGCCCTTCCATGAGCTGCATCACGTCCTTGGTGTAATTGAAGTAGCGCACCCCCACATCCTGGATCTCCACCACTATCGCATCCAGTTCGCGGACCTCGGAAAGGTCCCACTGGATGTGATTTGTCCCGGGGGTAAGTTCGGCGTCGCGCGGAGTGAAAACCTTTGCGAGATTTCCCCTCTCACGGAAGAGTTCCCACATCCACCGGCCCCTGGCGGTATCCCAGCAGCTCTGGGTACAGAAACAGCCCACCTTGCCGTAGAGCAAGGCCCTGTCGAGCTGGTCCTCCAATGGGGTCGTCCGGAATGAAAACACTAGCCGATGATTTTGTTCGCGACGGCAATCACTTCATTGCCAAGCGCTTCCGCCTCGGCCATGGTGTTAGCCTCGGAGTAGATGCGGATGATGGGCTCGGTGTTGGACTTGCGCAGGTGGACCCACTGTTTCTTGGCCTCGAAGATAATCTTCACGCCGTCGATATCGTTGATTTCCTCCTTGGCATAAATCTTCTTGAGCTCTCCGAGTATCTTGTCGATGAGGGCGCTGTCGCTGAGCTGGATCTTGTTCTTTGCGATGAAGTACTGAGGATAGGTCTTCTTGAGCTCGCTCACCTTCATCTTCTTATGGGCGAGGTTGCTCAGGAACAGGGCTACGCCCACCATGGCGTCGCGTCCTGCGTGGATGGCGGGATAGATTACGCCTCCGTTGCCTTCACCGCCAATCAGGGCGCCCACCTCGTGCATCTTGGTGGTAACGTTCACTTCACCCACGGCCGATGCATAATACTTGCCGCCGTGCTTCTCGGTGACATCGCGAAGGGCCCTGGTGGAAGACAGGTTGCTCACCGTTGCGATGGGCTTGCCCTCCTTCTGGGCGAGTTCGCAGAGGTAGTCGGCCACGCTCACGAGGGTATACTCCTCGACGAAGGGCTGTCCATCCTCCTGGATGAAAGCCAGACGGTCTACGTCGGGGTCTACGCTCACGCCGAGGTCGGCCTTCTCCTTGACAACGGTCTCGCAGAGGTCCACGAGGTTTGCGGGAAGCGGCTCGGGGTTGTGGGCGAAGTCGCCGGTGGGATTGCAGTTAAGCTCTATGCACTTGACACCCAGGCGCTTCAGCAGACGGGGCATGATGATGCCGCCAACCGAATTGATGGCATCTACCACCACTGTGAAGTGTGCTGCCTTGATTGCCTCGGCGTCCACTGCGGGAAGGGCCATGACGGCATCCAGATGCTTGTCAGTGAAGTCTTCTTCCTCGATGTTGCCGAGTGCATCCACCTCCGCGAAGTTGAAATCCTCCTTCTCTGCGAGGTCGAGTACGGCCTGTCCCTGCACAGCGGTAAGGAATTCGCCCTTGTCGTTCAGGAGCTTGAGGGCGTTCCACTGGCGGGGGTTATGGCTGGCGGTGAGGATGATTCCGCCGTCGGCATTGGCGAAGAGAACTGCCATTTCCGTTGTGGGAGTGGAAGCGAAGCCGCATTTCACCACATCGATTCCGCAGCCCACGAGGGTACCCACGACCAGCTGCTCTACCATGTCGCCGCTGAGGCGGGCGTCCTTGCCCACGACCACTTTGTAACGTGCGCCGTTGGGAGTGGGTTTGCGCTGGGGAAGAGTTGCAGCGTATGCAGCAGTGAATTTAACGACATCAATGGGGGTGAGTGCGTTGCCGGGAGCGCCTCCGATGGTTCCGCGGATACCGGAAATGGATTTGATCAGTGTCATAGTACAATGCGTGTTTTGATTCTACAAATTTACATAATTTTTTGTTACAAAATTTGCAGAATAAAAAAAATGTTGTACCTTTGCACTCCCCAATGCTGGGTTCGTATAACGGTTAGTACTCGAGATTCTCAATCTCGCAATAGGAGTTCGATTCTCCTACCCAGTACCAGAAAGAAGGCTCCGAAACGGAGCCTTCTTTCGTACTGGGTAGGAGACCTATGTCTAATATCTGGGGGGCTAACCCCCCAGACCCCCTGTGTCGG